>NZ_JBBOCA010000001.1:304106-608212 GCF_038002225.1 Paenibacillus sp. FSL R7-0204
GTGACGCTTCGCGATGCTTATGGCAATACGAGCGTGAGCGACAGCACCACGGTGGTGACCGTATCGAAGAAGGATACAGGAACGTGGATGCTGACGGGAACGGCGACGGCAACGGCAAGCGAGGGAGTCGCGACCTTTAGCGCTCTTGGCGCAACGAACGCAGCCGGGGTAACGGGAGCGCGGCTCGCCTTCGATGCGAGCGGTCTGGCGCAGATTACGAGCGCGGCCGTCACGCTTCCGGCTCCGACGCCAGCGCATACGGTCAGTGCAGCCGCAGCGGCTCCTGCTCCCGGAGTCGGGGTGGATGATGCGATCACGTTGACCGTGAAGAATGCGCTGGAGAACACGGATACGACGTTCAGCGGAGCGTATGATGTGGCGATATCCGGTTACGTGCAAGCGCCGGACGGCTCGTATGGCAGCTTCAACGGGACAGCCTTGACCGCGTCACCGAATACGATCCGTGTTACGTTTGTGAACGGGGTGGCCACGGCGAATCTGAAGCTGAACAAGGCGGCAGCGCAAACCATCGGCCTGAGCGTGGCAGACGTGGCCACGCCGGCGGCGAATACGCTGAGCATTACGCCAGTAGCGGGAAGCGCGTCTTCAATGGAGCTGACCACGGACGTTGCGGCACCAGCCGGTAACGGAGGCGCGTTCGCGCAGCAGCCGGTCGTGACACTTCGTGATGCTTACGGCAATATGAGCGTGGGCGACAGCACAACGGTTGTGACCGTATCGAAGAAGGATACAGGAACGTGGACGCTGACAGGAACGGCGACGGCAACGGCAAGCGCGGGAGTCGCGACCTTTAGCGGTCTTGGCGCAACGAACGCAGCCGGGGTAACCGGAGCGCGGCTCGCCTTCGATGCGAGCGGCCTAGCGCAGATTACGAGCGCGGCCGTCACGCTTCCGGCTCCGACGCCAGCGCAAACGGTCAGCGCAGCTGCAGCGGCTCCCGCTCCCGAAGTCGGTGTAGACGATGCGATCATGCTGAGCGTGAAGAACGCACTGGAGAACACGGATACGACGTTCAGCGGAGCGCATAATGTGACGATATCCGGTTACGTGCAAGCGCCGGACGGCTCGTATGGCAGCTTCAACGGGACAGCCTTGACCGCGTCACCGAATACGATCCGTGTTACGTTTGTGAACGGGGTGGCCACGGCGAAACTGAAGCTGAACAAGGCGGCAGCGCAAACCATCCGCCTGAGCGTGGCTGGTGTGGCTACGCCGGCGGCGAATACGCTGAGCATTACGCCAGTGGCGGGAAGCACGGCTTCGATGGTGCTGACCACGGAGGTTACGGCACCAGCCGGCAACGGAGGTGCGTTCGCGCAGCAGCCGGTCGTGACGCTTCGCGATGCTTATGGCAATACGAGCGTGAGCGACAGCACCACGGTGGTGACCGTATCGAAGAAGGATACAGGAACGTGGATGCTGACGGGAACGGCGACGGCAACGGCAAGCGAGGGAGTCGCGACCTTTAGCGCTCTTGGCGCAACGAACGCAGCCGGGGTAACGGGAGCGCAGCTCGCCTTCGATGCGAGCGGCCTGGCGCAGATTACGAGCCAGTCTGTGACACTCCCCTGGCCTGGAGTAGCTGCGCCGAGAGTGGAGTCTGTTACAACGGGAGCCAGTCATGTGCTTTTGAATTGGAGCGAAGTGTATGGGTCAGTCAGCTACGCCGTGTACCAGGGGACAGCTTCCGGCACTTATGGAGATGCGGTCGCTACAGTGACCGGATTAACGTATGATGTCAGGGGATTAACCAATGGGACAACATATTATTTTGTCGTAAAATCCGTGAATCCATCCGGAATCAGCACAGCTTCTGATGAAGTGAGCGCAACGCCGCAAGTTCCAGCGCCTGGAGTACCGGTACTGGGGCCAGCTACTCCGGGAGATGCTCGAATAAGCCTAAAGTGGGATCCGGTGATCGGTTCCACGGGGTACAAAATATTCAAAAGTACAACCTCCGGCGCTTATGGATCAGAGGAAGCTTCGGTAAGTGGTTCGGTATACGGCTATGATGTAATGGGATTAACGAACGGTACAACGTACTATTTTGTCATCCAAGCTACGAACCCGGGAGGGGACAGCACTTCTTCTAATGAAGTGAGCGCAACGCCGCGAACGGTTCCATCGGCTCCAACGGGCGTAACTGCAGTAGCTGGCGATGGACAAGCAACGGTAAGCTTCACTACCCCAGCCAATGGCGGAAGTGACATCACTTACTACGAGGTCACCGCTATGCCGGGAAATATTACGGTAAAAGGAGCGGGCAGCCCAATCACGGTAACAGGGCTATCCAATGGAGTGACGTATACGTTTACGGTGCAAGCTGTCAATAGTGCGGGCAGCAGCGTAGCTTCTGATACCTCTAATGCCGTGACGCCGAGACAACCATCCGGCGGCACGGATACATCGACGCCATCGACGCCATCGACGCCATCGACGCCATCGACACCAACGACACCATCGACGCCATCGGCATCATCGACACCTAATCCGGCACCGACTCCTGGTTCTCCAGAGCCTACGGTTGATGTATTTAACAATAGCATTGTTAATGAAACCAATCTAGTAAAGACGATTGAATCCAAAGTAGCGGAAGCGAAGGAAGCAAACGCTACAATTGATTTTACTGACACGCAAGGGCACTGGGCTGAAAAGACAATCAATATCTTCGTCCACTTGAAACTGATAAATGGCTATGACGATGGTACGGTTAGGCCGAATAATCCGATCACCCGCGCGGAGTTCGCCGCGATGCTGAATCGCGTGTTCAATATCCAAGCTGGTAACAATACGAATGTTGTATTGAAGGACATAGATGATCACTGGGCGAAAGAAGCGGTTGAGAATCTAGTAGCGGCAGGGGTAATCAATGGCTACACGGACGGTACGTTCAAGCCGAATCAGACGATTACACGAGAAGAAATGGTGGTCATGCTGTCCCATATCGTAGACGTAAATAACGTGGCGAAAGATACAATAAAGGGCAACTTCAATGATTTGAATGGTGCTTATGCAGCTAGCGAGATTATAGCAGCAGCGCAAGCAGGTATTGTTAGCGGTAAAGGGAATGGAAGATTCGATCCCAAGAACAATGCCACACGTGCAGAAGCGTTGCAGATCATCTTGAATGTGTTGGAGCTTAACCCCCAGTTGAAGACGTTGTTGGATTTGCTCAGCTAGTGTCGATTTTCTGAATATTTCAATTGCAAAGGACGCCCGATCAGGGCGTCCTTCATTTCGCTATATAGATGGTACGCTGAACCGCATCATAATAGTGGTAAAACGACGAGTGGAATTAATGATTAGTTCAAAGTACACGATAAGACTTTGTCTCCAAATGCCTTAATATCCTCCAAGTAGTCGTATCCTGGTGGATTTGGACCGACTTGATTGTACATTCTAACCGCGACTAGCCGATGTTCAGGAATAACCAAACAGGCACAGCCAGTTAGTCCTAGAATTTGGTAGGACCCGGGTGGGAGTGTGTTCCCTATTTCAGAAACAGCTCTAGGCTTATCCTGAATCCACCATGCGAAGCCATTTCTAGGCAAAGTATCATCAAGATTTGCGGGGCTCTGATTGATTGTAGCTTGTTCTATAACCTCTTTCGGAACAAGCTGTTGTCCATTAACGAGTCCACGGTTCAAATGAAGGTGACCCCAATAAGCCAATTCACGGGTACTTACAAAAAGATTGGCTTCTTCCCCTTGGTCATCAGCATATTCTTCATTTAACCATACTAAATTGTCATCGCTGTTCTTAAACCAACCAGTCTCAATGAAATTGCAGGGTTTGAAAGCATATTGTTGCATGACCTCTGACAGGGGTGCTTCAAATAATTCCCGTATTAATCTAATGAGCATATTGATTCCTATATTGTTATAATTCCAATTCGATCCCGGCGGGAAGAGTTTCTCTTGATTATTTTTGAGTCCATGAGTATGTGTTAATAAATGTCTTATTCTAACCCCTTCTACAGCAGCTAGGTTTAGATCTTCTAAGTATTCTGAAATATAATCATCAATGCTTGAGAGCTTATTTTGGTATAAGGCCAAGCTGATCGCAAAGCCAATGTATGACTTTCTTACTGAAGCAACATTAAACCGGGTTGAGGGCATCACTGATTGTATCTTTGAATTATACTCATATGAGCCAAAGTAGCTTTCATTAACAATGGTGTCATTATGGATGATAAGTGTAGCGGCTGCGGAACAGGAGATTTGGTTCTTAGCTTTAATTACATAGTCAGTAAGCGCCAAATATTTATCATTTTTAGTATATACTACTTCTTTTTGTAGGAACATAATCTCGTTTCACCTCTGTTTAAAATAAAGATGCCGGTATAGAATATAAAAATCATATCATTTTTTGGAAGTTTTGGGCTATAGTAACGCTGGAAAGGTACATTGGGCTATCTTATTTTGAGTGGAACATTTCCGTCACATCCCACGGAAGGAAGATGGTGTCGCATTCGTTGTATATGGATAGTAAATTCACATCAGTGCAAAAAGGTATTTTCCTTGCTATAATAACCTCTCTTTACCTCCTCATCCTCCAACACAACTCCTCTAAAACCTCACCCGCCCGTCTCATCACTCTCTTCATATCCCCGTCTTTTATCATTTCTAACTCCTTCCCCTCCCCGTTAACGATATAATTCAATTCCCCTACAAACACCACAATCTCAAGCCCGGGGTGATAGTCGGTATGTATCAGGAGTAACAGATCATTTAATGATATCTCTGAACCGAACTCTGTCTTATGCTCATAGATGTATAACGCACGAATCATGGAGATAAGGGATGAATGACAAAGAAAGAACGCAGTCTTGTATTGCTTGTGATTTCTCATAATATGAGCTAACTTCATGTGATAACGGGCTAGACTTGTATAGTCGTTAATTTTCTCTTGCAAGCTTCTTCCCATAGTGAAAGCCCCCCATAGCATATTTGGAAAAGTATTACACCTATTATAATACCTATAAGTATTATAATAAATAATAATATCTATTAATTGGTGTTTACCTTTAAGAAACTTGTCTACACTTTGGACATGGAGAGGTGAATACGGTGATGGATAAGGAAATATTGAAGCAGGTCGGAGCCCGGATTCGTGCTCTTCGGAAAGAGCGGGGACTGTCGCAGGAGGCACTTGGGGAGAAGGGTGGATTTCATTTTTCATACATAGGGCAGATTGAACGTGGGGAGAAGAACGTTTCTTTATTGAATTTACATAAGATTTCAGAATCACTTGAGGTGAATATCATTCAATTGTTTGCGTACCAGGATGAAGAGTTCATGGTTACCGCAGCAGAGCGTGATATTCAGGATATTGTAGGCATGCTCCGTGAGGCCAATGAGGAGAAGGTACGCGTGGCTAAAAATGTACTGAAGGAATTATTATAAAGAATAATCATGAGACAAGCCTCTCAAGGCAAATAAGGTTGTTAGAACAAAAGCGCAAGCCATTGGTTTGTGCTATTTGCCGTAGCTTAAATGTAGTTTCTTATTTTATGATCAATGGTGCTAAGTTTGAGCGGTTAAAAGAAGTAGGAGGTAAGGATAATCTATGACTGAATTATTAGCGCCAGCAGGCAATATGGAAGCTTTGAAAGCTGCAATATCCAATGGTTGTGATGCGGTATACTTAGGGATGCAAAAATTTGGTGCACGCGCGTATTCATCTAATTTTGACTTGGAAACGTTAAAAGAGGCTGTTACGTATGCGCACCTGAGGGACGTTAAAATCTATGTTGCCATGAATACCATCGTGTTCGAAAACGAAGTGGAAGAGATGAAAGAGCAGATACACGAATTAAATGAAATCGGTGTGGATGGCATTATCGTCCAGGACCTGACGGCCTTCGATTATATCGTTAAAAACTTTCATGATATGGAAGCACATTGTTCCACTCAGATGGGAATAGACGATGTAGACGGAACTTTATTGTTTAAAGAACTTGGTGCGAAAAGAGTGGTTCTGTCCCGTGAGGTTAAGATTGAAACAGTAAAAGAGATCAAAAGAGTAGCTGACATCCCTTTAGAAATTTTCGTTCACGGTGCGTTATGTGTATCGTATTCGGGAAACTGTCTAATGTCAGGATTACTCGGCAATCGATGCGCAAATCGCGGAAGATGTGTGGGTTCATGCCGTAAGGAGTATGAGCTAATGGATAAGACAACAGATACCTCTTTAGGGAAAAGCTATATTCTATCTACTAAGGACTTAAACACAATCGATTACATCCATGATTTGAAAGAAATCGATTCTTTAAAAATAGAGGGTAGAATGAAAGCACCTACGTATGTGGCTAATGTTGTATCCAAATATCGCATGGCCTTAGATCATAAAATCACCGAAGAAGATAAAGAAAATCTGAAAAAAACATTCAATCGGACATTTACTAAAGGATATTTGTTTCACGAAGACCGGAGAAATATTACGAACATCTCAAGACCTAATAACTTTGGTTATGAAATTGGAACCATCACCAAGATTGAGAAAGACAGGTATGAAATAACGCTTACACGTACTTTAAATCAAAACGATACCATCCGGATAAGTCATAACAATGAAGATGTTAATTTAGCGATTGCCAAACTATACGATAAAAATGGCGACTTAATCAACAAAGCAGATGATGTCTGCTATATCAAAGTCAAAGAAAAGTTGTCTGTGGGAGATATAGTCTATAAAACGAAGGATTATTTCTATCACAAAGAATTAGAAGCCTCACTGGAAAAAGAATTTAAGCGGTTTGACCTGGATCTTAGAGTATATGCATATCCAGATTCAAAGCTTGTCATAGAGGCGGAGGGCTTAGGCTTTAACTATTCCTATGAAAGCGAGGAAATACTAGGCGAAGCCATTAATAATCCAACAACCAAAGACCAGGTCATCAAGCAATTCTCCAGATTAAATGATTCGATATTCGAGCTTAATCATGTCGATTATGAGGAAGGCAATGCTTTTATTCCAGCTAAACTGTTAAATGCAGCAAGAAGAGATATTGTACTGGGCTTGTATGACTTAAAGCTTAACAGCCAGCAGAAAAGAACCAAGGCTGTGAAAGCAAAAGAAAAAATAAGCTTTGCCCCTGAACAACCATACCTTACGGCCTCTGTAACGAATCAGGAACAGTATGATGCTTGCGTGAGCTATGGAATTAAGGAAATTTATTTTGACAATGTGGTTAGAAGAAATCAGAATGATTATGAGGAAAAAGAAGGACAGCTGCTGATCGGAGGATATGGCGGGATTCATCACTACAAAGGAACAAATCCGTTCGTTACGGACTATTCTCTAAATGTTATTAATGCTACTAGCTGCTATGAACTATATAAATTAGGTGCCAAACGAGTCACTTTATCTTATGAAATGAATAAGAGCCAAATTGAAGATGTAATAAATGCCTATGTTGAAGAAAATGACGGCTATCCTGCGCTGGAAATGATTGTGTATGGCAAGGCTCCGTTGATATTCACCAAATATTGTCCGATGAGAAAAATGAATCAATGCAGAATTTGCAGAACGAAGAGCTATGAGTTAAAAGATGAGCAAGGAACGTTCCCTATCCTTTCCCATGAGGATTGTACAGCGACTATTCTTAATGGGAAGACGCTTAATCTGTTGGATGAGCTGCCAAACCTCAAAGGAATCGAGGCGCTCCGATTAAACTTCACAGTTGAATCTAAAGAGCAGGTTGTGGAAGTCATTAATATGGCCTCAGGCAAATTAAATAACTCGATGAATAATGCGGCCTTCAATCAGGAAACAGACACAAGAGGGCATTATAATAAAGAGATTGTGTAGTCGTGGAATTCATTAAATGTTCTAAAATCAATCATAAGGATGACCTTCAGATGAAAATATTATTAGTTGAAGATGATAAGACGATCGCGTCGGGACTGGAATATTCGCTGCAGCAAGAGGGTTATTGGACTGTTCTCTGCCATGATGCCGCTTCAGCCCGAAAGGTGCTCGCCGAAGACATCGATCAGTTCACTTTGTGCCTGTTCGATTTACAGCTTCCAGACGGAACGGGCTATGAATTATGCAAGATGGTGAAGGAACGACGGGATATCCCGGTCATTTTCTTAACAGTGATTGATGATGAGGTCAATGTCGTGATGGGACTCGATATGGGAGCCGATGATTACATTACCAAACCTTTTCGGGTTCGTGAGCTTCTCTCCCGGATCAAGTCCGTCTTGCGGAGATACCAGAAGCTGTCCCATGCCGGAGCGGTCATCGACATTGACAATGTGCGCATCCATACGCTGGAAGGCAAAGTATATAAAAACGGTGCCGAAATTTCGCTAACCGCTCTGGAATACCGCTTATTGCTGATCTTTGGCAACCACGTTGGACAGGTCCTCACCAGGAATCAGCTCTTGGAGCAAATCTGGGACGTGGCCGGCGACTTCGTGAATGACAATACGTTAACGGTTTATATCAAAAGGCTAAGGGAAAAGCTGGAGGATAATCCAGAGCAGCCGGCTCTGATCAAAACGGTACGCGGTTTAGGCTATAAGGTTGGTGATTAGATGCTGCGCAATCGGGAAAATCAAATATTATTACTCGTCATGGGTTCGATCAGCTTATCGGCGATCGGCATTGCTGCTTTCATTTCGTCTGTCACCGCAGCCCTGGTTATTATTGTATCCGTGCTGCTTACCGGCACAGCTGTATTATTCACAAAACGGAGATATTACGAGCTAGAGAAGCTGTCCGTCTATTTGCGGGAGATTAGCAGCGGCCTGGCCTCCCTTGACCCTCGCGATAATCAAGAAGGTGAGCTTAGCATCTTAAAGAATGATATTTACAAGGTGACACGCATGCTCTCCGAGCATCGTTCGCTATTGCAGCGGGATAAGCTTCAACTGACCGATGCCATCTCCGATATTTCACATCAGCTCAAAACACCGATCACCTCTATGACAGTCATGGCAGATCTGTTAAGCGCCCCTGATCTGCCTCCACTCAAAAGAACGGAGTTCACCCATCATATTCGCATTCAGCTTGAACGGATCGATTGGCTTGTTTCATCCTTATTAAAGCTAGCGAAAATGGAAGCGGGAACTATCCCGTTCAAAAAAGATCGAATACACATGAGAACCTTAATCCAAAAGGCACTGGAGCCGGTTATGATTCCGATGGATATTAAAGGACAGACCGTTTCCATCACAGGGGATGACAACGTCTCTTTTGCCGGCGATTTCCGTTGGACTGCTGAAGCGGTTATCAATATTTTGAAAAATGGAGTGGAGCATACACCTGAGGGCGGTGCGATTACCATCACATTTTCCGACAACGTGTTATACACGGAAATCGTTATTGCTGACAACGGAGAGGGCATTCCGAAAGAGGATTTGCCTTATATTTTCAAACGTTTTTATAAAGGAAAAAATGCAAATGAAGGAAGCATCGGTATAGGGCTTGCGATGGCTCACAGCATCATTGCAAGCCAGAACGGCGTGATTGATGTAACGAGCGACAGCGGGAGGGGTACAGAGTTTCGGATCAAATTTTATAAGCATGTGATTTAACAGCATTCCGTAAGTGACTGAACTGTCACCTCCAACGTCACTGTAAAGTCATTTTGGACAGTTAAAATGATATTTATCAGATGAACAATGGAGGTACAACCATGCAAATGAACCAGCAACGCAAGATTACTTTTATTATCACGATAGGCTACGCCCTGATTATTCTTTATTTTATGTTTTTTGCTTTCGGCAGAGCGGATACTGTAGATCAAACCAGTCAGTACACCTTTATTTTTTTGCCGGACGATTTTTTTAGGGTGCCGGGTCTTTCCGATCTTCTACATCCTACACTGATGGACTTGGTGGGTATTGGAAATATTGCAGCCTTCATACCTTTGGGCATACTGTTTCCGCTGTTATACCGCACCAGCTTTGTTCGCTTCATGACAGGGTTTATCCTGTCCATTCTTGTGGTGGAGACCATCCAGGCACTAACATTCCTCGGCAGCTTTGACACGAACGACGTCATAAAGAACTCATTGGGCGCTGCTATTGGATTCGGGGCGTACCAGATTGGCTTCCGTACAAAAAACTACTGGAGAAATATCACTGCTACGGGAATTGCCGGTGCTGTCTTAATGCTCGGCGTGTGGGGGGTCTTCGGAGTAGTTGATCAAGTGTTCACCAAAGAGTTGGCCCCTTTTGTAGCGATAAACGAATGGGAAGATAGTACCGGAAATCGAGTAACGGGAACCAAACAGGACAGTCTTAAGATTGGCGGTCAAGACGTGACACCCCAATATAATGTGTATGGCATCGAAGGTAAAAAGAAGGAAACATATACGTATTCGCTAGGCAATAAGAGTGATCTGTATCTTAGCTTGAATTATGGAATTCCTGATCATAAGGATTTTCAGGGCAGCCTTAAGGTTACCGTGGACGGGCATGAGCTCCTGTCTGTATCTGCAGAAGATCAGCTCCATGAGCCGGACAATAGGATCCTTCATCTCACCGGGGCTAATGAGCTTAAGATAACCATTGAGGGGAATGAAATCCTTTGGGATGTTGGATATAGAGAGATGGTATATAACTGGAATTGAGCTTCTAGGGAAGGAGGGATGGAAATGGAGATTTTAACCATTGAAAATTTGTCCAAAATATACGGCACAGGCGAATCGGCGGTGAAGGCGCTTGATGATGTTTCCTTTTCGGTCCAAAAAGGTGAATTCGTCGTAATTATCGGACCTTCCGGATCGGGGAAATCGACACTCCTTCATATGCTGGGCGGTGTGGATCGACCGACTGGCGGGAAAGTGTATGTTCAGGATACGGATATGTATACCTTGGACGAAACGCAGCTGGCCATCTTCAGACGCAGGCAAATCGGGCTGATCTACCAGTTTTTCAATCTGCTTCCCGTCCTGACTGTGGAAGAGAATATTACGCTGCCGCTCTTGCTGGATCAACAAAAGGTAGATCAAAAGCAGTTGGCTGATCTTGTGAATACGTTGAATTTGCAGCATCGATTAAACCATCTGCCGAATCAGCTATCCGGTGGACAGCAGCAGCGTGTCTCGATTGGCAGGGCGATCATCGGCAATCCTGCGATCATGCTGGCCGACGAACCCACCGGGAATCTGGACAGCAGGAATAGCAGCGAGATCGTCGATTTATTGAAAATGCTGAATAAGACCTATCATCAGACCCTGCTCGTAATCACGCATGACGAACGGATCGCCCTGCAAGCCGACAGAATCATTTCAATTGAAGATGGGAGGATTGCCAAAGACGAGGTGATAAGGCGATGAATATTGTCAATACATTAACCATCCGGCATCTGAAGCAGAACAAGAGACGAACACTTGTGACTATTCTTGGCGTAATTATTTCGGTATCCATGATGACCGCTGTCATTACGCTTATTTTTTCCTTTGCGGATTTAATGATCAGACAAACGATCACAGATACAGGGGAGTGGCATGTTCAGTATCAAGATATAACCAAGGAACAGCTTGCGGCGATAAAGGGCGATGATGCAACCAAAACGGTTGCAATCACAAGAGACCTTGGGTATGCCCCATTAGAAGGGGGACAAAATTCCAATAAGCCGTACTTGTTCATTAAGGAATATGATGTGCAAGGGTTCACACAATTTCAGATTGAAATAAGCAAGGGGCGTCTTCCGCACACGGACAAGGAGGTTGTGATCTCCGAGTCTGTTGCAACAAATGGCAAAGTGAAGTACGAAATCGGCGACCGTCTAACGCTTCGCGTCGGCGACCGATTCAAACAAGGGGGCGATCATCCCCTGGATCAGACGGAACCGCTGCGCAGGAAAGACGGCACATTGACCGAGACATTACAGCATAGCATAATTAGGGATTATACGGTGGTAGGCTTCATTAAACGTCCGGTGTCGGAAACGGCTTGGGCCCCGGCTTATACGATCATTAGCTATGTCGATGATCATATCATCGGAGGGGACGATCAGGTCGATGCGTCGGTGGTCTTGCAGCAGGCCAATCCGTTCTTGTTCGCACATGCGGAGAAGCTGGCTGAGAAAAACCAAATTGACACTGTCCAATATAATAACGATTTGCTTCGTTATTATGGCTTGTCCAGCAGCGGAGCCTCATCCAGCATGATGTTCTCATTATCGGCAATCATTATGGGGGCCATTATAATTGGCGCGGTTGGACTCATCTATAACGCTTTTGCGATATCCGTCTCGGAACGTTCCCGCCATTTAGGGATGCTCGCGAGCGTGGGGGCGACGAAAAGGCAGAAGCGAAATTCCGTATTTTTTGAAGGTATCGTCATTGGTTTGATCAGCATTCCCATTGGCATCTTATGCGGTCTTGCCGGAATCGGAATCACCTTTTCGTTCATGAACACAATGATTGAAGGGGCATTATGGACTAGTGAAAAGCTGAGGCTTATCGTCACGCCGTTATTGCTCTTGATTACTTGTCTTGTTTCGATGCTGACGATTTTCGTTTCGGTGTATCTCCCGGCGGTTAAAGCATCCAGGGTATCTCCCATGGACGCGATTCGCCAAACCACTGACGTAAAGCTTACGGCCAAAGCAGTGAAGACGCCGAAGATCATTCGTAAGCTCTTCGGAATCGAAGCAGAAATCGGGCTGAAAAACTTAAAAAGGAACAAACGAAGATATCATGTTATTCTTTTTTCGCTTGTCATCAGCATCGTTTTGTTTTTGACGATATCGTTTTTCACGACTGGCCTGACACAATCTCTGGCATTGTCGCTGGAAGGCATCAATTACGATATTGAAGTGTCGTCCAGTAATGGCGAAAGACTAGATGACCGGTTGATGCAATCGCTTGTATCTCTGGATGGCGTTACGGAATATAGCGTCAGTCATGAGTTAGTCAGGAACGCTTGGGTCGATGCAGCAAGCATCGCCGACGAGTTGCAAGAGAAGGTTAAGCAGGATAAAAGTATGCTGCAAGACGGGAAATACCCTTACGAAATTAAGCTCTATGCACTGAATGATTCGAGCCTGCAAGCCTATGCCAGAGCGGCCCACGCAGATTACGAACAGCTTACGGATCTGGATCATCCCGCCGCAATCGTGATGGATACGATTCATTACAAAGATATAGATACGGGTAAATATATTCAGACGAAGTCCATATATGCGAATATCGGTCAACATATCGAGCTAACGAGTTTTTTTAATGAGAGCGGGGAAGAAACGAAGGCAAATAAAGTGATAGTTGCCGCATTGACGGATAAGGCACCGATGGGGATGAGCCCGGTAGGCGTAGGCGGGTTAAATATGATCGTGTCGGAACGCGTCATGAATCGGCTGGCAGACAGCGAGGAGCTGGCTAACGCTTCGATGTACCTCCATTTGAAAAGCACGGAATCGGTGAAAACGCAGCAGGAAATTGAAGCGATGAATGAGACCAATCTGAATGTCTACAATGTATATCAATCCAGAATAAGAGAAGAACAACAGATTCTGCTGATGAACGTCTTTTCTTACGGTTTCATCGTATTAATCTCTGCGATTTCCGTTGCGAACATCTTCAATACGATCTCAACAGGGCTGGCTCTTCGCAAACGGGAATTTGCGATGCTGAAATCCGTAGGCGCGACGCCAAAGGGGTTTGCAAAAATGCTGAACTATGAGAGTGTTTTTTATGGGGTCAAGTCGCTCTTGTATGGTCTTCCTGTCAGTTTCGCCGTGATGGTTCTGATCTATAAAGCATTTGCGAACAAATTCAGCTATGGGTTCACCCTGCCCTGGATGAGCATTCTGTCTGTCATTGTGTGTGTATTTGTCATTGTCAGCTCTGCGGTTGTTTATTCCGGAGCTAAAATAAAAAAGGAGAATATTATTGATGCATTAAAGCAAGAGAATATATGATTTTTGGCGTTTAGGAAGTTCTGTAAAGAAGATTTAGTATTCACACACGGTGACTACAGCCTGCCAATCCTATGGTGTATCAGAGATTGATTATGCAAAAATAAGATTCTACCAAGTTGTAGAGCATTTGGTTTGGGCCTGATATGAACACAAGGAGGATACGGGGATGAGAATGCCAAGCGACAGCGAGCTGACATTGCTACTCGAAGGAGATGAGCAACAGCTGCAGCAATTTTCTTTTGCGAACAGCGTCATCATAGATTGGAGAGAAGAGGACGAGGAGATCGTTCGATTGTTCGGTAAACAGCTTCCCGATGAAACGGTCGAGGTGACGCCTACGGACAAAGGACTGGATGTTACCTACAATGGACAAATGCATTCGATTGCGCTTACCTTTATCGGAAATGATCGTTATATCACGATTCGCGGTTTTCAGGAGCTGATCCGGGACAAATACGAAATTCGACTGTTTGAGGCCTCGTATCTTTCCGATACGCACGAATTTTTGATTTTACCGAAGCGGAAGTGGGAGGAACTAGATGCCCGTTATCCGGTGCGGAGTAGGGAGATATTCCGTGTCATCGATGATGAGCTGGATTTTCCGTGATTAGAACATGATGAATTTATATGGAGCGGAGCATCACTTGATGGTGGTGTCAGATTCGATTGATGCGGAAGAGCACCGGCATTCTTTTTTACAGGTGACGATCTCATTAACAGGCGAATTTGACATTGAGGTGGCAGGGCAAAGCTTGAGTGGTCCAGGGATCATTATCAATTCGAATGTCGTTCATCGCTTAAAAGAAGCAGGACACCCGTTGATGCTCCTTCTGATAGACAGCACCTCTGAGATGGCTGCAAGCTTTAAGCGGCTTCTGGCGGGGCAGCAGGTTCATATGTTTCCGCAAGGAATGATGAAGAGCATTCGCGAATTTGTGCGTAAAGAGTATGCTGGCGTTAAGGACCCGGACAGCTATCGTTCTTTTCTGGGACAACTCATGATGCTATTGGGCGTACAACAGGTGAATACTGCTATTGTTGATCCGAGAATAAGAGAGTGTATTCAGCTCATCAAAGATTGCACCGACTCCGAACACTCCATCAGTCAATTTGCCCGGCAATTTGGTTTATCCAACAGCAGATTGTCGCACCTCTTTAAAGAAAATACTGGCATATCGCTTAGCGGGTACATGGTGCTGCACAAGCTGCAGAAGGCAACCTATTTCATTTTTGAGGGGCTCAGCATCACGGATGCGGCTATGGCCGCAGGATTTGACAGTCCGTCCCATTTAGCCGCCACCAGCAAGCAATTGCTGGGAATGACGGCGAAGGGTATTCGCAAAGATAGCGTCTTTTTAAAAGTTTCTTGCCTGCATTAACCTTACAATGGGTGCAGGAGGTGTGTTCCATGAGTGCATACTTGAAGGAAACCGAATTGTTGAACTATTCTCACCCGTTAATCCAGCAAATTGTTCACAGCCGCCAGTGGGATTCGATGTCCAGGAAGGACCAAATTCTCGGCATCTATAACTACGTTCGTGACGAAATCCGCTTCGGCTATAACCGGGCGGATGATATTCCGGCATCGGAAGTATTGCAGGATGGCTACGGTCAGTGTAATACAAAGGGAGTGCTGTTTATGGCGCTGCTAAGGGCTGTGGGCGTGCCATGCCGTATGCATGGATTTGCCATCGACAAGAAGCTGCAAAAGGGGGCAATGAAAGGGTGGTATTACCGATTATCCCCCCAGGAGATCATTCATAGCTGGGTTGAAGTGCTATATGAAGATAAGTGGTTGAATATTGAGGGATTTATACTGGATGTCCCCTATTTGACCAAGCTTCAGCAAAAATTCGAACAGTGTACGGGTTCATTTTGCGGTTATGGCGTTGCGACCGATAATTTTCAAAAGCCGGAGATCTATTGGAACGAAAATGATACCTATGTGCAAAAAGAAGGCATCGTTCAGGATTTCGGGATTTACGACAGCCCCGATGCCTTCTTCACGGGTCATCCGCAAGGGCTCAGCCCGTTCAAGAAAATAATCTATAGCAGGATGGTCCGGCATCTGATGAACCGGAACGTCGATCACATCAGGCGGGGGTAAGATAAGCTAACGGTTTTAAGGACCATCCTCAATACCCGACGACTTAGCCCCGCGCCATCGTATTTGCGATCAAAGGTTAGGAGGTCCCCTCTTTTTTCTTAACCTACATGAGCCACAGCCCGAACCTCTACCCACTGTTCCGGAAATGCCAGGTAAGTCACCCCGATCATGCTCCCCGCCGGCCGATGCTCTCCGACATACTTTTTGAACAGTCCGATCGCGGTTTCCCCGTGCTCCTGCGCCCCTTTACTTCAAAGTAAAGCTATTATAGACTGAGCGAAAATAAAGGGATAGTACGCACAAACAAGTGGGCTACTATCCGAAAGGATAGCGTGAATATGGGCATTTCTGATTTGAAGGGCAAGGAGACGGTGATCCAAGACACACCATTCGGTTATACGATGTCGGTGATCGGCGGGAAGTGGAAGATGGCGATTCTGTATCTGCTGTCCGCCAAACCCTCGATTCGGTTCAACGAAATGCAGAGACAGCTCGGAGCGGTGACTTACAAGGTTCTCAGCGCGCAGCTTAAGGAATTGGAGGCTGACGGGCTGGTGAAGCGCGTGGAGTATCCGCAGATTCCGCCCAAAGTGGAGTATTCGCTGACACCGAAAGGGCAGACCCTTCTACCTGTGTTGGAGCAGCTGTGCGAGTGGGGAGCACAGAATCGGTGAGGTTCCTACATTCACATTAGCGCCAAAATCATACCCATGGGCACGGGCTACCAGCTAGGGCTGGGGATTTCATAGACAACATAGAAGTTCCAATTTATAAAGTGTATGGAAAGGGTACCAGATTAATTAGTCCTGCCTCATTCACAATTCCTGTAATGCTAGGGCTCTCACAGCAGCTTGTTTTAAAGCATCCATCAAGATCAAGTACGGATGCGGGCCGTAACTGATGCGAGCGACGCCTAATAATGCCAGCTTCTGGAGTGGGGGTGAGTCCGAGGAAATCATAACATTAACAGGGATTGAAGACTGCTGGCATAATTTCTCGATCAGCCTCTCGTTACACAAACCCGGCACAAAAATTCCGTGAGCTCCGGCCTCTGTATAGGCATGTACCCTTTGAAGGACAGCATCCAAGTGAGCCTCGTCATGCTCATCTGTTGGTGTCTCTAAGAAGACATCAGTTCGAGCATTAATAAAAAGGGGAATCGAAGTATGCTCAGCGGCTTCCCGCACAGCTGCGATACGCAAGGCTTGCTCATCTATGGCGTATAATCCCGGCTCATGGATCTTTTGATCTTCAAGATTGACTCCTACGGCTCCACACCCGATGATCTTTAGCACATTGTTCTTGATCATTTCGGGAGATGATCCATAACCGCCTTCTATATCAATTGTAATGGGCAGATCTACGCTATTGCTTATCCGCTGAAGATTGGATAGAACGAGGTCGAAAGGAAGCTTCTCTCCATCCTCGTATCCATGTGCAGCAGCTACAGACCAGCTGCCGGTGGCAATGACTTGGCCCCCTGCTCCTTGAATAATTTGCGCGCTTCCTGCGTCCCAGGCATTGACAAGGACTAGCGGATTGCCGCTTCTGTGCAGATCGTGTAACTTCTGTGCCTGTTCAAGTTGATTGTTCATTTTTTGAACCCCCGGTTTTCTCATGATTTAGCAGCCATTCTTTGCGTGCGACTCCACCGCCATACCCGCCGAGTTCACCACTGACGTTAATTACGCGATGACAGGGAATGACGATCGCCAGTTGATTGGCCCCATTCGCTTGTGCTACCGCACGATATGCGGTGGGCTTGCCAAGCGCCAGTGCGATATCGGCGTAAGAGCTTGTTTCGCCCGCTGGAATCTTCTGTAACTGTTCCCACACACTCTTCTGAAATGGCGATCCCATTAGATGGAGAGGGGTCTTAAATTCGGTTAACATTCCTTCAAAATACTGGCTTAGTTCATTCTCGATAGACTGAATAGGGGTGGTCTGTCCTGGTATAATTGCCGCTTGAAGTCTTGTCCTTAACCGTTCGACCTCACGTTCTAGACCTCGGCGATCTACGAATTCCAGGAGATATAGCTCATTGTCATCCGCTATTGCCATCATAGGGCCGAGTTGCGTGTCCAGCCAGGATGCCCTAAGAATAAGGCTATCATCTAACCGCGTAGGCGTTGCGCCCATAATGCGGGAGAAGGCGTCACGGAATCCGCTGCTGGAATCGTAGCCAGAAGCTAATTGTGTATCAATAATCTTTCCCCCCGACCGGATGCTCTTCAAGGCCAGTCCCATTCGACGGGACCTGGCATATTCAACGAATGTCATGCCAAAGCGCTTTTTAAATTGACGGCGGGCGGTCGATTCGTCAATGGATAATGCCTTGAAGTCTTGTCCCTTCCACCGCTTCTCCGGGTTTTGCTCAACGGCCTCGACCAGTAGCCGGACGATATCGGAGACATGATTCGGGTGGGACAAGGGCCGGCAGCGCTGGCATGGGCGGAAGGAGGCTAGAAGTGCCTGCTGCGCTGTCTCGTAGAACTCGCAGTTATCGTACTTTGGCTTCCTGGCTGGACAAGTAGGTCGGCAAAATACGCCGGTGGAGGTGACTCCCACATAGAAGACACCTTCATAGTCAGACTTTTTCTCGATAAGGGCTTTATAATACTCCAATTTGCGTTCCTCATTTTGAATCATGATCACACCTGCATGTTTCAGGATGAGTATAGTATACCTCCTGCTAACAGCGTCCATAGCCGAAAATCAGGCACGTATTCTCTTTTCAAGCAAAATGCTGGGCGATATTAGTTAAATACTCTTCTTCATCCGTATTTTCTTTCATCTGAATGAGCATCTTTGCATCCTCTCCAACAATATACCGGAATTGATTTGTACCGTCTGTGGCCGCTTGGTATATGGTTTCGGCAACGATTTCTGGAGGGGAGGCGTAGGACGTTTGTTTTTCCATCTCACCCAATTTCGTGCGAAACGCAGCAGTAAATAGCTTGTAGTCTGTTAAATCATCATTATAAAAGAATTCCATGGACCTTCCACCGAAGTCCGTATGAATAGCACCGGGTTCAATCAACTTTACTTTGATGTTTTGTGATGCTAATTCATAAGAGACGGACTCAGAAAAACCCTCTACTGCAAACTTGGACGAATGATATAAAGACATCGTAGGGAAGGTCACTCTCCCACCCATAGAAGAGATGTTGATCAGCATCCCTTTTTGATTCAATCGGAAATGTGGCAGCATGGCTTTAGTCATACGGATCAGACCAAAAACGTTCACTTCAAACTGTCTTCTAATCTGCTCCTCCGTAGCGGCTTCTATCAGACCCATTGTTCCATATCCAGCATTATTGAGAAGAACATCAATAGTACCGAACCGCTCAATCGCTTCTGTTAACGCAGTTTGAATAGTATCTGATTGTTCAACATCAAGCCTTAGTATCAACACATTATCCAGTGTAATAAACTCAGTTTCTTGTTCAGGTGAACGCATCGTGGCAACTACGTTCCATCCTTTTTCAGCAAAATGCTTTGCTGTAGCTCTCCCAATGCCTGATGAAGCACCCGTGATAAAAATTGTGTTCATATCCATTCCTCCTATAAATTCTGCTCTTGCACTAACTTCTCCAGGCTTACCAATCCCTCAGCAATGGTTGTAAGTTTAGCCTTGTATTCTTCTATCCCGATTTGGATGCAGATGATCTGTGCTGGATGCATTTCATCTTTATAAAGCGAATATTGCTCAAGTAATTGATCTAATTTGGTGTTTGATGCCTCTTGGGCTTGCTTCAACCACACAATCACCTTGTCATATCCGACGAATTCACCAAAATACAGCCTCATCATAAAATCAGATTTCCTGATGCTGTCTCCTTCTAGCGGGCCTAGTAAATAGGCGTTAAAACATTCTCTGCCTTTAGGCGTTATAGTTAGAAGATTCTTATTAGGCTTACCGTCCTGGAGCACATTTTCCTTAGTGATTAACCCCTCCTTTTCCATTCGGGCAAGAGTGGGATAGATCGTTCCATAACTGGAACTATAGAAATTAGAGAATACATTTTCTAATGACTGTTTTATTTGGTACCCAGTCGACGCTTCTTTCATAAGTATGCCTAAAATAACATCCTGACTGTTCAAAATTTGGCCTCCTTATAGGTTAGGGAAATTTGTATATCACGACCACAATATATCACTTAGATATATATCAAGTCAATATATTATCATTAGATATATAAAATTTTATTGTTTTTGGCGATCAAGGGGGGTAGCCCCAACCAACTAGTCGTGACCTATGAGACAAACGGAGGCTCGGCGATTAGCCTTGACCCCGGCGATCGGCACGGTGAGTGCCGACGTTCGAGATTTACAATGCAGACGGAATAACGAAAGCAACGACACTGGAGACGGGCATGAAGGTCATCGTAACCTCGAAATCTGGAGCGAATAAGGTTACGTGCACGATAATAGTGAGTTCTCCGAATTTAGCATTGAATAGACCCGCGACGGTGGAGCAGTACGTGCAACGCTTCGCAACTGCGGCCAAAGCTGTGGAAGGCAGCGTCATTAATGATAGCAAGTGGTGCTCCAAGTCCAGCAACCGTTGGCTGCAGATTGATCTTGGCTCCGTGATGCAAGTGAACCAATTCATCATCAAGCACGCAGCAGAAGGCGGAGAGACGACTTCATATAACACGAAAGCGTATAATATTCAGGTCAGTAATGATGGGGCGAACTGGAACACGGTGGTTAACGTAACCAACAATAGGCTCGGTATTACGGCAGACAATATAACAGCAGTATCGGCCCGATATATTAAGCTTAACGTAACGGTACCTACACAAACCACGAATGCTGCGGCAAGAATCTATGAGTTTGAGGTATACGGACCAGGGTTTACAACCTAACATTGCGACGTATGTGGATGCAGGTTTTGGATTAAAAGAGGGTGTCCCATAAGCCATGAAATGGCTGGGACACCCTCTAAGTGCGGACACTCCTTTATATCTAATATTACCCTTCAATTTCGCTTGCTAGGAGGCTTTTGTTCATATAGAAATGTAACCCTTGGAGTCAAACCGTACTTTATGCTTAGATACACTACGGTGAACAACGCGTGAGAATGGCATCTAAATTGGGTTCCTCAATGTTCTTTGGGGCGAGAGACACGTTCCATTAGCATAGCTGCCCTGTGCCGGGGAAGAAAACGGCCCATCTGAGCGGCCAGGTGATTATTTCGCCCGTCGACGATATAACTGCTGCCTTTGTCGATCCCGCGAAATCCGGCTTGAACGACTTTCTCTGGAGTGGACAATGTGCTACCCGCCGCCATGTCCCTGTTGCCGACAGCATCGAAAAAGCCTGTATCCGTCGCACCCGGGCAAAGGGTAAGGACGCGCACCCCGCGTCCACGGGTTTCGGCCCACAACGCTTCGGAGAAAGATAACACGAAAGCCTTGGTTGCACCGTAGACAGCCGAATAGGCGCAAGGTGCAAATGCGGCCATTGAAGCCACGTTGACGACGACTCCGTCCTTGCGTTCCAGCATGCCGGGCAGAAAATGATGCGTCAGGTCGACAAGAGCCGCAGTGTTCAGCATAATTTCCGCCTGCTCGCGCTCTGGATCAATCTCCTCAAAGCGGCCATGCGTGCCAATGCCTGCGTTATTGATTAGAATATCTACCGTTAGGCCGAGCGCTGCAATGGATTCGGCCAGCTGGCGCGGGGCACCTGCTTTGGCCAAATCGCAGGGCAGGGCATAGGCCTGCACCCCATGCTTACGTTGAATTTCGCCGGCCAATGCTTGCAGCTTCTTTTCTGAGCGTGCAGCTAGTACGACATGGCAGCCTCGTGCCGCCAGCGCCCCGGCATACACTTCGCCAATTCCGGATGAAGCCCCGGTGACCACTGCCAGCTTGCCCTGATATGAATATGTATTCATGACACAGCCCCCCTCGTCTTGATATCGTGTTATGATCATACCAACGATAGAAGGGGCTAACCACTGTGCCTCTTTACTATTAACGGAACTAACAGGCTAAGCTTGCGGCCGCCCTTCGGCGTCTTGCTTCAGCAGGTCCGCTAGCCGCTCTTCCGTTCCCGAACCGGGTGTAGGAACGAAGAAGCACCATTGCAGTCCCGGATTATTGTCGAGGGCCGCGCAATGGATCGTGAACGACAATTCCTGTCCGCCTGGAAGGAGATAATGGACCGGGGCAGAGCTTTTTTGCCTGATCTCATGCCACTCCCACAACCGTATGAAGTCTTCGCTATTCTGTCTAAGACGCTCATATCGTTCCATGTACATGGGGTTGTTTTTGTTGCTGTCGAAGCCTGCCCGGATTAACGCCGTCATGAAACGGGCAAATTCTTCCCAGTTGTCAAGCCTCTTGGGGTACTCCGGATCCAGAAACACCAGCGTCACCATGTTTCGTTCGCTTTCCGGCAATCGGCTGAAGTCCGCGACAACGAGCTCCGCTCCCCGATTCCAGACGATCATATCGGCAAACTCATTGGCAATGAAAGAAGGATAACGCATTTGATCCACAAGGTTTTGCAAAAATCCGGTATCGGGTTGTTCTGAACTCCGGGTCATGCTGAAGCTGATTGAATCAGGTGCGGCCAGGTCAAATAAGTGCTTCCGCTCGTCTGCATCCAGTTGCAGCGCTTGGCTGATGTTGGACAAGATTTCCGGGGAAGGATTCCTCTCCCGGCCCTGTTCTAGCCAGGTATAATAAGTTACGCTGACATTGGCCAGATAGGCGACTTCTTCCCTTCGAAGTCCCGGAGTACGTCTTCGGCCAGGCAAGGGCTTGATTCCCGCATGTTCAGGCTGAAGCCGATGTCTGCGCGATTTGATGAATTCCCCCAGTGCGGATGAAAAATCGTGGTTCTCCATACAGGCGCTGCCTCCTCTAGCGTTCCATCTTTACTGTGATATACATAGAGTATACCCGCTCAAGTAAGGTCAATGATAAGGAAAGTTTCATCCATAAACAACGGGTGTAGCTACTCTTTTACCATCCGAGAAAGTGGGCAATACAAAAGTTCATAAAATTAATTTCTACATGGGGAAAGTCCCTGAAGGTGTAACAAAAATAGCTGTAGCTGTAACTCTGACAGAGGATAATAGCACGGGATTTTCGAAGAAATTGGTCGAGACGCTCTAATTGGGGGGAGTGGCTGTCGCAGGTTTATTCAAATGACACAGACCGCTTAATTTGCCGTCTTATTGACAAAATCAATCTCATTTCTGATCCCTTTATGGGCGTCATTCCACAGGCCCTTGGTCAGGCGGATGCGCAGCAGGCATGTGTTAGGGTCCTCATCGTTATTGGCTTCGTTATACCAATCGGCGAATATTGTGCGCAGCTTGGTCATCATCCCGGCATTTTTCTCGTCACATACCCAGCCCAGGTTTTCACCGATACCATCTGCCGTAAAGTTCTCGACGATGATACATACGGCGACTTCGGGGTTTTGGGCGATCTGTTGCATCTTGCCTGAGGTCGCGTAAGTGACGGTGTAGAACGCGCCGTCCTCATAATAGGCATCCACAATGCGGGCGGCGGGACGGCTTGAGCCATTGGCCCCCGGTTCCAGCGCGATGGTGGACAAAGAGATTAGGCCGTCCTTGTTCCCCACTTGTTCTTCCAGCAGCTTCATGGCTTCGTCGTATTTGCTCATTATATTCCCTCCTAAAGTGTCATAAGGCATATTAACAAGTTTATCATTGTAAAGTCTTAGAGCATGTGAAGAATAATACGATAAAAAAATTAAATCGCCGCTTGAAGTTAATTTGGTTCAGCTGTTTGCATATCAGAATGAAGAGTTTTTGGTCATCTCAGCAGAGAGCGATATTCAGGATATCGTAAGTATGCTAATGCGGAGAAATCTTAAAATTTTCATAATCTTCTTTGCAGAGGAAGTTTTATGCATTTATCTGTCTTGGTACAATTTCGAACTCGCTAGGCTGTAAACTAACGGGATACGATATTTCAATAATAAGGAAGTTCTGTTCGAAAGCCACACTAAAACGCTACTGACAAACCGCTGTCAGTAGCGTTTTAGTATACTGGATTCAGCTTAAGTAAAAAGGAGTTGCGTTCGGCAATGGATACGAAAGAAACGTTGCGTAAATTCGAGGATACGGAAAATGGAAGTCCTTCATATTGGATAGGGGTCGTCTCAGCGAACCACGCGCAGGGGGGCGTTAATGGCGGCTTTGCCCAGATGTGTCACGGTAAAGCAGCGCCGTTACGCAGGATGCAGCCTGGGGATTGGCTTGTGTATTATTCTCCCCGCATGGAGATAGGAGAAGGCGAGCCGCTGCAAGCGTTCACCGCTATTGGCCGGGTTATGGACGACCGTGTATACGAATATGCGATGTCCGCGACGTTCGTACCTTACCGCAGGAAGATTGAATATGTTCCCTGCCAGGAGGCGAGAATCAAGGGCTTACTTGATCGGTTGGCCTTCACACGCGGCCAGCGGAATTGGGGCTACCCCTTCCGTAACGGCCACTTCGGAATAAGCCGTGAAGATTTCTTGATTATCGCGGAAGCAATGCATGTGGCCATCCCAGTGGTGATAACTGGTATGTATCAGCAGCAATAGATCATTTAATGATATCTCTGAGTCAAACTCTGTCTGATATTCAGGATATAGTAGGCATGCTAATTAGAAACAAAAGCGCAAGCCATTGGTTTGTGCTATTTGCCGTAGCTTAAGTGTAGTTCATATTTTATGATTAATGGTGCTGAATTTGAGCGGTTATTGAAGTAGGAGGTAAGGATAACATTCTACCATTTATCTTCATATTGCATTTCAACCCAGCTATGAATGATCTCCTGGTAGGGTGGTTCGGCATCTGATGAACCGGAACGTCGATCACATAAGGCAGGGGTAATAGATGCACTAAAGAAGACCAATAGGAGGGGAAGTCATGCAAGATCAAAAAGAAATGCTTGAGATCAACAAAGCAGGATGGGATGAAGTAGCTGATCAATATTTTGGAATACATGCTTTGCCGCAATATGGGCCATATGCACCTACAGAGGATGAATTGCATCTTCTAGGTGATGTTACTGGCAAGACAGTACTTGAGATAGGCTGTGGCAGTGGACACTCGCTCTTGTACATGGCAAACAGAGGCGCAGGGGATATCTGGGGAATTGATTTATCGACGACTCAGGTTAATTACGCTAAGGAACTGCTCCAGGAGAACAGATTGACCGGGAACATACAACAAATGTCTATGGAAAACATAGATGACTTGCCCAGTGAATATTTTGATATCGTATTCTCTGTTTATGCATTAGGCTGGACAGTCGATATGGCACGGACACTATCTAACATCTACAAAAGACTAAAAAACGGCGGGGTATTGGTATTTAGTTGGGAACATCCCATACAAAGCAGACTGATGTATGAGGATGACAAAATAACCTATACTCAATCCTATCATTCCGAAGGACCTTATAAGGTAACTTGGCGTGGAGTACCCGTGATCATGCACCATCGAAAAGTCAGCACAATATTAAATGAACTTTCAAATGCTGGCTTTTTTATAGAACGGGTAATTGAAGAATCACGAGTTCCTGAGACAGACGAAAGTTCACCGACTACATGGTATTCGGGGATGAAGGCACGTTTAAGTCCTCCAACCATTATCATCAAATGTATAAAGAAATAAGCTAACTATTTCAATTTTATATCAATTCAATCAACTGAATGTGAATCCATCCAAAAGTGAAATATACCCCTTTTTAGGTATGTATGTGTGGACTGGAATGTAATAAAATGTCGAAGTAAGCAATGAGTATCTGAAAATGAAGAGGAAAGGAGTGACATATATGTTTCCACCAAGAAGCGGATTTAATAACAAAGGTGGCAGGGGACCGCTACAAATTGTAGTGAACCTACTTGTGAACAGCGAGCAAGTGAGAACAGCGCCTGCCAAATAAGCATTCGGTACGGGAAGAGCTGCACCTAAGTCTTTGGACTTTCGGGCAGCTTTTTCTTGTGGGACAACATTCATCCGATAAGTAAGAAAAAGAACAGATCTACATAATGCAAGGAGTTGGAATTAATCAGATGAGCTATTACTTTCAAGTCTGCAGTTCAGAGAGCTATCAGGATAAATACATGATATTTCTATTGGAACATTACAATGAACTAAATCTGCCGTATCCTTTTTCAATCTCGCTGAGTTTTCTGGCAAGCTCTGTTCTAATGCAAAAAGAAGCTATCTTGTGCTTCAACGATGAGGATGAAGTTGTCGGGGCGATTGGTTACATTTGCGGGACTGCGGAGAACCAATACAAGGATACGCATGTGGCACAAATCCAGATTGTTTTCTTTATTGAAACGTATCGCCGAAGCCGGCTGTTCCTAGAGAGTCTGCAATTTCTGGTGCAATATATATCACAACTACCTGAGCCTATTGTTGAGCTCCGTTTTTGGGTCCCGGTCCATCTCCGGCTGCAAAGACTTCTTACCAAGCTTGCAGAGAAAACAGCGACATGGGATACACAGCAAGGTGGGATTGATGAATATCATGCCGATTTCAAGGAATGGCAAGCATACGTAATGAAGTTCAGAAATGAAGACTATTTCACTTCTCAGTGCTTGCTCTGTTGTGATTCTTGAGATAGCTAAGCTCATATGAACGATTAGGAGGTGGGGCGGTTTATGCTTGCCCATTACAGGAATTGTCAAAATGATGAAGATTATGCGCAGTTTACTTTATATTTTATCCGAAACCGAAAAGATTTTAACCGCCAATTCTCACTTGCGGATGCACTTGTACATGTGTTGGAATTCATCCCCAACTCCCACATTATATTAATAACGGACAAGATGGGGGCAATGATAGGTTGGGGGCATTATCGCTATCTCAATACTGAGAATGAATTTGATCCCAAAGGTGAAATTGTTTTTGTTAATTCTGTCATTGTCCACCCCCCCTATCGCAGCAGTCGCGTATTTATTCAGGGGTTCCGCTATTTGGTACAACAAATTGTCGCAGAGAATTGTGGCGTTAACTATCTACAATTTTGCGCTCAGATCGACAACATTTATCTAAATCGACTGTACGCGAAGTTTTCCCGCGTTATTGGGCAAAGAGAAGGCTACCATGGAATTGAAAATGTCTATTCCTCGGATTTCGGACAGCTACTTCAGTATCTGAAGCTCAGTTGAGGTATTTCCCTATCGGGCAGGTTTGTCCTGATCCGGATGCTTATGTCGACTGCTTTTCGAAAGATGCACTTGTTCTCGATGAAGGTAAAGAATGGGCAGGCAAAGCTGCTATAAAACAATGGAGTGCCGAATATCATTTTGGAGCTAACATAACACTTGAACCCATACAGAATAAACAGCAAGGGGAAGAAAACGTAGTAGTTTTCAAGGTTGATGGGGATTTCGACAAAACCGGCCTCCCGGACCCTCTCTATTTGGATTTTTATTTTCAGATTCGCAACGATAAGATTAAGCAGCTTGCGATCCGGCTGTCTAAAGGATTGGAATAAGTAGACAAAGGCTAATCAGATAAGGAACGTGAGGAACCCAAAGATGATACTAAATCATGTGTTATTGAAGCTGAAGGACCGGAGACCGGAGCATATCGAGCAAGCTCAAACCGTTCTACTAGGCTTGAGAGGGAAAATAAACGTTCTTCTCGATGTTCAGGCTGAAGCTAATGTTCGCCCTGGTCTTTCAGCATACGATTTGATCCTGATCACCAAGTTTGCTTCCTTAGAAGACATGGATGAATACCTTATCCACCCGGCTCATCAGGAAGTCGCCAGGTGGATGGGTACGGTTCTGGAAACACAGGCGTCTGTCTGCTGCTCAATCTAATAGAAGTTAGCTACCAATGCCTCTTCAGTCACATAACTGCGAAATATTAACAGCGCCATGTTCTTCATTAGTGAAGAGTATGGTGCTGTTTTCATTTACGTAAGGTCTTAAAAGGGTTTCATGGTTATCGATCACAGTGATTTAGAATGTTCACAGATTGTATTATTACCTGCGGTGATCCCCTCTCTTTTAAGATGGTTATCGCCAGCATCACACATTTCTTTTAATAGTGGAAGGAATGTCCGGCCATAGTCTGATATTGAGTATTCCACTCTAATGGGAACCTCGTCTGCATATACCGCGCGATGCACTAATCCATCCTGCTGCATTTGCTTTAATTGTTCGTTTAAAACTTTATGTGAGACGCCTTCACAAATCTTGAGTAAGTCTTTTGTACGCTTTTGCTCATATCCTAATTGATACAGAATAATGCTTTTCCATTTACCACTAATGATATTTTGTACCACATCAAATCCTGTATTTATTGTATTCATGAGATCCTCCTTACTTTGAAGTAACCTAGTGACTATAAAGTGCAGTATTTTCAATTGTATACGCTCCAGATAATATGATTATAACAAATCTAAGATATGGGAGGCGTTAAAATGAGTCTGCAAGATATTATTCTAAAAAGGAAATCAGTCAGACATTATGATCCTAACTATACGATTGAAAGAAAGGAAATACTTGATTCGATTGAACTGGCTGCCAAATCACCCAATGGAAATAACATTCAGAGTACACGTTATTTACTCATCGAAGATAAGGAGTTGCGCGCCAAAGTTAAACCAATTGCATATAACCAGGAGCAGGTTGAAACCTCCAGCTATTTGATTTTGATCTTGGGGGATTATCGTGCTTTTCATAATGAGAATATCCATGCTATTCAAGACAAGGCTTTGGAGAAAGGTTATTTCACCCAAGAGACTAAAACGTATTTAACCAATGCAGCCATTGGTTATTATCGAAACATGTCTAATCAAGATTATTTAAAAGAGCTGGTCCGCGATGGCAGTCTGGCTGCAATGGCCTTAGTCCTTATTTTGAACGAAAAAGGTTACCAGACCATCACGATGTCAGGTTATGATAAAGCTGCTCTTTTCGAAGAGCTCAATATTCCCCAGCACTATGAAGACATTATGTTATTAAGTGTGGGCAGAGGGATTCAAGAGGGTCATTCCACTGTAAGACATGATATTGAGGATATAACGTTTATAGATAGGGTACCTTCGTTGCTACTTGGCAATGATGGGAACCCATAATTCCTGCTCTATTTTGTCTCCTGGAGCCAAATAAGTTTGCAGGAATATGCTATGTATTTTGAAACGATATTAGTTGAGCCATAGAGGTGAACGTTATGAGTTTTGGAGAAAAAGATGCAGTACCCTTTGAATTCCTTGAGTTGGTTGGAGATGACGAGGCTTCATTGATTTGGGTGAATACAGCGAAGACTTATTTTATTCAGAGTGAAAGTGGATTAAATAAGTATTTGAAAATTCAGGAAATCGGTAAAGCTGAATCTTTAGAAAGACAAGCCCAAAGGTTATTGTGGTTATACAATAAGTTACCTGTTCCGGAGGTTATTGATTTCGGTGTGATCGGGAATTATGAGTTTTTATTAACACTTGAATTGCCAGGTGTTGAAGCTTCCAACAAGCAATATTCTTCAAATACAGAAGAAATGATCTCTTTATTGGCACGAGGTCTTCGGAGAATTCATGAAGTTTCAATTGAAGATTGTCCTTTTGATCATTCATTTGAACAGCTTATGAGCACTATTCAGTACAAGTTGAGTAGAGGGATTAAGTTTGATTCAACGGAGCTGCACAGAAGATTTGGTGAGGACAATGTTGAAAAGTTGCTGATTGAAGTCAACAATTATTCCCGGGAACTCAAAGAAGATTTAGTATTCACACACGGTGACTACAGCCTGCCAAACATCATCATTGCTGATGATTCTATAAGTGGATTTATTGATCTGGGGAATTGCGGGATTGCGGACCGTTATTACGATTTGGCAGTAGCTGAGAAGAGCATTATCAGAAACTTCGGCGAGCAATGGGTCAAGTTATTTTTTTCATCCTATGGTGTATCAGAGATTGATTATGAAAAAATAAGATTCTACCAAGTTGTAGAGCATTTGGTTTGGGCCTGATATGAACACAAGGAGGATACTGGGATGAGGATGCCAAGCGACAGCGAGCTGACATTGCTATTCGAAGGAGATGGGCGACAGCTTCAACAATTTGCTTTTGCGAACAGCGTCATTGTAGATTGGGGAGAGGAGGACGAGGAGATCGTCCGCTTGTTCGGTAAACAGCTTCCCGATGAAACGGTCGAGGTGACGCCTACGGACAAAGGACTGGATGTTACCTACAATGGACAAATGCATTCAATTGCGCTTACCTTTACCGGAAATGATCGCTATATCACGATTCGCGGCTTTCAGGAGCTGATCCGGGACAAATACGAAATCCGGCTTTTTGAGGCCTCATATTTTTCGGATACGCACGAATTTTTGATTTTACCGAAGCAGAAGTGGGAGGAACTGGATGACCGTTATCCGGTGCGGGTTAGGGAGATATTCCGTATCATCGATGATGAGTTGGATTTTCCGTAACTGTGCAAGTGGTTAACCAAGCTTCAGCAAGAATTCGAACAGGCTAATGCATTTCTTACACTACAAGGAAACATAGTGATTAGTGTAGCCTTCTTTGAACAATCTGAAGGTTTTGAAATCACGGAAGAACAAGCGGAGTTACTGGGAGATCTGCATTTTAGAAAGATTGATCTTTCTGACGAAATCTTCGTGATTGATGTAAATGGCTACATTGGCAACAGCACAAGAAATGAGATTGAGTATGCTGGAAAAACGGGTAAGGCCATCCGCTACTACTCTGATGGAGAGATTCCGCAAATTCTAAAACGCTACTGACATTACTCTGCCAGTAGCGTTGTTTAGTTGAACCCTCTCTCTTTTTCTTAACCAACATGCGCCACAGCCCGTACCTCTACCCACTGTTCCGGGAATGCCAGGTAAGTCACCCCGATCATGCTCCCCGCCGGCCGATGCTCTCCGACATACTTTTTGAACAGTCCGATCGCGGTTTCCCCGTGCTCCTGCGCATTCGTCAGATACAGCTCCACGTAAGCCAGATTATCCTTGGTCGCTCCGAACTCTTGTAACACGGTATCCAAATTCTTCAGCGTCTGTGTCATCTGTGCCTGAATATCGCCTGCTCCAACGAAGCTGCCCTCCGTATCATGGGAGAACTGTCCCGAGATATACAGCGTGTTGTCGACAAGGTACCCCTGCGAAATCCCGTGATCCCAGAGGGTATGGTTGTACGTTCGAATGGTTGTCATTGCTTTAGCCCCTTTACTTCAAAGTAAAGCTATTATAGACTGAGCAAAAATAAAGGGATAGTACGCACAAAGAAGTGGGCTACTATCCGAAAGGATAGCGTGAACATGGGCATTTCAGATTTGAAGGGCAAAGAGACGGTGATCCAAGACACACCATTCGGTTATACGATGTCGGTGATCGGCGGGAAGTGGAAGATGGCGATTCTGTATCTGCTGTCCGCCAAACCCTCGATTCGATTCAATGAAATGCAGAGACAGCTCGGAGCGGTGACTTACAAGGTTCTCAGCGCGCAGCTTAAGGAATTGGAGGCTGACGGGCTGGTGAAGCGCGTGGAGTATCCGCAGATTCCGCCCAAAGTGGAGTATTCGCTGACACCGAAAGGGCAGACCCTTCTACCTGTGTTGGAGCAGCTGTGCGAGTGGGGAGCACAGAACCGGTGAGGTTCATACATTCACATTAGCGCCAAAAGGTAATTTCCTCGCTACCCAGGCGCACGGACTCATGGCCCTCATCTTTGGCCTTGCCGATGGATAAGATCATGACCGGAACATACCTGTGGTCGTCCAGATCAAAGGCGCTAACGATCTGATCACGTTCAAAGCCTGCCATCGGATTGGTGTCATACCCATGAGCACGGGCTACCAGCATCAGTTGCATCGCGAATAAACTTGCATCAATTTTGGCAATTTCGATCTTTAATTCTCTAGGTATTTGCGGATACATGCTCAGAATTTGCGCAACCTGCTTGTCGCGTATGTCTTTGGGCATTTTTCCTTGCTCCACAGCAGTATCATAGATTTTCTCTACATATAAATCGCTCTGCGTATCTCCCAAAATGATGAGCATCGCCGCAGATGTATCATTTTGCCGCGTATTGAACTGGACCAGAGGCCGAAGCTTGTCTTTCCCTTCAGGGGAGTGAACCACGATTATACGCCATGGCTGCATATTCGCAGAAGAGGGCGCAAGGCTTGCTTCTTGAATCATAGCGTGCAGCTCTTCCTCCGAAATTTTGACGTCCTCATCGTACTGTCGTATGGAACGGCGGCCGGTTAGAATGTTGACAAAATCATTATTTTGAATAGATTCCAGCATAAATGCACTCCTTCTGATGTAACCCATTATTTTGACAGTAGTGCTGCCCCGGGTTATCATATTTTTATTTTGAACTATGAACCTTGGTTTATAGCAAATATAAATGAATGATTGATTTAGAAGGAGCAGAATATGAGAGCGAATGAAGTTTCCAGGCTGACGGAATTACCCATATCCACCTTGCGATTCTATGAACGTAAACAGTTGATTCCCGAACAGTTTATTTCGAGGGATGAAAATAATTACCGCGTATACGATGAAGGAGTGGTCACCTATTTGCAGGATGTGAGAATGCTACTTACTTTAGGTTTAACGATCCAGGACTTAGTTTTACTTATCAATGAGAGCTCGTATATTAAGAAGGAAGCATTGGTAAAGGAGAAAATCAAAGAAATCCAGGAGTTAGAAGCCAAGTTGAATGCATCCCAAAAGTTTTTGGGTGATGTGCTGGAGGGCAGAGCGCATTTTCAGACCGGATGTAAATCGCAGTAATGGTGCTTATATAAACTTTAACGGCTCTGTGAATTTCATAGATTACGTCACCACAACAACGTCCGAATGTAGCGTCAGGCTACAAAGAGAGGTATGAAGCCCTTAAGATTGACTTTGGACCGGAGATAGCCGAAGATCAGGCGCTTATTTTGTATTAGCAGTATGCCCGATAAAAGCATAGTAAAAAGAGCCGCCACTTTTATGTTAGTGAAGGCTCTATGCTACGTAGTGAGATAAAAAATAAGTTTTAATGAGTCCTTTCAAGACGACGGCCATTGATAAACCAACTTGGCACCAAAACAAGAATTGTGAGAATACATTCAATCCCAAAAACCGTTTGCAAACCGGCAACAATACTGTGCGTTCTATCTTGAATCGCAGCGGGATCAGGTGAATGGTGAAGATAACGATTGGCTCTGGATGACATGATGCCGACGAACAAAGCGATGCCAATTCCCCCGGCAATCTGTTGGAGCGTATTGTAGATGGCTGTGCCGTGGGGGACCAGGTGACGCGGAAGCTGATTCATTCCTGCTGTCTGAGCCGGCATGACGACAAACGATATGCCTAAGAATAATAGGACATGATCGAACAGAACGGAGCCTCGGGTTGTATCGCTATCGATACCGGCAAACAGCCACAGTGATAGGGCGATCATGAGCAGTCCGGGCATTATGACGAATCTCGGCCCGAATTTATCGAACAATTTTCCCGTTACAGGCATCAGTATTGCGTTCAAAATACAGCCTGGCATCAGAAGTAACCCTGTCCCGAAGGCCGTTAACTGCATCACATCCTGCATATAGATCGGCAGCAATGTCGTGGTGGCGAATAAAACCATCATGAGCACCACTATCAATACAGCTACCAAAGAAAAAGCGGGATACCGGAATACGGAAAGATCAATCAAAGGCTCTTTAATTTTGAGTTGCCGCCAAATAAGTAAGAGCAAGAAGAGCCCGCCTATAGCAATCAAACTGTAACTCCCAGGACTAGCCCCGACACCGGTCTGGCTAAAACCGTAGGTGATAAAACCAAACCCGATGGTTGACATCACAATGGATAGAAGATCGACCCGTGGTTTTGTTATTTCTGTAACATTCTTTAAATTTATGAATGCATAAATAATTGAAAACAACACGACAGGAATCACCATGTAGAACAGCCACCGCCAGTCCAAGGTATCGATAACCAAACCTGACAAAGCCGGTCCGATGACTGGGGCGACCATGATGACAAGCCCCATGAGACCCATGGCAGCCCCCCTGCGTTCTGGAGGATAGAGGGCAAGAATTGTATTCATCATCAGCGGAATCAATAATCCTGTCCCGCAAGCCTGAACAACCCTGCCTATCAGCAAGACTTCGAATCCAGGGGAGACTGCACACAAGCAGGTACCTGCTAAAAATAACGCCATTGCGGACATAAACATCCGGCGAGTCGTGAACCATTGCTGCAGCAATGCGGTCACCGGCACCAGTATGCCGATCATCAGCATATAACCGGTAGATAACCATTGTATGGTTGAAGCGGTAACGTTGAACTCACGCATTAATCCGGGAAAAGTATTAGTAAGTAAATTTTCGTTAAGGAACGCAATAAACGCACCGATGAGCAGGGCGGCTAGCATCGCCCCACTCTTCATTCTGCTTGTCTCTTGAACCTGTTCGTTCATCTTCCACCTCCAGAGAATATTCATTACCAAATCTTCACCTGTCTGATTGTGCAGATTATCCTACACCATCACCTTCTAATAAGGAGTAGAAATTATCGCGGTCTTCATCATCAAATTTGCCAAGCGCCTGTACCCTGACAAATTGATGTCCGCCATACATATCGATCTCCTCACCATTACTATTGTAGAGCGCGATCATATGACCATCCCGATTCCGCTCTATATACCCGTAACAAGCTGCCTCGGGCTCTTCCCCGAAAAAGAGTGAAAATCTGATTTTGTCCACACTATTCATACAGATCTCCCTTCCGAATTTCTCATTGATCTGAAGACTATTTTACGTGACACCGTTTCAAATGGAAAAAGCGATATCACTCTGCATACTCGGGAATCCATTCCTATTTTAATAACATAAGGGGGTCTCCCTCGCTATGCCGCTCATTCTCAAATTATTTCTTGACGGGACGCGATTAGGGGAGTATTATACTGTGCCGGTTCATCAATCAGAGTAAATCCGCTATCGCGAAAAGCTATGACCAATCATGCTTTTTACATATAACCTGCATTCTTTGCCCTCATGCTATACTCAGTACACTAAAAAGTTGTAAGGAGATGTAGCGATGATACCCTTTCGCAATGATCATGTAGGCAGCTTCCTGCGTCCTGCGAACTTAAGCCAGGCGCGTGAACAATATAAAGCAGGCAACATCACATATGAAGCCTTAAAAGCGGTGGAAGATCAAGAGATTATCCGGATTATTGAGAAGCAGAAGGACAATGGCGTATTCGCAGTGACGGATGGGGAATTCCGCAGAAGCTGGTGGCATTTTGACTTTCTGGGCGGCCTAGACGGCGTAGAGCTGTATGAGGAGATCGACGGGCCCAAGTTCCATAATATGCAGACCCGTAAGGGTGGCATTCGTGTGGTGGGTAAAGTAGATTTCTCCAGCCATCCCTTTATCGGGCATTTTGAGTTTTTGCTAAAGCATGCAGGTGACGCCGTAGCGAAGCAAACCATTCCAAGTCCCAACATGCTGATCTACCGGCTGGAGCCTGGGGCTAATAGTTATAACGACCGGGAGCATTTCCTTCAAGATACGATTGCGGCGTACCAAAAAGCCATTCAAGCGTTCTATGATGCCGGATGCCGGTACCTGCAACTGGATGATACAGCATGGGCAGACCTTTTCTCAGAAGCGGGTCACGATAAGCTGCGGGCAAAGGGTCTGGAACCGGCGGAAGAGCTCAAGATCATGCAGCGCATGATTAACGAAACCTTGGCTCATAAACCGGTAGACTTAGTTGTGACGATGCACATTTGCCGGGGGAACTATAAATCCAACTACTTCTCAACCGGCGGCTATGATTACGCTTCTGAGGTCATTTTTGGCGGCTTAGACGTAGATGGCCTATTCCTGGAATTTGATGATGAGCGTTCAGGCAGCTTCGAGCCCTTGAAATATGTGAACCGGCCGGATTTGAAAATCGTGCTGGGTCTGCTCACATCCAAAACAGGCGAACTAGAAGATAAAGAGCATATTAAAGCCCGGATTGCCGAAGCAGCAACCTATGTGCCCCTTGAGCAGCTGTGCTTGAGCCCGCAATGCGGATTCTCCTCTACAGAGGAAGGCAATATTCTTACGGAAGAACAACAGTGGCGCAAGCTTCGTTATGTGAAGGAAATTGCCGAAGAAGTGTGGAAGTCAGACCAAGAGACCGTTGTTGTGGAGGCCTTCATTAATGGTCAGAATGTACCCTCCCTTTCGCAGTCAGCCAAAGAGAATCCGGCGAAACCGGCTGAAATCGTAGGCTATTTCCCTGTCACTACGAAGGAACAAGCGGTGGAAGCGATTGAAGCGGCGGCAGAAGCTTTTAAAATATGGAAGAAGACCTCGATTGATGAACGTATTACCCGGATGCGTAAGGCAATAGAGAAGATTAGAGCAGCGGAGAATGAAATTGTCCATCTGCTGTCCAGAGAGCATGGCAAGCCCCTATATGATGCCCATGGTGAGATTTATGTCTCGTTAATGTGGATGGAGTTCGCTTGTAATGAAGCTGCATCCGTTCTACAGGAAGAGGTCCAGGAGCATGATCAAGGTAAAACCATCCTGTCCTATGATCCAATGGGTGTGGTGGCAGCGATCAGTCCATGGAATTATCCGATTGCGTTATCTACGATTAAAATTGCTCCTGCCTTACTTGCGGGCAATACGATTGTGCTCAAACCGAGTCCGTTTGCGCCACTGGCGGCGGCGAAGGTGGCAGAGCTGATCGCAGGTGAGTTCCCGGCGGGTGTCATCAATGTCGTTCATGGGGATGCGGATGTGGGCGTTGAGCTGACGAGTAATCCTCTTGTCTCCAAAATCGCCTTCACAGGCGGAACCGCAACAGCCAAGCACATCATCAAAGCGGCTTCGGAAACGATTAAGGATATGACGCTGGAGCTGGGCGGCAATGATGCGGCGATCTTCCTGGATAGCTTTGATGTTCAAGATGAGCGGGCCATGCGCCGGATTGTTATTTCTAACTTCCTGACGACAGGCCAGATTTGTATGATTGCCAAGCGTGTATACGTACACCGTTCTATCTATGATGCTTTTGTTGAAAAATATATCGAGGCGGCTAACCGCTGGATTCGCATCGGTGATCCCTTTGATGCCAATACGACAGTAGGTCCGGTGAATAACCTGAAGCAGAAGAATTACGTGCAGGGTCTGATTGAGGGTGCACGCCAGCGCGGAGCTAAGGTCATTCCGCTCGGCCAAATTCTGGATCAGCAGCGGTTTGAACAAGGGTATTACCTGCAGCCTACGCTTGTTCTGGACTGCGATTACCATGATCCTATTGTGGTGGAGGAGCAGTTCGGTCCTACCGTTCCGATTCTGCCCTTTGACGATGTGGAGCAGGTGATTCATCTGCACAATGAGAGCATCTATGGATTGACGAGCTCGGTGTGGGGGCAAGAAGAGGAGGCCATCTTGGTCGCACGTCAGCTCGAAGCGGGAACGACCATGATCAACACGGCTGCTGTGCAGGGGCTCGATGTCCGGTTCCCGTTCGGCGGCTTCAAGCAGTCCGGTATCGGCCGTGAATACGGCGCAGAGGGCATCCGTACGTATACAGAGCTGCATGTGATCAATGTTCCGAAGACACTGGATCTTCCTTATATCCCAGAGTAAACCGGCAGTTTTTTGGAGAAACATGATATCATTAAGGAGCGGGACTGCTCAAAGTACGGGTTTAAGGAGATAAAATCATGAAGAAAAAGAAGATTGCTTGTTTACACGCCCACTATTCAAATATCCAGTATATTCAAAACGCTCTTACCTCTGATGAGTTGGAATTGGTTCATTTTGTGGATCCTGGTTTGATGAGTAGAATTACATCAGATAAAAATTTCGATGAAGGACAAGCCAAAAATAAAGTCATCGAACAAATAGAATGGATATCACAAGCAAATGTTGAGGCTATTCTTATCACATGTACTAATTATATTGCTCTTCTTGAAGAAAACCGGCTACATACATCTATTCCTATAATAAAAATCGATGAGCCTTTCTTTAGTTCGGTCTGCAGTATTACAGAACCACAAGTTCTATTATTCACTAATCCAGCAACCGTCGCAGGGACAATGAGCAGGCTTAATGAATTTGCTTCTATCCAGGATAAGCCAATTCATATTGAGGCACGTGTCATAGAGAATACATTTGAGCTAATCATGCAAGGTAAAAATGAGCAATACGTTGAAGAATTATCAAAGTACATAAAGGGGATACTTGCATCAGAAAAAAACAAGAAAATTTCTGTTGCACAATTATCTATGGTGGAATCAGCCGTTAAAGTTGAGCAAGAGTTAAATGTAAAAATCGGGAATCCGTTGGATTCACTGATAATACATTTCGAGAGCTTGTTGCTCAACTAACGGGCAATGTGAACATTAGGCAGACAACAATAAACCGACCAAAATCCTTAGTGGACTTTGATCGGTTTATTCCGTATTTTTCCGAAGAAAAATCGAACGAAATATTCTTTATTCCCCAATATATAGTGTAAGACCGAAGGGAGGGGTGATGAATGGAGCATCCAAAAGAATATTCTCAGCTCATTACGCTTACGCTAGCCGGCAGTCGTGAAGCATTTAGTGAGCTATATGAAGCCACGATTAGGGATGTATATCAAACCGTTCATTTCCTCGTTCGCGAAACATCTGAGGTGGATGATATCGTTCAGGAGATTTATATTCAAATGCGCAGATCTCTTGACCATTTTGACATCAGTCGTCCCTTTAGACCCTGGCTTATGGGAATAGCAGTGCGACAAATTCATGCCTACCGGAGAAAGAGATGGACGCATCTCCGAGTTCTCAAAAAGGCAGAGCAGGTCAATTTGGTGGTGGAGCCTGAATTCACAAGTAAGATTGTCGACAAGATCTCTAACCACTCCTTGCTTGCTAGCGTAGATAGTCTTCCGTATAAGCTGAAGCAGGTGATTATTCTGCATTATTTAAATGAATTATCGCAGGAAGAAAGTGCCGTAATCCTCGGGATTCCTCTAGGTACCGTGAAATCCCGTATTCATGCTGCACTGCGCAAGCTTCGTCAGAAGCCAGAGAATCAGACTCTTTTTAAGGGAAAGGTGGAGGATCTGCATGAATTTCAATGAAAAGCTGCGAACAGTTCTGCAGGAAGAGGCCAGAAATTTAAATGCCCCACCGGAACTGAAGGAGAGAATACTAAATCAGACCGTAACCGGACAAGGGGGAAGACGAATGAAAAAGAAGTGGATCGTAGCAGGCGTTTTGGCAGCTACTTTATTAATTCCTACTGGAGCGTTTGCCGGATATCATTATCTGGCGGATAGCATATATGGTTCGAAAGAAGCAGCTGCTACGATTGGCCTAAGCCAGCAGAAATATGAGGAGTTAGAGGCTAAGCTGCAGAGGTTGAAGCATAATTTTAGCGAGGAAGAAGCTGCCACGGTTATGTCCTTATTGAAGGAATTAGGCGATTACAATCTACTGGCAGCAGATTCAAAGGGGAGTTTTCACATAGAACGGCTTAATGCAGAAGATCAGAAGGCTTACAAGAAATTACTGGTGGAGCTTGAACCGTATTTCAAGAAAATGAACGAAACGGATAAATCCAAGGCAAAGGCATCTGGTACAGATCGTGGCGCTTTCTGGGATAGCTTGCTTGAGAAGGCTGAACAAAGACTCGCTAAACAGGACTATAGGGAGCTTGAACCCATAATAAATGAGTTGAAAAGCTATGATGCCAAGGTAACTGATCCAGACGGAAGTGTTCATATGGATCGCTTGTCGACAGAAGAAATACAAAAGCAAGAGAAGTTATTGGAGGCGCTCACCCCTTATGCTAATAAGCTGGACCTAATGGTTAAAAAAAGCTCTTAAACCTTACTCTCTCAGTATGACTTGAAAACCAGTCATTATGATTCAAAACTCGCAGAAGCTTTATTTACCAGCAAACTGACCATACAGCAGGGGAGGTCGGAATGGTGCATAAATGGGCTTTTGCGAGTTTTTTGTGCTACAAAATTTCTTAGCAAAAAACTACATGAAGCCGATAGATAAAGAAGAAGAAATGAGTAGGAGAGGGATACTCTTGGCTAATTTTTCATGGAATCACCAAATGAAAATGAAGTACATCTTTTTATTCCTGGGGTTACTATTAGTTGTTCTATCGGGCTCACGCTTATTATGGATGGAGTTGTTTGGCGGTTTACAACAGGATTCGATAAAAAACGGGGAACTCCATTTGCGTAATTGGAATGCAGAAGACGGGCAGATTGTTTTGCTTGACGGGGAATGGGAATTGTATTCCTCACATTGGTTCAAGGATGGCAAAAAGCAGCAGGGCTTGGCCTTGAGTGAGCCAAGGATGATTCAAGTTCCAGGGGGATGGAATCAAGCTGTGCATCCCGGGACCTCTACTCCATATGGATTCGGCTCGTACCGCTTACGAATATATGTGAATCCGCAGCAGTATCTCAACTATAGTATTCGTGTGCCAAGTATACGCACTTCGTCGGAAGTATACGTAAACGGCCGGTTACTGGCTAAATCCGGGCGGGTAGCGGATTCGGAAGAAGCCTCTATCGCTAAGAATCTTCCGTATTCTACGACCTTTAGGGCCGACAAAGATGGTGTAATCGAATTGGTAATTCAAGCGTCCAATTATGTGGATAGCCGGAGCGGTGGCATTGTCCGGTCTATTAAATTCGGGACAGAAGAAGCAATTACCCAGGAGATGAAACTTTCGGTATCTATGCAGGTTCTGACAACGGTTATCTTTCTGATCCATTCTGCCTATGCGTTTATATTATTTGTATTGGGTAACAAGCAGACAAAGTTGCTGTATTTCTCTTTGCTGACATTCTCTTTCACACTAAGCGGTGCGTTAAGCAGTGATGAGAAGCTGTTCCATCAAATCATTTATATCGGCAACGTATGGGATTTCCGGCTATCCAATGTAGCTTTTTTAGTTGGAGCCTATGCATTATTGGAGTGTACGAATCATCGCGAACTAGCTCTTTGGCACAGAATATATCCTGTATTTAGGGCACTGATCTTGGGGACCGCAGGGATTACGCTATTGTTGGATACCTATCAGTTAACCAGCATCTTCCCTGTGTATAATCTGCTAGGCGGTACTGCTGGAGTCGTTGCAACGATTGCGATCTGTAGAACAGTGGTCAAGGATATGAGAGGGAATCTGTTATTGTTGTTCTCCATCCTTGCGTTGATCCATCATGTGATCTGGATGCTCTTCTGGCGGGAGGGCGGTTATAGTCTTCTCTATTATCCGTTTGATTTGATTATTTCAATGGGGTGTTTGGCCTCAGTATGGTTTAGGAATTATTTTAAAATGTACGAAAACACGAATGAGCTTGCAACAACCCTGCAAAGAATGAATGACCATAAGGATCAATTCCTGGCGAATGCTTCACATGAGTTCAAAAATCCGCTGCACAGCATGCTCAACCTATCACAATCTGTTATGAAACGGGAACAGCATGTAATGCAGGCGAGAAGCATCAAAGAGCTTGAAACTGTTTCTTCTGTAGGGCACCGGCTAACCTTGATATTAAACGATTTGATTGATGTGATGAGCCTGCGGGAAGGCAATCCCCGTATCAGCAAAAAGGTTATACCGATCCAGCCGATCGTGACGGGAGTACTTGATATGCTGCAATTGAATGCAGAGGTGAAATCTATACAAATTACAAATCAAATTCCTGAAGATTTTCCTCTGGTCCATGCAGATGAGAACCGGATTATTCAGATCCTCTTCAATTTACTTCATAATGCTGTGAAATACACAAATGATGGAGTTATTTTGATTTCGGCTTATGTAAACGACGGGAGGGCTTATGTCGTTGTTACTGATACCGGAATTGGAATGGATGAGGACATGCTCAAATGCCTATTCCACCCATACGAGCAAGCCAACACAACGGAGACCATGGTTGAAGGCGGCTTCGGGTTAGGGCTGAGTATAAGCAAACAACTGGCGGAGCTTCATGGGGGCACATTGGATGTAACCTCCATTAAAGGAGAAGGTTCGCAATTCAGCTTCTCTTTACAACTGGCAGGCTTGGAAGCGGAGGCGGAGAGTGCGCCGGCGAACTCTTTTGAACCGTTACCCATATCTGCTGTAGAAATTCAAGAACCTGTTCCAATGAACATGGGCAACGCAAATCCCCTGAGTGACGAGACACCGGCAACGTTCTTCAAGATGGATTCCGACCGTCCGGTTCTATTAATTATTGATGATGATCCTGTTAACCTTCAAGTGCTTGAAGCCATACTGCCACCAGACGAATATGATACAACCATGGTAACCAGTGCCAGACAGGCGTTGGCTATTCTGGGTACGAAGGAATGGGATGTGGTAATCTCTGATATCATGATGCCGATGATGTCCGGATATGAACTGACACGAAGGATTCGTGAGCGATTCACCTTCACAGAGCTTCCGGTTCTGCTTCTTACTGCAAGAAGCCAGCCACAGGATATACACAGCGGTTTCCTGGCGGGAGCAAACGATTATGTGACGAAGCCGGTAGAGGCCATAGAACTTAAATTGCGGATACAGGCGCTAACGACGATCAAACAATCCATTCGGGAACAGCTGCGATTAGAAACTGTATGGCTGCAAGCCCAAATTAAGCCTCATTTCTTGTTTAATGCTTTGAATGCTATATCAGCATTAACGGATATTAATCTGGAGAAAATGCGTGATTTGCTTGATGAATTCACTAATTATCTGCGAAACAAATTTAAATTCCAGAACATTGCAAGTCTTGTTCCGGTTGCAGAAGAGCTGAGTTTAGTGCGTTCTTATTTATATATTGAACAAGTACGGTTTGAAGAGAGGCTGCAGGTGATTTGGGAGATTGATGATCACAGGTGCATCAAAGTCCCGTTTCTTACGATTCAGCCTCTCGTTGAGAATGCAATTAAACATGGAATCATGAAGCGCAAGCGTGGAGGCAGCATTGTCATACGTATTTCCTGCGTGGAGACCCGGGCAGAGATCACAATTAAAGATGATGGGGTCGGAATGGATGAGGTTCAATTGCAGCGATTATTGGAAAGGCATAAAGGAAGTGATTCCGGCATCGGATTAATCAATACGGATCAGCGATTGAAGCGGCATTTCGGAACAGGCCTTCATATCACAAGCTCGCTGGATGCAGGGACAACGGTAACTTTTCACGTTCCGCTCAGCAGTAATGAATAACAATGATGAGATCGGACGGAAGGATGAAGTGGAAACGGTACCGTCCTTTTAAAGGACGGTACCGTTTCCACTTGTACAGTTTAGTTTCGTACGCAGCGTTAATGTTATCCACGCGATCCAGACCTCGGCTTCTCCAACCGGCTACGTTCACGCATAGCGTTGATTTGCCTCGCATGTCTTTCGTCCCGGCGGCCTTGTCTCGTTCGGAGTTGGCTCAGCATAACGAGCAGGCCCAGGGTGCCGAGTACATAAGAGACGATGGGATTCACTTCATTCCACAGGTTGACACCGGCCAGAAGTAATACTGCGCCAATGATGGTGGCAATTAACCGCTGTGTATTTTTATTCTGCGTCTCGATTAATTTTTGCTCGAGGGAGCTCGCCAGCTTGACCCTTAAGCCTCCGCTATCCATTTTATCGATTGCAGACATGAACTTCTTGGTCGTTGGAAGGATGTCTTTGAGCATATTCTTGCCATCCTCTACAACTTTGGAGATGACACTTCCCCGCAGATCCCTCCGCACCACCTGTTCCACATAAGGCTTAACCGTCCCGACCAGATCAAGGTCCGGGTCCAGTCCGGTACAGAGTCCGTACACGGTGCCTATGGCTTTGCCCAGGAATGTGGTATTGGCAGGTAATTGAAAAGGCTGAGAGTAGAGGAAATTGCGTAATTCCTCCACATTGTCGCCTGACGTCACAAAACTCAGGTCAAATGTATCGCCGTTGATTTGTTCGAATAATAACGTAAGGTTCCTGGAGAAGACCTCCAGATCAACATTCCGTCTTAAAAATCTTAACCGGTTCAGGGCATCGATGGCGCCGTGTGCGTCCTTCAAGTATACGGCCAGCAGGAGGGCGACCATCTGGGTCTTCATATCTCCGGGAATTCGCCCAACCATGCCAAAATCGATCAGGGCGATGGTGCCGTCAGGCTGCACGAGCACATTGCCAGGGTGGGGGTCTGCGTGAAACAAGCCATTCAATAAAATCTGTTCCACGAACATTTCGATCAGCGATGTTGCCAGTTGGGTCCGGTCTACCCCCCAAGCCTCGAGCTTGGCGAAATCATTGATTTTGACACCGTCCATAAACTCCATGGTCAGCACCTGCGATGTAGTACAGGACCAATGGATGTGCGGAATCACGACATCCTTCCGGTGGGCTAGCTGCTGCTTGAACTCTTCGGCATTACGCCCTTCTTGCTGATAGTCGAGCTCTTCCATAATGGTGTCATGAAACTCATCGTACACGGCATCAAGATCCATGAAGTCTGTAATCATCTTCTGGCGCTTCAATAACGAAATAGCGACCTGAATGGATTTCCAATCAATCGCGATAATGTCCTCCACCCCGGGCCGCATCACCTTCACGGCGACTTGCTCACCTGTCCGTAAGGTGGCCCGGTGGACCTGTCCAAAGGATGCTGCTGCAATAGGAGTCTCGTTGAACTCAGCATACATCTTGCTGATGGATACCCCGAGTTCACGCTCTACCTTCTGCTGGATCTCGGAGAAATCTACGAATTCTACAGAATCCTGCAGCTTGGACAATTCTTCAATAACTTCCTTCGGCAGCATATCTACCTGCGCACTCACATGCTGCCCAAGCTTGATAATTAACCCGCCCATATCCATGGCGGTTGTCGTGAAATACGCTGCCTGCTTGCGGTATAAGGCTTTGGTTCTCGCTGCAAAGCGCCGCCGTGACATCAAGTACTTCAGCTTGCCCAGCCACCAGAAATCCCAGGCGAACTTGAAAATCATCCGCATGGTTCTTCGGAACCGTACATCCTTCATTAATTTAAGGAATTCGCTCATTCTTGCTCACCTACCAGAGGTCCATTATGCTGCATCCCAAATCTCTCCTTCTAATCATCCATGTGCCTAATTGTATGATATTTCATACCAGACAGATATACAATTAAAGGCTTGGGCGGCTGGCTGCTGATGACTCAGGTTCGTCCCTGAATGCCCGGCGGCCGAGCAAGCCGACCACCAAAGCCAGCGATGTCAGAACCGCCGCCAGCAGATACAGGTTGACGATCCCGAACCGTTCGGCCAGTCCTGCCATGACCAGCAGCGAGATGCAGAACACCAGATGCAGCAGCGAGGCTTGCGCCGACAGCACCTTGGGCAGCATCTGCTTACTGGTGCTGCGCTGGATGAGGGTGCGCCGGTTAATCACCGACAGCTCCGCGAACGGTCCCATCAGCAGGACAAGGACCAGTGCTATATACGGCTGGGTATTCAGAGCATACACCATGGTGAGCAGGCCATAGCCCGCCATACCGATGAGCATCGCCCCCAGATAACGGTTGCCGATGAGACGCACTGCCGACAGGACCAGCAGCCCGCCGCCGACCGTTCCTGCGAAATAGGCTGCGTTAATGAAGCCCCACCATTCTTCGCCTTGCTTCAGCGCCACCTGGACGAAGGCCAGTGTGAACGCGCCGACCCAGACCGAGCCACCAAGCATGTCGATGATGTCCATGAAGGTCAGCATCCGCAGGCGGGGCATACGCCAGATGACTTGCCAGCCTTCGGTCAAGGTCTTCCATTTCGAAGAAGAAGGTTCCGGTTCCGAGTCTGCCTTCTGTCCCTGCATCTGAGCCATTGCTTCTGCTGGCTCTCTCACTCCAAGCGTAAATGCGGCTGCTAGCCCGTAGATGGCCGCTGTCAGCAGCAGCGCCGGGCTGGGCCCAAGGAATGCGACCAATAGGCCGCTCAGTCCCCAGCCCGCAAACTGCACGACCTGATCACTGACGCTGATCAGACCGTTGGCTTGAAGCAGCCCCTCCTCCCGCGTTACGAGCCGCGGCACCAGTGCATTACGGGCTGGAACGCTCCAGCCGTCCAGGAAGGACATGACGAAGACCAGGGCAAAGACCAGTGTGAGTGAAGCCGCCGTACTGTTAAGCTGGAGGTACAGAGCCAGCACCACAAACAGCAGGAACTGGCCTGTCTGGGAGATCAGCAGCAGTGAGGGCAGCTTGAACCGGTTGATAAGCAGCGGGGCGATGAAGCCGCTCACCATCTGGGCGGCGCTGCGCATCAGCGGCATCAGCGCCGCCGAGACAAGCGAATCCGTCCGGTCCAGCACCAGCACCGTCAGCGCCATAATATACAGGACATCGGCGGCATTCGCCGCCGTCTGAGTTGTCCAGAGATAATAGAAGGAACGTGTTAATAACCGTGGTTTCAAGAAATTCCGGGCCTCCATTTCTGCATCCATAACCTCAAATGTAAGATAAGGATAACAATAATGGAAATTTCAGATTTTGACAAACCTTACTGAGGGAACATGAAGTCGTTAGATTGTTCATTTCATATGACGGGTCAATGCCCAGAATATCAGAGCCAGAGCACTGACCATTGCACCGAGCAGGCACACTCCATTCCAGCCCCAGTAAGCATACATGCTGGTAGATGCGATTGATCCGGTGGCGCTGCCAATCGAATAGAAGACCATATAACCGGCAGTAATTCTGCTGCGGGCTTCCGGGCGCAGATGAAGGATCATGCTCTGGTTGGTGACGTGTACGGCTTGTACGGCCAGGTCAAGAAGGATAATCCCAATGATTAACGCGAGCAGCGAATGCGGGGTATAACTGATTGGCAGCCATGAAAGAAGCAGCAGAGTCAGCGCTACGCCGGTGGTCTTTTGCCCCAAACCCCGATCGGCCAGACGGCCTGCCCGCGCTGCTGCTAACGCCCCGGTAACTCCGGCGAGACCAAACGCTCCAATCGCGGTATGTGACAGGGACAGCGGCGGAGCACTGAGGGGCAGCACCAGGGAAGTCCACAAGATACTGAACGCGGCGAAAATCAGCAGGCATAACACAGCACGGACTCGCAGCAGCCGTTCTTGTGCGAATAGCGTGAACAGTGAACGGAGAAGCTGCGGGTAGGATAAAGATTCTCTCCGGGGCTCAGACTGCGGCAGCACCCTGAACAATACACCTGCCATGATTAACGTGAGTCCTGCGGAGACAAGGTAGACCGAACGCCAACCGGCCAGATCCGTTAACGCGCCGGCGAATGTCCGCGCCAGTAGAATACCAATGACAATTCCGCTGGTCACCACACCGACTGTGCGCCCGCGTTCGGCCGGGGCAGACAAGGTGGCTGCGAATGCAACAAGCGTCTGTGTCACTACCGCAAGCAGTCCGACCGCAGCAATGCCTATGAATAACACCATGCTGGTGGGGGCAGTACCCACGACAATCAAAGCCATCACGGATACCAGCATCTGTCCGGCAATCAGCCGGCGCCGACCCAGCAGATCGCCCAGCGGCACCAGCAACAGTAGTCCAAGGGCGTAGCAAATCTGAGTCACTGTAATCACGATGCCGACGGAAGAATGCGTAATCCCGAATTCGCTGGAGATCACGTCCAGTAAGGGCTGGGCGTAATAAATGTTGGCTACCGCCAGTCCGCAGGTGATGGCAAATAAGAGCGCAACCTTACGGGTCATTAAAGATGCAGATACTGGTTCTGCTGCTACGTCATTAAATTTCGGTTCTTTCACAAAGCCCGCCAAACATAACGCCTCCTTCGATATATGGATATAATAATATACTGATCGGTATGAAATAATTCCTGATTAATATACCGCTAACCAAAATTAATTGTCAAGGAGTAACTGTGTATGTTCACTCTGATTGACAGGAGGATCTGCGGCAAATACAATCGTAATATACCATTCGATATGAAATGAGGGAGTTCAATGGCCCGGCCGCGTGAATTTGATGAGGATAAGGCGCTAGAGGCAGCGATGCATGTGTTTTGGGAAAAAGGGTTCGAGGCGGCCTCTTTAAGCGACTTAACCGCAAGAATGGGCATTCAGCGTCCAAGCCTATACTCTGCCTTTGGAGATAAAAAAGGATTATTTGAAGCTGCCTTGCGAAAATATACAAGTTCCCATGCCGCGTATGTCCGGGGCAGTCTGCACAAGCATTCTTCGGTGAAAGAGGCATTCCGTACTTTTTTTGAAGATGTGGTGTCCAAAGAATATGAGAAAAGCCCGAGCACGGGGTGCTTCTGCATCAATTCAATGGTGGAGCTGGCTCCCCATGATGAGAAGTTCGAGATTCTGACCAGGGAACATCAGATGTACCTCTCGGTCATCTTCCAGGAAACGATTGAACGGGGTATGCAGTCAGGGGAGCTAGATGCCGGGATTAATGCCAAGAATCTGGCGCAGACACTTGTCATCTCGTTAATAGGACTTACGGTGTTCCTGAAGTCCCGTCCTGACATGGCAGTTGTTGATACTTTTGTAAAAGAGATACTTAACTTATTAACCATATCCTAATCAAAAGAGGAAAGGTGATGGCCATCTTCATGGAATCAACTAAAGAGAGGGAACTCTCCTTCGATATCCGCAGAACCTTTATCTTGGGTGCCTATATGCGGGAGTGGCAGATGCCGGAATACCGGGTCATTCTGAAGAAGCCCGAAACAGGAGCCTATGTTGAGATCTATTATTTTCCTGCAGTGGAGGGGGAAGAGATTACGAGGTTTGCAACAGTCGGGTTATCCGCGACTCACCGCCCGAATGGGCAAGCTGTGGGTACAGAGTGGGTGATGGCTCTGACCTCTGACTTAGGCGGAGAGTCTATGGACCGGATATTTACCTATCTCAGTGATCTTATCGCCCATCATATAGAGGCTGCCGGTGATTCGCGGATACCTAGGGTTATGGAAGAGAGCCCGCTTGCCCCGGCTAACTGGACAACCACTGCTTTTCTATTGGATGAGCTGAGGGGGGAAAGTGAAGAGCTGGAGGAGATTCAGGTCGGGAGCGAGAGGGTTGAGATCCTATGGGCGCTGCCAGTCACGGCGCAGGAGGCTGCATTAATTTTAAATGAAGGCGTGGAGGCCTTTGATTTCTACATCGAGGAGATCGAGCATTCCATTATTGATCCGCGGCGCTAGTCAGACTCCAGTTCGCCGATACGTTCTGCGCCGTATAACTGGTTTAGATGTTCGATATGCGTGATTCCCCAATCATTCATGGCCTGCATAATGCCTGACAAGCTTCGTCCGTATTCCGTGATGGAATACTCCACCTTTGGCGGGATCTGGTGGTAAATCTCGCGGTGGACAATATTGTGGTATTCCAGCTCACGCAATTGTTGTGTGAGCATTTTCTTGGTGATCTCAGGAATGGCTCGCTGTAATTCGCTGAATCTCATGGTTCCGTTAGAGAAGAGGCGCAGCAGAATGACGGGCTTCCATTTCCCCACGAAGATTTCTAATGCGGACTCGAATTTGCAGTAGGTCATGCCGCTGCCCCCTTGATTCACGTAAGGTATCTTTTAAGTAACTAGGTTTAATAAAAGTGTCTACTTCTCATGTGAAACCCTTCATATTATTATGCAACTAAGGTTTCTGGAGCGCAAGAAGAACCGCCTGTCCGGGTGGATGGGATGCGGATGGTGTTTGCGTGAACATATGAGAGGGAGTGACACTGTACATGAATATTGTGCTATGGGTCTTACAAATTGTTCTAGGTGCGGGGTTCTTGTATTCGGGCTGGCTGAAGGCATTTCAATTGGAATCGGCCCGGGCGGCCTGGAGCTGGGTGAATGATGTGCCGCAGGGGCTGGTTATGGGGATCGGCATCGCTGAGCTGCTGGGGATCTTAGGGTTGATTTTACCGATGGCGCTCCGAATCCAGCCGCAGCTCACTCCGCTCGCCGCTATGGGTCTGGCTGCTGCCGCATGTTCCGGCTTGGTCTTCCATCTACTGCGGGGCGAACCGGATGTGTGGATCAACATCATCTTTATAGTGCTGGCGATCATCATTACTGTTGGGCGTTTCCGGCTGTTGCAGGGAGGTTAGGGGTCGTCCCTTGACCCCGCAGTAGCACTATCATTATTTATGATACTCACCTTCTCTTCTAATCATTTTACCTGACCGCTGTAACAGCCTACACTTTGTATGAAGCCACTACAGCGTAAAACAGGAGGATATGAAGATGAAGGCAATTACACTTGGACCGCAGGGTCTGCAATATACGGATCATCCGGACAAGCGTCCTGAACAGGGGCAGGTCAAGGTAAGGCTAAAGACAGCCGGACTCAACCACAGGGATTTGTTCATCATCGCGGCTGCCGCTTCTGCTACAGAAGGTGCGTCTGGTCCGATTCATCCTTGCGTGCTTGGTTCAGACGGGGCTGGCGTAATTGCAGAGACGGGTGAAGGGGTAACCGGCCTGTTTCAAGGGATGGAAGTTATCATTAATCCGTGTCTGGGCTGGGATCGGGCGGATGAGGTGCCTGTGGTTCCTGACATATTAGGGTACCCTGCAGACGGGACTTTTGCGGAATATGTCATTGTGCCAGAGCAGAATGTTGTGCCTAAGCCAGCGTATCTGTCCTGGGAAGAGGCGGGTGTGTTACCCTTAGCGGCACTCACTGCGTACCGGGCGTTATTTACCAGAGGGGACCTGAAGCAGGGCGAGCATGTGCTGATTCCTGGCATTGGCGGCGGAGTGGCTACGTTTGCCGCTCTTATGGCGGCAGCGGCTGGGGCGCAGGTTACAGTCACGTCCAGAAGTGAAGCGAAGCGTGCGCAAGCTCTGCAATTACCGGTTACACGGGTGATAGACAGCAACAGCCGTTGGCGGGAGGAGCTTCAGCATCAGCCTGTAGACCTGATCCTGGATAGTGTAGGGCCGGCGACATTCGGGCAATACTTCGAGGTCATTAAGCCTAACGGGAAAATCGTCATGTTCGGCGCAAGCTCAGGCGATGATCTCACCATTCCGGCAAGAGCGATATTCTTCCCGCAGCTTCAGTTGCTTGGAACGTCTATGGGCAGCCATGAAGAATTCACCGCTATGCTTCAGTTCATGGAGCAGCATCAGATACACCCTATCCTGGATAGCGTGTATTCCTTAGCGGAGACTCCGCTTGCCCTTCAGCGGATGGAGCGCGCGGAACAGCTGGGGAACATTGCCCTGAGAATAGGCTAAGGGTAAAGAGACAGGACATAGAGACGCTACTGATTCGGCCCGATAGCCTTGCGCCAGCCAAATGTGATCGGTTTTTCGTCTACAATAAAAACGCTACTGACATAACGTTGTCAGTAGCGTTTTTTTATCATTGGACATGTAAACATTCAAGAAAGGATGAACACTTATGAATTTCGCTTCGATACGTATCATTACTGACGACATTGAGGGTCTGGTTGAATTCTATGAACAAGTGACGGGGGTGACAGCGGAACGGCCCGCTCCTGTATTTGCCGAATTCGTAATGCCTTCATGTACACTTGCCATCGGCCACTCCAAGACAGCGCAGCTATTCGGTACTGACTCTGTAGTGGCGGCCAGTAACCGAACGGTCATTCTGGAGTTCCGCGTTGACGATGTTGAAGCGGAGTATGCACGCTTGAAGCCAACTGTTGAGGATTGGGTACAGGAGCCAACCACGATGCCGTGGGGGAACCGTTCGATGCTGTTCCGAGATCCCGACGGCAACCTGGTGAATCTTTTTCAGCCGGTGACGGAGGATGCGGTTAAACGGTTTGAGGGCAGGTAACGAAAGAAAAAGCTGAAGGTCCCGACGGGTAGCCTCCAGCTTTTTTGTGCATAAAGCCATGTCTAGTCCCCGTAACTCTTCAGCCACGATTTCAGTGATCGGCTCATAATCTCATATTGGCTCTGTGCATCATCGGGATGCAGCTCAATTCCCCCGGACGGGCCCAGGATAATCATATCTACACGGGTCTGGTCCTTAAAGGTAATGGTCCCGGTGTTGCTCGCTCCGAACGAATTCCCTGCATCAAAAGGTCTAAGCTCAGCATCCTGTATCATTTGGATCATTCTATTCGTTTCTTCTTCGTTTAATACGGTGGGGTTAATCATGCCGATGCTGATTTCCTGAACCTGCCCCGAGTCCAGCTTCTCTTTGAACTGCTCTGACCAGCGGGCGTCTGCGCTGCCAGAGGAGCAGCTGGATACCATCATGATGAAACCGGCGATTACCAGGACCACACCGGTTACCCGTTCCACCCCTAAGGCCAGCCCGCTGGGCTCCGCATTCTTAAACCTCCAGCCCAGCCGTAAATACCAGGCTACCTTAGGCCAAATGGCGATAACCAATCCAATAGCTATGATTACAGCACCCATAAATCCAGTCAAATAAATCACATCCTATGTCGGTTCATTCATATTTACTACGGGGAAATATTCGTTCAGGTTTCTTATATAGAAATGCCATCCTGCGAAGGATGGTCTTTACCCTTTTGAAGGGAAAACGCGGCAGCTTACAGAAATAGTATATTAGACAAGAAAATCAATCCAATGAAAGGATAGGGCCATGAGTAACTTCATCCAGAAGCATTGGACGGAGGAGCGTGAGCTGCCGGGGATCAATTGTATTGCTTGGGCAGATGGGGAATGAGGGCTTCATTGCCTGCACCGATGCGGGCGCCGCAAGTAGAATCAAGAAATGCCTTTGCCAGTATTCTAAAATGAACATAGAGCGGTTGGAACGAGGGGGTGAGCGGACGGTGTACGAGTGGCACAGGCAGATCCAGACTATTGTCGATGATATGGACCAAAGCATTAAGCAGCATAACAGTGAGGCCATAACGCTGCAATCTCTTGCTGACAAGCTGGGGTATTCGGAGTTTCATACGACGAGGAAATTCAAAGAGATATCCGGGATGCAGCTTAGGGATTACCTTCGCCACCGGAAGCTGGCTTTTGCACTGAAGGAGGTGCGGGACAGCGGCAAAAGCATCCTGGATATTGCGCTCGACTATGGATTCTCCTCCCATGAAGCCTTTACGCGCGCGTTCAAGGTGACCTATGGTGTGGCCCCAAGCGAGTACCGGAGACACCCGTATCCTGTTGTCCTTCGTACCAAAATCAACCCGTTTGACCGCTACTTATTCGGACTAGGAGAGGTTGGCATGATTAAATCTACAGAAGAGGTTAAGATTTATTTCGTAACCATTCCGGCGCACAAATTCCTGCACATTAAGAACTACGAGAGCAACGGGTACTGGGATTTCTGGCAGAAGCAGAGCCTGATTCCAGGGCAGGACTGCGAGACCATCACCGGCTTGCTGGATAGTATCAAGGGCAAGCTGGATGATGACGGCGGAAGCGACACGAACAGCGGCAACGGCCAGATTATGGCCTATATGAATGACCCGGACGGCAGGCTCTGCGATTGGGGATTTCCACGTACAGAGTGCTATGGGGTGCGTCTCCCTTATGAGTATGAAGGTGAAGTCCCCGCGCAGATGCTGATGGCGGATGTCCCCGAGGCCGAGTATATCGTATTCGAGCACGGGCCATTCGATTATGAGCAGGAGAACCGCAGTGTTGAGGAACGGATGGAGCAGGCGATGGCCACTTTTGACTATACAGGCACTGGCTACTGCTTCGATCCCAGCCCCGGCCGGATCATCTACTTCTATTTCAACCCGGATCGGTACTTCAAGTATGTCCGGCCTGTTCAGAAGTCATAATTGCTGCCAAGCGCCTGCTGCTCTCATAGGGTGGGTGCTTTACTGATTTCCATAGAAGAAGAGTAATGTAACTCTATGCATGACATACAGCACTGAGAACATCCATAATTTGTGATTAACTTGTAAGAGTTGATGATGAAAGGGCGATATTCCTTATGGATGTAAAAAATTCCAATACATATGGCGGCGTAGCGGCTCAGGCGCGAATAAGGTATACTCGTCCTCTGCTGCTTGCCCTAATGGCGATACTGCTGATCAGCAGCCTGACAGCCTGCAGCGGCAACTCTTCTGCGGGCGAAACAGCAAGTCCGTCTGCACAATCAGCCAGTCCATCGGCACCTCCTGCCCGATTGGCCCAGGCAACCCCTGGAGCAACCCCGCTAACGACCAAAGCGACCGGCCAGATTTATCTGTATGGCGAATCCCATGGCGTTGCCAAGATTATGGACAAGGAATATGAAGCTTGGTCTGATTATTACCACAACAAGGGCTTGAGACACCTATTCGTGGAGCAGTCCTATTACGCTGCCGAATACTTGAACCTGTGGATGCAGTCGGACAATGATGACATTTTGGAGGAGCTTTATCAGGATTGGGAAGGGACTCAGGGTCACATTCCCTATACGAAGACTTTTTTTCGAAAAATAAAAAGCGGATGTCCTGATACTATTTTCCACGGAACAGATATTGGGCATGGGCGAGAGACTACTGGTAACCGGTTCTTGTCTTATCTGGCGGACCATAATCTGACCGGATCGGAGATGTATACCTTAACAAAAGAAGTGATTCAACAGGGCTGGTTCTATTATAGAAGTCATAATGAGGTATACCGGGAGAATAAGATGACGGAGAATTTCATCCGAGAATTTGAAAAGCTGGGCAGCGAGAGCATTATGGGCATTTACGGTTCAGCGCATACCGGAGTCGACAAAATGGACATCATCACCCAATCGGTCCCTTGCATGGCGAATCAATTACATAAGTATTATGGCGGCAACCTGCATACGGAGGACATAAGCTGGATGGTTAAGGATATTGACCGTATCCGGGTGGATCACATCACCTTGCAGGGCAAGAAGTACACGGCTTCGTATTATGGGAAGCAGGATTTGAACGGGTTCAAGGATTACGCCTCCCGGGAGTTTTGGCGACTGGAGGGAGCTTATGAAGATGTCAATAAGCTGCCACTGACGGGTAATGTTCTTCCCTATGATGAATATCCGATGTTGATCGAAGAAGGACAGGTATTTGCCATCAGTTTTACTAAAACAGACGGTTCGGTGGAAAGAGAATACTATGTGGCTAACGGTAAGCAGTGGGAGGGAAGGGATGCGACGTGGAAACTTAAGATAACGGAATGATCTGCTGTATGTAAGCAAACCTGCGGAAATGGTATATTAGTGTAGGAGTTTCCATTTCTTAAGCGGATGGGCAGGTGTATCATTTGGACATGAATAGTGGAAAAGGAAAAGCTCTTATCAGGGAATTTATAACTTGGGCGGAGGAGCAGGGCTGGGAGATTAGGAGGAAGTCTGGTTCTCAGCTACATTTAGATAGCGTCATTACTTCCCGATATAAAGGACTGCCCGATGAGTATTTAGAATTTCTAAAGGTAGTTGAGACGTGCGTTGCACCGGATGAGCAAACCTGGTTTATTGGTGAGGCTGAGTTCAATCATAGCGCGGAAACCGAGTTTCGGTGGAATGAATTTGAAACGCTTAGTTTGGAGGCCGCAGCGGGTGATTCAGCCTGGCAGTCCGAGATCACGGCCTGGTGGGATCATCACTTGCCGATCGTAATGTCTGTGAAGGATGGATATTCCTTCTATGCCATCGACTTAACAACGGATAGCGGGGCTATTGTCCATGGATATGAGCCTGAATTCGAAGAGGTTGAGCAGGTAGCCGATTCGTTCGGGGAATTCCTGGCCTGGCTGATGTCGGATTCGAGTAGATAGATTCTAAGATGCGAGAAGATCAGAACCTGAGGGAATAGGTTCTGATCTTTTTTATTGATTAGGAGATTATGATTTTCGTCCGATGTGGATAAGTTGTGCATAAAGTTGGGGGTAAGTGTCTTGGAGCATCGGCAGGATGACTTTATTCTGGTTCAGTAATAGGAATGATTTCGCTGATTTCACCGAACAGCCGGATTTGGTCGAAAAACCGATCACATTCGGTGCGGCAGAGGCGTGTGAGCCGGATTTGGTCGAAAAACCGATCACATCCGGTGCGGCAGAGGCGTGTGGGCCGGATAAGGTCGAAAAACCGATCACATCCGGTGCGGCAGAGGCGTGTGGGCCGGATTTGGTCGAAAAACCGATCACATTCGGTGCGGCAGAGGCGTGTGGGCCAGATAAGGTCGAAAAACTGATCACATCCGGTGCGGCAGAGGCGTGTGGGCCAGATAAGGTCGAAAAACTGATCACATTGGGGATGCCGCAGGCATTTTATGCTTGGATAGAGCTTGAGAGTTGCTTCAATCCTGCTCCTGGCCCCGGTCATGCTCTATTTCAACCATTTTAATAAAGTCGGAAGGGGCAATTTTTAACCCTCAGTTGACAGAATTCTCCCATCTTCTTTAAGTGGGGGATGAATGGAAACGGTCTAATCTACATGGATTCTAACCGCCTAAGATGTTATAATCAAAGTATTCAGTCGTATCTTGGAAAGGTCAGTGAAATTAATGAAATTAGACTCGAATAATCATTCAGTGTTCTCCCTTCACTTCCACCTTATTCTAGTCATCAAGTATCGTAGGAAAGTAATTACAGATCCAATATCCGAACGTCTGAAAGAGATATTTGCATACATTCAGCCTACTTACAATGTGACTTTGCAGGAATGGAATCATGACAGGGATCACGTTCATATCCTAATGAAAACTCATCCTAATACCGACATTTCTAAATTTCTCAACGCTTATAAGAGTGCATCATCTAGGCTGATCAAGAAGGAGTTTCCTACCCTCCGAAAATCACTTTGGAAAGAGGCTTTTTGGTCACGCTCCTATTGCTTGCTTACAACGGGTGGAGCGCCAATAGACGTCATTCAAAAATACATCGAAAACCAAGGTGTGAAAGGGTGATCGCCATTGCTGAAAGCCTACAAATACCGTATCTATCCAAGCCAAGGGCAACAACACTACTTCGCTAAAGTGTTCGGATGCGTTCGCTTCATCTACAATAAAATGCTTGCAGATAAAATTGAACATTACAAGCAAACGGAAACGATGCTGAGGAATACACCCGCACAATACAAAAAGGAATTCGACTGGCTGAAAGAAGTCGATAGCCTTGCCTTAGCGAATACACAACTGAATTTAGACAAGGCTTATAAGAATTTTTTTCGGGATAAGAAAACGGGATTTCCTAAATTCAAGAGCAAGAAGACGAATAATCATAGCTTTACAACGAATAACCAAAATGGAACAGTGGCTATAGAGGATGGATATCTCAAGATTCCAAAGCTAAAAACGGGCATTAAAATCAAGCTGCACCGCCCATTCGTGGGGCTGATCAAATCATGCACGATTTCAAAAACACCAACGGGAAAGTATTATGCTTCCGTATTGGTTGAAACGGATATCGTTCAGTTGCCCAAAATGCATACGAAGATTGGCGTTGATCTTGGGCTGAAAGACTTTGCTATGACTTCAAATGGCGAAATCCTATCCAATCCTAAATACTTGCGTACGTCTGAAAAGCGATTAGCGAAGCTGCAAAAGGATGTATCGCGGAAGAAGAAGGGAAGCATAACCGTCATAAAGCTAGGCTGAAAGTTGCCAAGCACCATGAAAAAATAGCGAATCAGCGTAAAGACTTCTTGCATAAAACGTCTGCCAAAATGATAAACGAAAACCAAGTTATCGTGATGGAAGACTTACGTGTAAAGAATATGATGCAGAATCACAAACTTGCAAAAGCGATTAGCGAGGTATCTTGGAGTATGTTCCGTTCGATGCTTGAATATAAGGCTCAATGGTATGGCAGAGAACTTATTATTGCCCCTAAGCACTATGCAAGCAGTCAGCTTTGCTCCTGTTGCGGTTATAAGAATGCAGAGGTGAAGAATCTTGCCTTGCGAGAGTGGACTTGTCCAGAATGTAACGTGCATCATGATCGCGATGTAAACGCTGCTCAAAACCTACTGAAACTAGCCATGTGATATTGCAATGATTGGGCTAGGGACTAGCCTTTGAGCTTGGGTAAACTTGGAGCAGTAGCTTCATTGACCAAGAAGCCGCCACCTCTTAGGTGGATGGTAGTTCACACCTCTGCAAAGCTCAAATATTTTGGTAATGGATGGCTCGTTGCGGCCGACCTCGATCATAGAGAAATAGGAACGATCTACGTTGCATTCGTGAGCAAGGTCCTCTTGGCTCAAGCCTTGCTTGGCTCGCATCGCTTTAATGATTTTTCCGATAATTTGTTTAAGTGTGTTGGGTGTATCGTTCAAGGAAAATACGCCTCTAATCCATTTGGAATTGTTCCAGTAACAGTTACCTACACCTGCCCGGCCATTTCCAAAAACCTGGACATTGCACTGGAAAGCACGGAGTTGCGGCGGTATATCAACCATACCTCTAGCTTCCGGTATTCTTCGGGCAGGCGGTGGGAGATGATTCGGCCGGCCTCTTCTGCCTTGCGGATCGAGGACTTAGGCAGCAGCGATACGCCGAGTCCGGCAGATACTCCGTGTAGTATCATTTCCAGCGTGCCGAATTCCCGGATCTGAACCGAGTGCACCCCGCTCTCGCGCAGGAAGCGCTCCGCTTTGATGCGGTGTGTGCAACCAACGTCGAAGAACAGCATAGGCTTGTGCAGCAACTCATGCAACTCAGTTGTCCCCGGTTCAGCAATTAGCACCAGTTCCTCCTCGTATGCCGCAACATGCCCGATCTCCGGCTGGTCTATAGGTCCATAGACAAAGGCGCCATCCAGCTTATGGTCAAGCACCTTGTGCAGAAGGTCATGTGTTTCGCCTGTGATGAGCGACAGATGGACGTCGGGGTAGCGGGAATGGTAGCCGGCGATCATGGATGTGAGATGAATGACCGCAGTCGTCTCAATAGAGCCGATTCGCAGCGGGCCAGCCGGGTGCTCTGAGTATTGTGTTGATTGTACAGCCTCATCCATTAGCATCAGTATAGCATTCGCGTATTCCAGCAGATTCTCGCCCGCAGGCGTTAACGTCATTCCACGGTTGGACCGGTGAAACAGCGGGACCTTCAGCTCGGCCTCCAGGAACTGAATCCGGCTGGTCACATTGGACTGAACATAGTTCAAGGCTTGCGCAGCCTTCGTAATCGTACCCTCACGGGCCACAGCCTGAAAAATCCTCAAATCTCCACTTTCCATTGCGGTGTCACCTTCTGTATATCATAATCTGTGATCGTTCCTTCGAATGCTACCACACCCCGAAGCCCGGATCATACTCCCGGACGGCCGAATTAATCGCCTCCACTATACGGGGAAGGTCCTCTTCCGGGTAGCCATAGTCCTCGGGCATGGCCTGCGGGTGAACAATAGCAGATACGCTGCCGGGGTACAGCTCAATCTTATGCTCTTTCATCCCAATCTCGAAAGAATCCTTGAATGTCAAACCGTCATGGACCAGAAAAAAGTACAGGTCGTGTATATCATCCTCTTCAACGATGAGCACACCTTGTTCGTTCAGCTTCATAAGATAACCTCCTGCTCGAATAGGGTTACATCTATTATATTCGATTTGTTATGAGAGAAGCTCGGTAGGACAGGGGAGTTGCCGACTCGTATTTCTTGAAGATCTTAATGAAATAACCGGCATCGCAAAAATTCAAGTGATTGCTGATCTCGTTGATTGACCAATCCGTTGTTGCCAGCAGCTCCTTCGCCCACCCGATCTTCATGCGGGCGACATATAGGGAGAAATGCTCTCCCATCTCCCTGGTGAACAGGCGGCTGAAGTAGCTCGGGCTGATATGGCATAGCTGTGCCAGCGATTTCAGCGAGAAATTCTCCTCCCGGTGGCTTAGCATATAGTCCAAAGCAGGCTGCAGCGTAGAACTTATGCATTCCGTCTTGTATGCGCTTCCCGAAGAGGCCGGAGTCTTGGGAGCCGAGGGCGGCTCTAGGGGCAGCGCAGACAGCCCGGGCTTCGGCTTGGACTCCTGCTGCGGGTTCAAGGCCTCATGCTGCTGGTTCCGCTCCAGCAGCTCATACTTCAGGATCGATTCCTTGACCACATAGTTGCACAAATGATAGAGCATGTCGGCGGTGGCCACGATCTCCTCATACGTCATGACGGGCAGCAGCTCATACTTGCGGGCCCGTTCCTCCGTCATGGCGTCCTGTTGCGGACGGGATACAATCTGCTCCAGATTCGGGCCGCTTCCCTCCGCCAGCCGGATCTGTCCGGCCATCAGCGCACCGATGTACTGATTATCGACAATGATAGGGATAGCAATGTCGAGAATATCGAAGTGGCAGCGGTAGATATAGGGCCGGCTCAGCCGTACAGCCTCCAGACCTCCGCGCGCGTCACATTTTTGACAATAGGGCGAGAATTCCTTGTCGCTGCGCACGGTCTGGCAGAAGGCCTGACAGCGGCTATGTGCTGTAACCGGCACGCCTTTATAATCGACCATAATGATGGCCATGCGCGTCACTAGGGACAACGATTCCTGAAGCTTGCCCCATTCATCCATATCAATGATATATTTCAAATCGAATTTAGATTGCATTCGGCTCACCCTTTCCATCTACAGTCACAAGTGGGAACAAGATAATTATAATTCAGATGCTGACAACATAATAATACTATTTTGCAGCATATTAATTCGTTTGCTTTGTCCCATGCGCCCCTCTAACCACTTGTCTATAATGGGGACATACGACTCGAGGAGGAATGAAAGAATGAGAAGAACCTTTATTAGCCCGGCTAAATACACACAAGGTGAGGATGAGCTGCTTCAATTGGGATACTTCGTCAGTACTTTCGGCACATCGGCTCTGCTGATTGCGCACCCGGATGATGTGAAGCGTGTGCAGGCCAAGCTCGATGCCACCAGCAGTCAATTCGGCATTACCCTCGTGAAGGGGGATTTCCAGGGCGAATGCTCCCGGCAGGAGATTTCCAGACTACAGGAGCTGGCCCGTGAGCACAAGTGTGCTTGTACAATCGGTCTTGGCGGAGGCAAAGCGATCGACACGGCCAAATGTGTGGCAGAAGGCGATGCGCTGATTATCGTTCCTACCATTGCGGCCACCGATGCACCCACCAGCCATTCCGCTGTGATTTACACTTCTGAAGGCGCTTTCGAGGATTATGCTTACTTCAAAGCCAGCCCTTCGGTGGTGCTGATTGATACGACTGTTATTGCGCAGGCTCCTACCCGCTTCCTGGTATCCGGGATGGGCGATGCCCTCTCCACCTACTTCGAGGCCAGAGCTACTGCGGCATCCTATTCCAATGTCAATGCGGGGCTTCCTTGCGGAGTGCATGCAGGCGTGATTACGGAGGCCAAAGGCACCAAAGCCGCGCTGGCCCTTGCCCGCTTATGCTACGATACACTGCTGGAGGATGGCGCCAAGGCCAAGCTGGCTTGTGATCAGAACGTGGTGACACCAGCGCTGGAGAATATAATCGAAACGAACATCCTGCTGTCGGGACTTGGCTTCGAGAGCAGCGGTCTGGCTGCCGCACATGCCATCCATAACGGCCTGACGGCGCTTGAAGGCACCCATCATTATTACCATGGCGAGAAGGTGGCCTTCAGCACGATTGCCCAGCTCGTTCTGGAGAACGCGCAGCAGGCAGAGATCGATCAGGTGTTGTCCTTCTGCCACTCTGTGGGCCTTCCCGTATGCCTGGCCGATATTGGTGTCGCTTCTATCTCCCATGAGGAGCTGCTGGAAGTGGCCCGCAAGGCGTGTATCCCGGAAGAGTCGATTCATTCGATGCCGTTCCCAGTTACCGCTGAAGCGGTTGCCGCTGCCATTACTGTCGCTGACAAGCTGGGCGAAGCCTTCAAGAAGAGTAAGGAGCAGCGCGTATGAAAAAGATAATCAACGATCCGGCCAATCTCGTCCGTGAGATGTGCAGTGGACTGGTGATGGCTCATCCGCAGCTGACATTCGACAGCAAATACAAAATTGTCTCCAGGTCTGCGCCGAATCCTGACAAGGTAACGCTGATCAGCGGCGGGGGCAGCGGCCATGAGCCGGCGCATGCCGGGCTGGTCGGACCGGGAATGCTGGATGCCGCAGTCTGCGGCGATGTCTTCGCCTCCCCGTCACAGATTCAGGTCTATCAGGCGATCCGCAACCATACCGGCCATAAGGGCGCTCTGCTGATCATCAAGAATTACAGCGGCGATATGATGAACTTCCAGAATGCGGCTTATCTGGCGGCTGAGGACGGCCTTGCTGTGGACTATGTGAAGGTTGATGATGATATTGCAGTAGAAGACAGCCTGTATACGGTGGGACGCCGAGGGGTTGCTGGCACGATTCTGGTGCATAAGGTTGCCGGGGCGGCTGCTGAGGCCGGACTGCCGCTGGCCGAGGTGAAGCAGGCCGCGCAGCATGCAGCTGCTCATGTGCGCAGTCTTGGTTTTGCTTTTACTTCCTGTACCGTTCCGGCCAAGGGTACGCCTACCTTCCAGCTTCAGGAGGATGAGATGGAGTATGGGGTCGGCATTCATGGGGAGCCGGGCATCCGCAGAGAAAAGCTGCTGACCGGCGATGAGCTGGCGGAACGTATGATCTCTGCCCTGCTGACCAGTCTGAACCTGGATCAGCCAGGCGGCGGAGAGGTGGTGGTGCTGGTCAACGGCTTCGGCGCAACGCCTCTGCAGGAGCTGTACCTGCTCAATCACTCCGTGATCCGTAGTCTGGGAGAACGGGGGATCATCATCCGCCAATCTCTTGTAGGCAACTATATGACCAGCATAGATATGGCCGGCGCTTCCATCAGCCTGATGAAGCTGGATGATGAGCTGCGCAGATGGCTTGCTGAGCCTTGCGATACTCCGGCGCTCCGGTTAACGGGTGAGCTTGCGCCGGTGCAATACGTCAGCCCGCTTCCACAGCAGGAGGCTCAGGCTGAGGTGAGCCTGACGGCCGAGACCGATCCGGGCTTCGCTGTCCTCCGTGACGAACGGCTGCGGCTTACGAACATCATCTATCTGGTGGATAAGATGAGCGAGATTATTATCGCGAATGAGGCTCCCTTCTGTGAGCTGGATGCTCATGCGGGTGATGGAGACTTCGGGATGAGTGTCGCCAAGGGCTTCAAGCAATTGAAGCGGGAATGGAAGGAGCTTGTGCAGCATCACTCTACGGATATCGGAAGCTTCCTTCAGGCCTGCTCTCTGATCATTATGGAGCATTGCGGCGGAGCTTCCGGTCCAATCTGGGGCTCAGCCTTCCGTTCAGCAGGCAAATATGCCATAGGCCGGACCTCGCTGAATACGCTGGAGATGGCCGGGATGCTGGACGCGGCGGCTCAGGGCATCCAGGCTACTGGTGAACGCTCCTTCGGTCGCGGGGCAGTCGTGGGTGACAAGACGCTGATCGATGCGCTGATTCCTTGTGCCGAAGCCTGGAAGAGCAGCGCGCAGCAGCAGCTGTCCTTGAAGGAGGCCTTCGCCAGGGGGGCTGAAGCCGCTGTCACGGGGGCGGAGCGTACGAAATCCATCGTTGCGCGGATGGGCCGGGCCGGGACGGTAGGCGAGCGCAGCATCGGCTACCCGGATGCGGGCGCATTTGCCCTGGGGGTTATTTTCACAGAGCTGTCTAATGCTGTCCAATAGACCTTCCATGGCCATAAGCCCGCCTGCCACTTCACCGTGGCGGCGGGCTTATTCTTGTCTAATAAACGAGGAGCCTGGAACATATGCAGGGTGTGATATGATGGAAGACAATCGGCCAGGCCATTATGTGACATTCTTTGAATATGCAGGAGGGATCATCATGGAATTAGAGAAGCAGGCTGATCAGCTTGAGCGGATCAGGACGAAGCTGGAGCAGGCCCTGTGCAAGGATGCGGAGTTCGCGGAATTTGGGGCTTCATCGCATCGATATAAGCTGAAAGAGAAGCTTACAGCAGGCGAGCTGGCGGACTGGGAGGCACAATATGGGATCAGGCTTCCTGAACCGTTCGCCCGGTTCTTGACAGAGATCGGGAACGGCGGGGCCGGACCGTATTACGGGATTTATCCGCTTGCACAGGCCACCTCCTATACCGAGCTTCCGGCACTCCAAGGCCGGGCGGCGCTTCATCCCGGAATGACCGCAGAGGAATGGAATCTATTGACGGAGCCTCTGACGGGGGAGCGGGACATCTCGGATGAAGAGTACGAGGAAGCGAGAAACAAGGCGCTTGGCGGAATGCTGTGTATCGGCACCCAGGGCTGCGAATATGAGATGTATCTCGTGCTGGAAGGGGAGCACCGGGGGAGGATTGTGTATACCTCGGAATTTTTCCCTGACCGCCCGTTCTTCTTCGTCTATGAAGATAACTTCCTGGACTGGTACGAGCGCTGGCTGGATGAGATTATTCTGGATTATGACAACGCATGGTTTGGCAGCCGGCTGCCGGGTGACGAGAATACGCTTATTCAGCTGTATCGGAACACTCCTGACGGGAAGCTGCAGGCCAAGGCGCTGGAGGCCATGTTCAAGTTCAAGCGAATCGCCCCGTCGACCCTGGAATTCCTGAAGCATGTGACGGAGCATAGCCCCCGGGATTCCACAACAGCCATCTCGCTGCTCTGCAAAACGTCCTTTGCGGCGGGCAGGCCCTATCTGCAGAAGCTGCTACAGTCGGATGATGCTGAGGGAGCGCTCCGCGCCTTAACCATTCTGCATACTTACGGCAAGAATGAGGACCGGACCGAATTCATTCCGCTGATCCGGCAGAGGCTTGAGAGGCTTGAAGGGATTAATGATGCGGAAACTCTGCGTTATGCCGGTTATATTCTAAAAGACTGCGATGCTGTGAACCTCCGCGATTTCGCACCCTTCCTGTGCCATACCAGCCTGGTTATGCAGACGGCTGCGATCTATGCCGTGAGAGACTGCGGGAATAAGCAGGAGAGCTGGCAGATCATTGAGCAGATGTTCCGTACCGGAGGTACAGAGGTACTGCGCAGCTCCATTTCACATTGGGACGTTATTCCACATGAGAAGCTGCTGCCTTACTATAAGGCGATATGGCCCGAATACAAAGGAAATCCTAATTTCAGGGAGAAATTCACCGCTTGCCTGCGGGAGCTGCACCTGCCGGATGATTATTTGGGCTGAGCGGATGGGGGCGATCTATTCCAGATTAGATGTAGACCTCACCGCCTCATCCAACTGTTGTCTCCGAGCCTCATTTAAGCTAATACTGGTTGAAGATGGTGTATTGTACGATTAATAAGAAAAGTTAGACTATGCAAATAAAACAATATTCTAATAGGAGAATTCCCATGAGACTTCGAGATAAAGTCGTTCTCGTTACAGGCGTTACGGGCACGGCAGGAGATAAAATTGCCAGAAAATGTGTTAGCGAGGGAGCGGAGGTCAAAGGGCTTATCCGAAATAGGGACCAGATCGCGCTATGTGAAGAGCTCGGCATTACACCCGTCATCGGAGACTTGACAGATAGAGCTGTTATCGCGGAAGCGCTTCGGAATGTGAATATTATTATTCACGCTGCGGCGTATCTGGGGGAGGATCGGGCAACTGCCGAGGCGTCCAATGTTCAGGGGGTCCAGAGTCTGGTTGACGGTGCTGTATCTGCGGGAGTGGAGCGCTTCGTGCATATTTCTACGGTATCGGTCTATGGTCATTTTGATGGAGAGGTGGAGCTGGATGAAGCTAGAAGCCTTGCCTTCGGCCACGGGGAGGTATACATTTCAACCAAATGTGAATCGGAACGGATCGTACAAGCTGCAAGGGCTAACGGTTTGACAAGTGTGATCCTGCGTCCTGGAGTGATCTGCTCCGAATCCAACTCGCACTGGGGCGACCGACTGATCACTAAGCTTGCTGATTCCGGGGAAGTGGACTGGATTCATCCAGAGGACTTAACGCCCTGGGTGCATGCGGACAACCTGGCTGAGATGTGTGTACTGGCAGCGACGCAGCCTGCGGCTGGGAACCAGTGCTATAACGCAATTGACGGAAATTATCCGGAAAAAGATTTTACGATGCGTATCGGTCTTGCCCTGAACAAGAAGTTCGTTATACCGGGCGGAGACCCCATAAGAACGGCGTATAGCTGCGACAAAATAAAAAACGAGCTCGGCTACAGCCCGGTCAAAACGTTCGAGGAGACCGTTGTCCGGCTGGAGCAGCAAGCTAGGGGAGAGCGAAATGTATCATAAACCGAAGGCCATGCGTTCCGTTCTAGATCCAAAGTATTTGGAATATTGCCTTAGTCCTCTGTACGACATTGGAGATTGGCGAGATTGCCTGTTCTGGTTACGCGGCTTGAACGATACTTACAGAATCCGTACCGGCAGAGGCACTTATATTCTTCGGATCTACCGCCAATCGATAGCTGAAAGTGATGTTGTCTATGAATTGTCTCTCCTGACACAGCTGGAACACCAATTAAGCGCAGTAAATACAAAGGTTTCCGTTCCCCTGCCTCAAAAGAACAGCAGCTTATATACGGTCATCGATGCGCCGGAGGGCCCGAGAGTTGCCGTGATTTACAGCTATCTGACAGGCACTGAGAACGTGCTGCATGATGAGGAATCATGTGCTTCTTTCGGAAAATCTGCTGCTGAATTGCATGCTGCCATGGACAGGGTCTCCTTAGATTTGCCTAGACCGGATCTGGATACCTGCGCTCTGATCTCCCGGCCGCTGGACCGTATTGTGGATTATCTCGGTGAGGGACACCGCTCAGCTGCGTACCTGCGCGAGTTCGCCGGGGCATTAACGGAGCGGATCAATGCTGCTAGTCCGGGCCTGGACTGGGGCATCTGCCACGGAGATTTGCACGGGAATAACAATGCCTTCCAGGAGGGCGATACGTTCACGCATTATGATTTTGAATGGGCGGCACAAGGTTGGCGAGCCTACGACTTGGCCCAGGTCCGGCACAGAAAACGTCTGCCGCAGGAGAAGAAGGAACCGCTGTGGCAGGCGTTAATGTCGGGCTACCGCTCGGTCAGAGACTTCTCCGAACAAGATGAATCTGCAATTGATCTGTTTATGATTGCCCGCCGGTTGTGGGTGATGGGACTTGATGTCGAGTTCATCAGTGACAGCGGCGCGCTGGATTACACGGAAGACTGGCTGGAGGATTTCATTAGTGAGTTCCGCTCTTATGATATAGTGTGATGATCCATGAGGAGGAGGACGGGGATGTACACCATCTATAAGCATTGTCCTGTCTTTAAAAATGAACAGATCACCCTGCGGCCTGTGCAAGAGGAGGATGTTGCAGGTCTGCTCAACTGTTACGGGGATCAGAAGGCGGTACCCTTATTCAACGCGGATAATTGTAACGGCGATACATTCTACTATCCCACAGCGGAGCGGATGAAGCAGGCGCTTGATTTCTGGAGGTACAGCTATGACACGGAGCAGTTTGTCCGCATGACGATCATCTGGAATCCTACTAACGAGATCATCGGAACGGTGGAGATGTTTAACCGCGGGGAGGCTCCCGGCTATGGGGTGCATGGCGTTTTGCGCGTAGATGTGATGAGCGTATATGAGCAGGAAGAGGTGCTGAGTGCTGTCCTGGAGCTGGCGCAGGAGTATTTCTACCATGCATTCGATGTGGAATGGATCATGACCAAAGCCATCGGCGCTGCGGTAGAGCGCAGGGCTGTTCTTACAGGGCAGGGGTATATTCCGCTCAAGGAGTTCGAGCTGTCGGATTATTATGGCCGCGTAAAAAAGGAGCTCTAGTGCCGATTACCCTCCGCTAGGCAAGATGCTGTTAAAAGCCCACTCCAGCTGGGCATCCGCCCAGGCATCTTCTCCGCGAATGCATATGATGATTATGCCTAATGAAGCGAAAGAGGAGCGATGGATATGGGATTTATACCAGTGCCGGGAGGCGGCGGAGGATTTCCGGGGATACCGGGATTTCCGGGTGGACCAGGCTTGCCGGGAGGGCCGGGGATTCCAGGGATACCAGGCGGAGGGCCTGGGGGATTTCCGGGGACGCCCGGGGGTGCGCCGGGAGGAGTAGCCGCACCGACGGCGCCACCGCCGCAATTCGTACCGCAAGCACCAGCGGTCACGGCTTATGCGGTTGACCCCGGGGGCATTAGAGGATGCCTGTTCCGCAACACTTATATCTGGCTGAACAATGGTGAGCAGTTCTGGTTCTACCCGGTATTCGTGGGCCGTAATTCGGTCGCAGGCTTCAGATGGAATGGCTTCTTCTGGGGATACTACGGCGTTGATTTGAACCGGGTTAGCTCGTTCACCTGCTTCTAGCCTGGCTGCATCTCCCTGTTTGGCGTACCGTGACTTGGTTAAGTATAGATCAAGATCACGGACAGGGAGGTGTACTATGGACAACCTGTGGATGGCATTCGTCTACCCTGGCAGCTTCTTGAGTCTGCTGGGGGTAGTGTTACTGATTATTGGTTATCAGCGGCGGCGCACAGGCCGGCGTACCCGTCTGGAGAGTGTGGCCCAGCCGGGTACGCCGGCACCGGGTGGACCCGGCACAGCATCGTTCCAGCGGGAGGTACGGTATTCGCTGATGGGAGGCATTCTGCTTGGAATCGGACTGCTTCTGTTCGCTGGACTGGGCATTACTTCACTGTTCAGCTAGGACAAGCCTTAACTTAGCACGCTTATAAGAGCAGCCGGGCCAGCCGGTGAATCCCCTGCTCAATCAAGTTCTCATCCACCTTGGCAAATCCCAGCACCCAACCCTTCCTGCGGCTCTTAAGGCAGTAATGGGCAAGCGGATATACCCGGATTCCCTGCTCCAGGGCTAACCGGGTCACGGCTTCCTCGTCGCAGTCTGGCTCCGCCTCAAGGAATACATGCAGCCCCGTCTCTGCTCCGCTCAGGATGAACCGCTCCCCTAGACCACTGGACGTTATCGCCTTGGTGATGGCTTCATGTCTGCGGCGGTACACATTGCGGACTCTGCGCATATGGCGCATGAAATGACCCTTCTGGATGAAGTGTACTAAAGTGAGCTGATCCATCACCGGAAGGTGGCGGTAGGTCAGCTCCTGTATACGCGCCAACTGGGCAATGGCCCGTGCCGGGCCGATAATCGCCGAGATGCGTATGGCCGGGGCGATCATTTTGGAGAAGCTCATCAGATACAGGGTATTATTCGGCGCCTGGCTATAGAGCGTGGGCAGCGGGTCGCCACGGTAGCGGAATTCACTGTCATAGCCATCTTCTATAATCCATAGCTGGTCCTGCACAGCCTGATGCAGCAACTGCTGCCTGCGCGGCTCTGACATCACGGAGCCTATGGCGCACTGGTGCGAAGGGGTCACGAAGATGAGCCGGGATTCGGGGTGGATCTGGTCAACCACAAGACCCTGCCCGTCTACAGGCACAGATGCTACGCGCATCCGCCGGTAATTCATCGCCATCCAGGCCGCAGGGAAGCCGGGATCTTCCACAGAGACGGTATCTCCTTCCGTGAGCAGGGATTGGGCAATCAGGTCAAGGCTGTGCTGCGCTCCTGAGGTCAACAGAATCTGATCGGGCTCAACCCATATGCCCCGCTCAAGCAGCAAGTAACGCTGAATCTGTTCCCTGAGCGGCAGGAGACCGTACGGATTGCCGTAGGACCAATCGGATAATTCCATTGCAGCGGAGGCGTGAAGCAGCGATTGCCGCCATTGATTCTGGAAGGTCCTGTCCACATAAGGCTCATGGGGGGTGAAATCAATTTCCACCCCTTGAGGCTGATGGCCTCCGAACCAGTCCTGCAGCTGATCTACCGCTGAGTTCAGCAGGGGAAGCGATGGAGGAACGGGTCCTTCTGGTATGATCTCCCGGGTTGTCTGGGTGACAGGGTTCCAATGGCTTACCCGTGTTCCGCCCCGCCGGGAGGTTACGGTATACCCTCTGCTGAGCAGCTCCTCGTAGACGAGCTGCACCGTGGAGCGTGATACCCCGAGCTGCTCGGCGAGCTCACGGGAAGGGAGCAGCAGCTCGCCCGGCGCCCAGATGCCTTGTGTAATATTATGAATGGCCTGATTCAGCAATTGCTGCCAGATCGGACTTGCGTCGTTACGGTTGACGAACATTATAAGGAATCCCCTCCCGGTTGTTGTTTTGGTACAGTGTCTTAATTATGGATTGCTCGGAACCGTCCTCTTTGGATATTTTAGCACAGTCCAATAGTTGATATACTACCGAATAACGTATACGCGGAGGACGCGGGGAGGAGAGGGTTCGATATGAATCCGGTTCGTTACAAGGTTAGGGAATGTAAGGATGAGGCGAGGATAGAACAGTTTTTGAAGCAGGCGAGAATTGGGTTCTTGGGATTAGCGGATGGGAATCTCCCCTATGTTGTGCCGCTTAACTATGTATGGATGGGCGGGAAGCTGTATATCCACGGGGCCGGAGATGGAAGACGCAATCAGGTGATGAGTGAGAATTCAGAGATATGCTTCACGGTCTGTGAGGAATACGGAACCATCACGAACCCCGTGCCCGCCAAGACGGATACCGCCTATATGAGCGTGATGGTATTTGGGCAGGCAGAGCCGGTGACGGATCTGGATGAAGCTACGGAGGTCCTGCAGGAGATGATGAACAAATATGTACCCGGATACTATAACCGGCCTCTGTCCAAGCAGCATGTTGAGAAATACCGGTCGGCTGTGTACGGCGGGCCCGTACAAGTGTACCGGATCACTCCGCAGCATCTGACAGCCAAAGAGAATCCGGTTGAAGCAGAGAGTATGTACAAGCCAGGGACGAATGATGGGCAGAGCGTGTGACGTCTGCACTCCAAACTGAATAGAGAATGAGCGCTCGGGCCGGTAACGGCCCGGGCTTGTTCGCGTTATGGCATGGGCGAATGTAATCGGAAAACCGAATACAATGGGCCGGGCAGGGGCGCGCGGACAGAAATGTAATCGAAAAACCGATCACAATGCGCCGCGAGGGGGGGGATGGACGGAAATGTAAGTGGAAAACCGATTACAATGGGCCGGGTGGGGGCGCGTGGGCCAAATGTAATCGAAAAACCGATTACAACGGTGCGACCCCCTTATCCCGGAGTCCTCCGTATCAAATCGGTACTTGTCGTAGATATGCTCTTTATTTCGCTTTTTCTCTCGGCCAGAAGAAGCGGGAGCGGTCTTCTTGGGTCAGGACCCACTCCGCAAAGGTAGCTGGCGGCATGTTCCGAAGGCTCGTATGCATTCTGCGGTTGTTGTAGAAGTCCATGTACCGATCCACCGCTTCATAGGCCTCTTCGAACGTGTCGAAGGCCTCTTTGCGGAACAAATCCCGGTCGATATTACTGTGGAACGATTCAATAAAAGCGTTTAAATCCGGCGTTCGAGGCGGAATGCGTTCATGGGTCATTTCCCAGCTTTCACACATGTCGCCAAACAGATGGCTGACGAACTGTGGGCCGTTGTCGGTGCGGATCACCGGGCGTGCGCTGTCAGGGGCGCAGTGTTGCTCCATGGCGCGTCCCAGCGTCTGGCAGGCGTGCTTGGCCTCACACGACGATCCGCGGTGGTAGCCGACGATGACACGGGTAAACACATCGATAATGCTCAGGACAAAGAAATGCCGGTCGCGGCCCGCCACGTACCCGTACTTAATGTCCATCTGCCAGAGCTGGCCTGCTCCGGTAATGACCCGGTTCTCCGGCAGCTTCCGGGGATGCTTAAAACGCTTGTGACGCTGCGGCTGCAGGATATCCAGCGCCTGACACAGCCGGTAACTTTTCTTGTGATTGAGCTTTAAACGGTGCTGGTTCCACAAGCACTTGGCCAGCAGTTTGTATCCGTACACGTGCTCTTCTCCAGCGATTAATTCTAGCAGCCATTCCTGGATTTCCTCGTCGCTAATTTTCGCTCCAGACTCGGTCAGAGAGTAGCCGGGTACGGGTCTTCCGCGCCCCTGGAGTACGGCCTGTGCATCCTGTGACTTGCGTTTCTTACGGTCGTAGTACGTGGACTCTGCGAGCCCGATGAGACGTAGTACCAACGCTGCGGAATATCCCTGCTTAATGAACATCTCGGCTACCTCGATTTTTTCGGATAAGCAGGGGTTGGCTTTTTTAGCAGTTCACGCAGAATCTCAATCTCTAACTCCTTTTCACCGAGCATCTTGACCGCCTTCTCATATTTCTGCTCGACCTCTACCAGGCGCTTCAGTTCCTCTACCTGCTCCTGGGGGTACGGATGATCTTGTTCTCCATGGGCTTCCCGGTAATCCCTCACCCACTGATTCACCGTGGACGGAGTCACCCCATACTTTCGGGCAACCACCGCCGCCTTAATGCCAGATAACACCTCTTGCGCTGCCTTCTCTCTTGTTCCTGTTAAGTGTCCCATACCGTTCATCCTCCTCCTATCTCTAGTCTACATTTTTGTGGGGGAGGACTCCAACTTCATTAGGGGGCTGTGGAGACAATGCGCCGCGAGGGGGGGATGGACGGAAATGTAATCGAAAAACCGATCACAATGGGCAGGGTGAGGGCGTGTGGACCAAATGTAAGCGAGGATAGAGGGCCGGCAAAGTTGCTGTGAGCCCCAGGATATCGTATGGTTGAGTTAATATAGCAAACAAAGGTAGTATAGAGAATATTAGTAGGATCGAGAATACAGGTAGGATCGAGCAGAAAGGATGAAGCAAATGTCCACAGATAACCAAGCTCTTCCCCCGGCTCCGATTACAGAACCCGGACGGTATGTCCTTGATCTGACGGGGCCCGGCAGCCACACGCTTGAACGCAAGCCCGGTATGGGCAGCTTATCGATCGGCCCCAAGGGCTTGAAGCAACCAGCGGAGGTGCTGGTCGCTGCGGAAGAGCGCATCAACTGGTCCGTCTTCGAGCCCTTCGCCACCCCGGCCGGCTCGCCATGGCCGCGTTATATAAGCTATACCGGCGGTGATGCGGGGTTCCTCGAGTGGGCGGAGCGGCGGCCTATTGAGACTATAAGCTGGACCCCGGTGCTGCCGGAGGGTGCATCCTTGGACGGTAGTCAGGCGGATATCTATACCCTGGGTATCAGACTGGGTCCTCTGGCAAATGGACAGCTGAGCCTGGTCCTGCCGGACAAGCTGTACAACCTGAGCTTGTCTGGTGATCTGACCCGCTTCTCGGCTTCCGGCCATCTGCCGGCTTATCTGGGCCTGGTGCCGGACACGAACCGGCGCAAGAGCGATGCGCCTTACCGGTTGCCGGACCTCGGCGTGCTGAATGGGGTGACCACTCTGGCGTTGAATAGCCCGCCCTTGGGCCAGCCCATCTCGCTGGACGGCCTGGAGCAATTCCCGAACCTGGAGTCGCTCAGCCTGTGGGGAAGCTTCTGCGATCTGGAGGCGCTTGCCCGCCTGACGGGGCTGACCAGCCTGGAGCTCCGTTTCATGCCGGAGCTGGAAGGCCTGCCTTCCCTGGATACATGGCCGCTGCTGAACCGGTTCATCGCCTACAATGTCGAGGAGGCCGTAGGCAAACGTCTGCGGCAGCAGATGAAGGCGCGCGCCAAGGTGCGCCCTTGGGATGAGTATGCGTCGGTGAGCCAGCTGAGGAAGCCCGAGTGGTGGGTGAGTGAGTACGGCCGCCCGTTCTCCGCCTGGCCGAAGCGTCTCGCCAAGCTGGCGAACGAAGCCTACGATACTGCACAAGCAGATATGGCGGAGGCCCGCAATCTTGAAGAGGCGGAAGCAGCCATTACCGCCTTCACCCTGTGCTTCAATTCACTGAAGGGCATCGAGACTACCGAGAGGGAAGACCTTGGCGAAGCCGTATGGCAGCTCAGCCAGTCAGAGCACCAGATCGGGCAGCCTATAACAGAGGAATTGGCGCAGAGCTGGTTCGATGCGGCCCGTGATTATTAACTAAAAAGTTTATAAAAAATAAGATAAATCTTAAAATTTAGTTTCATTAGTGATAAACTAGGATCAGGATTGATCCAAACGGTGTGTGACCTGGTCCGCGCTGGCTTGCTATGGCGCCTAAGCAGGAGTGTCTGCATCCTTCCTGCAAATCGTAGGGTAGAAGGACGGTATAATATGAGCAACCAACAAACAAAAACAGACGTTATTTTAATTGGTGCTGGAATCATGAGTGCAACACTTGGTTCATTGTTAAAGGAATTAGTACCGGATTGGCAAATAACCGTGTTTGAGCGGCGTGCGGGTGCCGGGGAGGAGAGCTCAGGTGAATGGAACAATGCGGGAACGGGGCATTCTTCACTCTGCGAGCTTAACTATACTACAGAGCAGCCGGACGGATCGATTGACATCAGCAAGGCGATTAAGGTGAACGAGGAATTTCAGTTCTCCAAGCAATTCTGGTCCTATCTGGTGAGCCAGAAACGAATACACAATCCGCAGGATTTCATTGTTCCTGTGCCACATATGAGCTTTGTGGAAGGGCAGAAGGATGTTACATTTTTACAAAAACGATTTGAAGCGCTTTCAAATAGCCCGCTGTTTCAAGGGATGGAATTCTCCGATGATCCAAAGCGCCTGATGGAATGGATTCCGCTGATGATGAAGAACCGGAAGCTGGACCAGCCGATAGCGGCGACCAAAATCGATTCGGGAACGGATGTGAACTTCGGCGCCCTGACCCGTATGCTGTTCAACCACTTGCAGAGCAATAACACCGATATCAGATATAATCATCAGGTGGATGACCTGAAGCGCGCGCAGGACGGCTCCTGGGAGCTGAAGGTGAAGAATCTCGCCAGCGGCGTGACAGAGCGTCATAACGCCAAGTTCGTCTTCATCGGCGGCGGGGGAGGAAGTCTGCATCTGCTGCAGAAATCCGGTATCCCGGAAGGCAAAAAGATTGGCGGATTCCCGGTAAGCGGACTGTTCATGGTCTGCAAGAAGCCGGAGATTGTAGCCCAGCATCATGCCAAGGTGTATGGAAAGGCTGCGGTGGGTGCGCCTCCGATGTCTGTTCCGCATCTGGATACCCGGGTGATCGATAAGCAGGAATCCCTGTTCTTCGGGCCGTTTGCCGGCTTCTCGCCTAAGTTCCTGAAATACGGCTCTATGTTCGATCTGATTACCTCGGTCAAGCCGGATAATCTGGTTACGATGCTTGCAGCAGGAGCGAAGAACCTGTCATTGACCAAATATCTGATCGGGCAGGTCATGCTGTCCAAAGAACAGCGCATGGAAGCGCTGCGGGAGTTCATCCCGGATGCGAACAGCGAGGATTGGGAGCTGGTGGTGGCGGGCCAGCGGGTGCAGATTATTAAGGATACAGCGGCCGGTAAGGGCATGCTTCAATTCGGAACGGAAGTGATCAGCAGTGCGGACGGCTCCATCGCCGCATTGCTGGGAGCCTCGCCAGGGGCGTCAACAGCCGTCTCTGTCATGCTGGAGGTCATCACCAAGTGCTTCCCGCAGCAGATCAAGGCCTGGGAGCCGAAGATCAAGCAGATGATTCCTGCCTACGGCATGTCCCTGTCCGCTAACCCGAAGCTATTGAACGACATTCATGCTTCTGCAGCGCACACGCTGGGCCTGACGAATGGAACAGATGGGCATGAGCCGCCGGCCGCGGTCAATCATCTATAGCCATAGAGAGCGTGCGGCTGACCACCAGCCAGCTCTTATATACATGCAAAGAGGCCATCCCCGGGGATAGCCTCTTTGTCTTGCTGTGTTCATCTCCCGGACTGAGTACTTCAAGGGCGATCAAGCCTTATGAGTCTTGAACAGCCGGATCGCCAGAATCAGAGCTACCGCCACAGCGGCGAGGCCCGCCCAGTTCAGGTGGAGCACAGAGGTACGGCTGATCACATAGCCGCCTAAGCCCGATCCCAGCGCGAATCCGAACTGGATGAAGGATGTATTTACGCTCAGGGCCATATCCGGGTTCCGGGGAACCAGGGTGACCAGCAGGAGCTGCTGTGCAGGGGAGATGCTCCAGGTCCCCAGCATGAAGATCATCAGGATCAGGAGGAGGAAGATCACAGGAACGCCCGTTAGTGCGAACAGGAGGAGCGTGGCTGCCTGTAACAGGAGTCCTGCGATAATGGTGAACTTCGATCCTTTAGAATCGGCCAATTGCCCGCCTAACTTGGAGCCCATGAAGCTGCAGACTCCCGCCAGGAAGAGCACCCCGCTAATTTCGGTGACAGACAGAGAGGATGCGGCCTGCAGGTAAGGGGTAATATAAGTGAAGAGTGTAGCGTAACCCCCTACATACAATAAGCTGATCGCCAGAGCGGTAACAATTCTGGAATCCTTAAGCACAGAGAGCTGCATCTTCAGGGTGACGGCTTCTTTTTCTTTTATGGCAGGGACCTTGGCTGAGATGATGAACAGCGGAATAAGGCTGAGCCCCCCGACGATGATGAACAGAGCCCTCCACCCAAAGTATCCGCTGAAAAAAGTGCCGGCCGGTACGCCCAGAACCAGCGAGCTGCTGAGTCCCATCAGAATAATGCCAATCGCATTGCCTCTGCGCTCCTTCTCCACGAGCCTTGTAGCTACAGCCATGGCGACTACAGTAGCTATGCCCCCGCTTGCTCCTTGAATAACCCGTACCCCTAGCATAGCTTCATAGGGCAGTCTCAGAAGCATCAGCCCATTGCTGGCAATGAATACGCCGAGGGCGGTCAGCAGCAGCTTTTTGCGGTCCATATTGAGAGTCAGTGCAATGAGCACCGGTGCAATAATCGCTGCGGACAGCGCGAATACAGTCACCAGCAGCCCCGCTTCGGAGGTGGATACGCCCAGATCTGAGGCAATCATCTCAATCACACCTGTAATAATGTATTCAATCGTCCCGATCAGAAAAACGGCAAGTGCCAGAATATATATCGTCAATCGGTTATTCAAGTTCATTCGCTCCTTGTGGTTTCATATCCTTGTACATTCATAACGGAATCGGCCGCCGTTCTTGTCATCACTCTACGATGCTGTTAAGGTTAAGTCAAAGAAACGTTTCTGAATGAAACGTTCATTTTTTTTGAACGAAGGAGTGACATCGAATGGAATTGCGCCAACTTAGAACCTTCTATACGCTGGCTTCCACGCTTAATTTCGCCCGCGCCGCCGAAGCGCAGAACTATGTTCCCTCAACGGTTACGATGCAAATGAAGGCCCTGGAGGAAGAATTGGGGGTGAAGCTGGTAGACCGGCTCGGCAAAAATGTAACGTTAACCGATACCGGAAAAACGTTCCTGCGTTATGCAGACAACATCCTGTGTATGGTGGAGGAGGCGCAGCATGCCCTCAAGCAGCCCGGTGAGCTGACAGGCACCATCGTGATCAGCGCAGATGAGACGTTATGCACCTACCGGCTTCCCGCCGTGCTGCAACGCTTCCGGCAGCTCCACCCCGGGGTCCGGCTGATCTTCCTGCCGCTCGTGAGTCCAAGCCTCAGGCAGAGCCTGCGGGACGGGGATGTCGATGTGATCTTCATGCTGGATGAAGTGAAGGGCGAGAGCGGATTTTGCGGAGAAAAAATAAGAGACGAGCGCTTCTGCCTCCTGGCTGCTCCCGATCATCCGCTGGCATCGCGTCCGGCGCTGGCTATCCAGGATTTTCACGGCGAGACCTTCCTGCTGACAGAGCAGGGGTGCTCCTACCGCAGCTTCTTCGAACGCAGCCTGTCCCAGAAGGGGATGGCGGGTATCACGGAGCTGGAGTTTCATAGTGCAGAGGCGATCAAACAATGCGCGAAGCTGGGGATGGGCATCGCCATCCTGCCTGAAATGGCCGTAAGCGAAGAATTGAAGCGGGGGGAGCTGGTCTCCCTGCCGTGGGATTTGACCGCAGTATCTTTTGCCACCCAAATGTTCTGGCACGAGGAGAAGTGGCTCTCCCCGGCAATTGAGGCTTTTATCCGTCTGGCCCGGGATCTCGAATCCTCCCCTTGACCTTAGGTCAGACCTAGGGTGTATCGTAGAGATATTCCAAGCCGCAGTCCGGGGAGTGATTAGAATGAGAAGTGAAATAACGATTAGTGAACTGGCCAAGCTAATGAATGTGTCGGTCCACCAGATCCGGTATTTTGAAAAGAAGGGTGTTCTGGGGCCTGCTTATACCGGTGAGAATCAGTACAGAATGTACAGTATGGATCAAGTGTATCAGCTCGCGCATATCCTGCTGCTCCGCAAGCTTGAAGTGCCTGTTCAGTCGATTAATGAATGTATGGGCTATAGTCCGGAGCAGCATCGCGGGCTGCTGGAGCACTCTCTCGAAGGCATTGAACAGGAGCTGGCGCGTCTTCGGGAGCTGCGGCAGTTCATCCGCAAGATGCTGGAGGAGGAGCAGAGCTACAGCTCGCAGGCGGAGCCCTTTCAGAGGGTGTTGCAGCCTGAAGTCCATCTCTCCCGGATGCTGCAGCTGGATTCGTATAGTCAGCTCAGTGCGGCACTGCTTGCGGAGCAGGCAGCAGGGATACAAGATTTGTTCGAGTCGGATATTTATTATGTGGCGGAGGAGCAGGCTACCGTGGCCCTATATCTGGAGGGGCAGGCTCCAGGCGATCTGACTCTTCCGGCTGGTGAGTACCTGACGCTGCAATGTGTGATGCAGGAAGAGGAGCTTGAAGAACAGTGTGACGGTCTCTTCACCTATGCTGCCGCAGAAGCGATTCCGCTGGCGGGACCCCTGGTGGTGATTGAACGGTCGTATCTGTCGCTGTTCGCTCCGGGCAAGCTGCACTATGAGCTGAAGGCGCTGATTCAGCCGGGAGCACCTGCGCAAGGGACGGTTTCCTTATGAGCGCAGCCCCGATTACGATAGAGCCGATGCGGCCGGAGTATAACCGGCCGGTAAGCCGGTTGCTGGCCCAGGCGTTCCAAGCCAAGTTCCAAAGGCGGCTGCACCTCAGCGGGGATGTGCTGGCTGAAGGTCTGGAGGCGCTGCTCGACTATGCTCCGGCCGGACCGTTCGTCCTCAGAAGCGTCGCCTTGCAGCAGGGAGAGGTGATTGGCAGCATCGGGATGAAATATAAGCCTGCGGCGGATCAGCAGGTAAGGGGTAAGCTGCTGCCCGCGTTGCCTGCTGTATTCCCTCTGCTAAGGAGACGCGGCATGGTCCGGCTGCTGGCTGGTCTGGCGACACTTGAACATTACCCCGAGGCCGGCGAGTGTTATATTACCGATCTGGCGGTTCATCCGGCCCACCACAGCAAAGGCATAGGCCGGCTGCTGCTCGGATGGGCCGGGGAGGTTGTGGCTGCCGATCCCGGCCTGGACCGCCTCGGCCTGCATGTTGCAGCCAGCAATCCGCGGGCCAGACAGCTCTATGAGCGGCTGTTCTTTCAGACAAGTGCCCGTCAGAACAGGCAGCTCCTGCACTTATTATTGGGCGAACGGACATGGGAATACATGGTCCTGGCCCAAGAAGGGGGACAGATAGAGAAATGATGAGGAACAAGAAAATTTGGATTTATTTATGTGTCGTAGTGCTTTTGCTGATTGGCGGGGCAGGAATGTATATCGTGCAGCAGAACCGTTTTGCGATGACGGAGCAGGCCATCCAGATTGCGTCGCCCGAAGGCAAGCTGACCGGAACGCTGGTGTTGCCTAAGGAGTCTTCCGCTTCCGGCAAGCTGGGATTAGTCCTCTTCATTCATGGAGACGGGCCGATTAATGCCTCGCATGATGATGGATATAAGCCGCTATGGGAGCGGTTAGCCACTCTGGGGTATGCCTCCTTGTCTCTTGATAAAAGAGGGATCGGCGGTTCCGCAGGCGATTGGCTGGATCAGAGTATAGATGACCGGGTGGAGGAAGCCCGCGAGGCTATCGCATGGGCCCGGAAGCAGCCGAATATCGATTCGGACCGGATCGGGGTGTGGGGCGCCAGTCAGGCAGGCTGGGTGATTCCCAAGCTGGCGGGCAAGGAGCCGCTCGCTTTCAGCATCCTGGTCTCCCCGGCTATTAACTGGCTGCGCCAGGGTGCCTATCATACCCGGCAGCAAATGCTGCAGGAAGGGAAATCGGAAGCAGAGATTCAAGCGGAAGTGGCATCTAACAACGAGGTTCTGGAGATTTTGGCGCGGAAGGCGAGCTATGAAGACTATCTGGCTGTAGTGAAGGAAGATGACCCGATGACGCGGGAGCGGTGGACCTTTGTCAGCAAGAATTACCTGTCGGATGCCGGGGAGGATCTTAAGCAATTCCATTCCCCGGTGCTGTTGCTGCTGGGCAAGCAGGATATTCATGTAGACTGGCAGGAGACAGAGCAGGTGTACCGCAAGCTCGTCCGGCCGGAGCTGCTGAGCGTGGCGGTCTTCCCGGAGGCTGAGCATTCGATGCTGAGCAAGAAGACGGCGGATTCCAGCTTCAGAGCGCTCATGATCAGCCTCTTCGCCCCGCGCCACATTACAGTTCCAGGCTATATGGATCGGATTGGGGAATTCCTTAAGGAGCTGGAATAGCAGCCCGCTCCCTTAACACCGTAATTACTACGTATACCGGCTCATCATTTCAAGCAGGTACTTACGGAATTCTTCACGGTAGTCCTTCGGCTCCATAATCTCCAGATGGGTGCCGAAGCCGGCCAGGAATTGATATCCGATCGGGTGCTGCGGAATATAGAACGTAGCCAGCAGTTGTTCCGCGTTATAGGCTTCGATGCTCTTGCGGCCATAACGTTCAATGAATTGATCCTTAATCCCCGGCGAGATCAGCGCCTTCACTTCGGTTAACTGCGGCGGAACTTCAGCCTCCCGTGCCTGATTCAGCATATCCGCTCTGGGGCTGAAGGTCTGTTCCTTCCGCTCCAGCTGCTCCATCCGGGAGAGCTTGAACATCCGTGCCCCCATCCGCTCCAGGCAGAAGCCCTTCAGATACCAGCTCGATTCACTGAAATGAAGCTGGTAGGGCTCCACTGTCCGTGTAGTCGGAGTGCCGGATCTGTCGGTGTAGCCGAAGGACAGCAGCCAGCTCCCGGCGATGGCCTCCTGACAGAGCTTCATGGCTCCGGCAAGCTCCGCGCGGCCCGCCCAATCATAGAAGGAGAGTTGAACTGACCCCTTAGGAGCGATGGGACTTACCATCGCTTCTATTTTGCGCAGCGTCATGGCCACGTCCTCGCTGATCATGAGCTGCTCCAGACCGCCGAGTGCAGCCAGTATATTCTCCAGGTCGGAGCTGCTCAGCAGCCGCTTGTCCATCTTGTATTCTTCCATAATACCGTAGCCGCCCTGCACGCCGGGTGTGGCATATATCGGAATGTGCGCCAGACTGAGCGTCTCCATATCGCGGAGAATCGTCCGTTTGGACACGCCGAATAATTGGGCGAACTCTGAGCTGGGCACAATGTCTTTTTTGAGCAGAATCATGATGATGGTAATCAGCCGCTCCACCTTGTCCATCCGGTTCCCTCTTTCTTGAGTTGAGTACGAAACGGTGACATACTGCCGTCACCTATCGTGTATTATACTACATTTATCTTACGAAGGAGGTTATGCTCTATGTCAGCTATTGCTTATCTTAATTTCGGTGGTGTTGCCGAGCAGGCGATTTCATTTTACACAGAGGCTCTACAGGCCACCCAGGTGAAAAAGGTCAAATTCGGAGATATGCCGCAGGACCCGAATTATCCCCTGTCGGACAAGGAGTCAGCGATGATTATGGAATCCTCTATAGAATTCGCAGGCGGCAAAATTATGATGTCCGACCTTCTGCCCTCGATGCAAGCGGTAATGGGAGAGCTGGTGAAGGGGAACAACCTCACGATCAGCCTGGTCATTGAGGACAAGCAGAAGCTGGAAGCGTACTTTAAGGGCCTGTCTGCGGGCGGACATGTCATCATGCCTTTATCCGCTACACCATGGTCTTCGTGCTTCGGCTTGCTGGTGGATCAGTATGGTGTGGGGTGGAAATTCAACAGTGATGCCGTGCAATTCCTTGATAATGTGCTGGCCAGCCGGGGCAAGCTCTGAAATATTTTGGCAGAATGCGGAAGAGTGGAAGGATTTATCCATCATGTATTGAAAGATAGGAGTACCTGATACCGGTGTATATCGCCTAAGCGAATAAGAGTAGTGATTTTACAGCTGTGGTGGTTGTGTTGCTGGCGGCCATCCGTTCAGGAATCATTGGTGAAAAGAGGAAGTTGAGCTGATGTCAAACCTTCGTCTGAGCAATACCCGGTTATCTGGAGCGGATGGCGTTCGTGCGATCGCCTGCCTGTCAGTCATCCTGCATCACTTGTCGCAAAAGCTGATCATGCCCGCACAAAAACCCTGGCTCCAGGAGCTGCAATCCGTGCTGCTTCTGGGGAACAGCGGGGTCAGCTTGTTTTTTCTGCTAAGCGGCTTCCTGCTGTCGTTCCCCTTCTGGAGTGCGTATCTGAATAACGATCCATATCCAAGCCTGCGGACGTACACCCTACGCCGTGCCGCGAGAATCATGCCCGGCTTCTATGTGTCCCTGCTGGTGTGTCTGTTCCTGACCTGGAGGCTGGATATTCCGATGGAGTACTTAGGGCGGCGTATTGTCACAGCCTTCACCTTCACATCGGGCTTCCACTACACCACGTTCTTCCCCTCCGACTTGAACGGGCCGCTCTGGTCGATCAGCTTCGAGGTATTCTGCTACCTGCTGATGCCACTCTTCATGGCAGTGTTATTCATGCTCGGCAAGCGGCATTCCTTCGGTAAGGCGATCCTGTTCTGGGTCGCCGTATTTGGGCTGGTGCTTGCTGCCAATGCCCTCATTCATCATTGGTTTACTCCAAGCGAGCAGGGCCGGGGCTGGGACTATGGCCAGGTCGGCGGTGCGAAATTCTGGATGCCGAATTACAATCCGGTCGGGTTCTTCGGCCACTTCACCATTGGGATTCTGGCGGCAGGCATAACGAATGCCTTGCTGCAGCGCCGTACCAGAGTGGAACGGCTCAGCAGGCTGGGCGTGTTCGATGCTGCCGCAGTGCTTGCTCTGGGTCTTGCCGGTCTCCTGATCTGGCGAATGCGCCACGCAGGCGAATTCGACTTCAGTCTCCAACAGCAGCCGTATATGTTCCCGGTCTATGCTATATTGTTCGGCATCGTACTGTTCTCGGCACCGTTCAGCCGGTACGCCGGGCGCATGCTGGATAACCGCTTTTTCCGGTTTACGGCCAAGGTGTCATTCGGCCTGTACATATGGCACTACCTGTTCATTACCTTGATCGAGAAGTATGGCCTCCAGGATTTCCATTACTCCGGGGTCAGGGATGTGTGGCGCTGGCTGGGCATCAGTATGTCTGTTGTGGTCATCTCTTACGCAGCGGCCACTATTTCGTATTACGCCATAGAACAGCCGTTCATTAACTGGTCCAAAGGCAAGCCGTTCTTCCGGCGCAAGCCGAAGGAGTCCTCATCGTCTACAGCCGCATAGGATTGACTTTTTCATAACCCCCATGATACATTGTGTATACACGGAATACACAATTTGTTGAGGGGGTTAGTTATGCTGGCTTTAGATATCCGGAATTTAAATAAAAAATATCCTAATTTTCAGATTAAAGACGTCTCTTTTCAATTGGAGCAGGGTTATATCATGGGCTTCATCGGGGTCAACGGTGCGGGCAAGACCACCACGATCAAATCGATCCTGAATATGGTTCAGGCCGACAGCGGCGAGATCAGCATTCTGGGCAAGAACATCGCTGAACATGAAACAGAATTGAAGCAGGACATCGGCTGCGCCTTCGGCGATATCGATTTCTATACACGCAGCAGGCTTAAGACGCTGACGGGTATTACGAAGAAGTTCTATAAGAACTGGAGTGACGAGACGTATTACAGCTATCTGAACCGGTTCAAGCTGGATGAGAATAAAAAAATAGCGGAGCTGTCCACCGGGATGAAGGTGAAGTACAGCCTGACTCTAGCCTTATCGCATGGCGCCAGGCTGCTGATTCTGGATGAGCCGACCAGCGGACTCGATCCGGTCTCCAGAGACGATCTGCTGGATATTTTCCAGGAGCTTATCATGGGCGGCGAGATCAGCATTCTGTTCTCCACGCATATTACCTCTGACCTCGAGCGCTGTGCGGATTATATCACCTTCATTGAGCAAGGGCAGATTGTGGCAAGTAGCGAGAAGAACGAGTTCAAGGAGTCGTACCGGTTACTTAGCGGCAGCGAGTCGCAGCTTAACGAAGTGAAGGGGAAGCTGATCTCCTGCAAAATCAACTCCTTCGGCTTCACCGGATTGATCCATACCCGGGATCTTGATCCCGCCTGGACGTTTAGCACGGCCATCCCGACTCTCGACGACATCATGATCTACTTTGCCAAAAAGGAGGGTGCATATGTATAATCTGGTGCTGAAGGATTTGAAGCTAGGCGTTAATCCCTGGTTCTTCGCATTACCTGTAATTTTAGGCGGTCTGATGCTCATTCCGGGCTGGGTCTACTTTATCGTCCCGATGTATTTCTGCTTCATTACCGTACCGAACATGTTCGGAGGATTTAAGAGCCAGAATGATCTCATATTCAGCACGATGATGCCTGTGACCAAACCAGACATCGTGAAGTCCAGAATAGCTGTGATTGTCATTCTTGAGCTGATGCATCTGCTCATTGCCATGATTTTCAGTATCTTTACGTTTCGCCTGTATCCGCAGATGACTTATATTTTCTTTCCGCCTTATATGGGCTTCTGGGGCTTGTGCTTCATTATGCTGGCGGTGTTCAACCTTATATTTATCTCGATGTACTACAAGACGGCATATAAGTATGGCGCGGCTACGACTGCATCGACGGCTGCGGCGATCCTGTTCGCGGGCCTGGTCCAATGGGCCGGAATTCAGAATAGCTGGATGCACGGCATTTTCTACGGCTCCGGGACCGAGAATACGGCGCTTCAGTTCTCGATTCTGATCGGGGGCATCCTTATTTTCGCAGCCTTCACCCTGCTTGCCTACCGGATTGCGGTACGAAGATTCCTGAAAGTGGAGATCTTATGAACGTAACGATCTCCAGCACCTCCGACAAGCCGATCTACCAGCAGCTGCACGAACAGATCAGCGCACAGATTCTTGGTGGCGAGCTGGAAAGCGGCTATTGCTTACCCCCCATCCGGCAGGCTGCCCTGGAGCTGCATGTCAGTGTCATCACGGTGAAGAAGGCCTGGGAGGAACTGGAGCGGAGCGGCTTGATCCACACGGTAACTGGCAAAGGCTGCTTTGTCGCCGAATTCTCACCGGATGAGATGCTGCGGATTCGTAACGAGATGGTCTTGAAGCAGATGGAGGGCGACATTCAGTATTACAAGTCTTTTGGCCTTACGCTTGATGAAGTGACCGCGCTGCTGGGGAAGATTTACTAAGTACACCGAAACAGGCTTTTCGCGATCCCTCTTCCAATGGGAGCAGAAAAGCCTGTTTGTTGTTAGGGAGTATGCTTTTAATAGAGCAGGGCGTGGGTGCGCGAAGGCCAAATGTAATCGAAAAAGCGACTACAATGGGACCGGGGACGGCGCAAAGGCCAAATGTAATCGAAAAACCGACTACAGTGGGACCGGAATTGGCGCGAAGGCCAAATGTAATCGAAAAACCGATCACAATGGGACCGGGGACGGCGCAAAGGCCAAATGTAATCGAAAAACCGATCACAATGGGACCGGGATTGGCGCGAAGGCCAAGTGTAATCGAAAAACCGACTACAATGGGACCGGGATTGGCGGGAAGGCCAAATGTAATCGAAAAACTGACTACAGTGGGACCGGGATTGGCGCGAAGGCCAAATGTAATCGAAAAACCGACTAAAATGGGACCCGGTGGCGGGCTATGATCCTATCTTTAATGATAGTGAGGGAACTGTTCCACTACAAAGATTTGGGAGAGTGAAAATTGAAGCTACTTCGTTTACTAAAAGCGAACCTGTAGAGTTTGAACTATGGTCAGGCTTATATCAGCACACCCCTACCTTGGAAATAGTGGAGGGGTGTGCTGTATACCTGCATCACTCCTCAAATTTGACATGATCCAGTATCGTATTCCCCCACTCAGGGAGCAAGCGGGCCTCTCCCGCAAAGCGGCTTCCGGCGATCGAGCCGTTTTGAAACAGCGCCCCCTCAAAGCTGCATTCCTCGAACCGGCAATACAATAATAAGGCACTGCGGAAGTTGGCGTCATCAAAGCGGCAGCGGGTGAAGGATACATCATTTGCAATCACTTTGCTTAAGTTGCAGCCGGTGAAATCACAATCATGGAACTCTTTGCTCATTCTGGCACCATTCAGCTTCGCTCCCCGGAAGGAACAGTGGCCAAAGGTATGGGTCACGAATCTGTTGTCCAGCTTGACCCCGTCCAGGCAACAATGGGTAAGCGTTGAGGTATTGAGGCTTGCCGCATCCTCGAAGCGTGAATAAGAGAAATCAATGCCCTGTAGAGTGAGGTACTGTATGCTCTCTATCAGAGTAACTCCCCGGTAATCTTCCAGTCCTGCCTCCGTCTGTCCATAAGGGGAGAGGGGAAAGGAGCGGTCTTGTTGATGGAGATTATGTTTACCTGAAATCGCGGCTAGACGGCGGTTCACTTCAGAGAGCTGGTCGTCCTGCCATCTGGCCAAGAGGAATTTCTTATTCAAGGTAGCCCCTCCTTACATTAATTTGGTAAAATAAATGAAATCTAGTTTATATGTTAGTATGCCAAGTAACTATAGACAAGCCATTAAAGGAGGCCATCCACCCGTGGGAAGATCGTTTGCAAATCTGCATATCAAGTCAGGTGACCTGGAGAAGACCCTGCAAGCCTTACAAGAGCTGACCAGCAAGCATGGCAAAGTACTGGGTTATCCTGAGGCGCCGGAGCGTAAGGCCGTTATCTATGTAAGCCAAAGTAATGAGGGCTGGATCAGCGTGCTTCACGATTATTTCGTATGGGGTACGGTGAAAAAGGTAGGCAGAACGTTGTCCGGGCTGCTGGATGAGCCGGTGATGACGGTGGCATATATGAATGAGGAGATTTTCGAGCTGTCGTTCTTTGAGCAGGGGGAGATCCAGGCCGAACGAATCTTCTGTGAGCCGTGGACCCGGGAGGAGTATGAACAGCTGCGGGAAGAGCGTATAGCAGACGAATATATCCAGCGGGTGCTCGGCATGCAAGCTGATGAGGAGAACTTCGGCGGATTCACCAGCCTTACGGGCCCGGAGCAAGCGGTGGAGCGGTTGTCCGAGATTACTGGAATGTCTCTATGGAGCGATGCGGAATGGTTACCGTATGAAGAGACGCTCAGAGCACGCTTTGTTACGTATGAATGGTAGAAGAAGATGCTAAAAAACAGCGGATTCTACAAGCTGCGCTTCTTCATCACACCCGAGGAGCTTAAGAGAGTCGTAGAGCTTCTGGAGCCAACGCAGGTGCGGTACTATTTAACCAATTATACCCATACAGAGCATGATCAGAATCAGGTAGTGGAGATGTATCGCGCCTTCTATCAATATTATACAGCTGCGGAAAAAGAGAGCGGGGTCCGCCCTTTCTTCATCTATTCGATGTCGGTTCTGCCGGATACGGAGAGCTTTGGTTTTTTTGCGAGAAATGAGGGGATTTCTATTCCCTATCACGGGCAATGGGCAGAGAACGAGCTGCCCTGTATTCTGATCTCCTGCCCTAAGGGGCACCGCGTCAATGCTCAGGATGAGCAAGGGGAGTATTATCTCTATGAGGATGTCCGGGAGCACAAGCCGCTAAGCTATGCCCTGTACAAGGAAATTACCAGCTCTATTCAAAAAATGACCAAGCCTCTCCGCTTCTCGGCGCAAGACCCGGAGGCGATGGAGGAACAGAAGCCCTCTGCACGCATAAGCCGTGCTGCGGCTGAAGATTTAAGCAACTCGTGGATGGTCAGACAATATGGACTTGTGATCCATGGGCAATCAGGGCCTAGCTGATGTATTGGGTTATCCATAAAAGGGAGGGGAGCGGATGGCGCTGAAGTTGATCTGTACCTGGGGTGTGCTCGCTCTATCATGCTGTGCGGTATGGTGGAGCTTCAAGACCGAAAAGCTGATCGCCGTCTCCTGGCTGATGTTCCTGCTCCCTGCCATTCTCCAGCTTGTTGCTGCTGTGCGGATCGGGCCGGGCAAAGCCAAGTTATTTCTTGTATTCGGCTGTATTAATCTACTGTTCGCGGCCCTGACCGGTGCGGCCGTCTGGTACCTGGTCCAACTGGCAGATGCCTATAGAAGGGGGAAATAATTCAAGTGATGCCTTAAGCCGGGGAGGGAGACTAATGCAACTGGGTTTTACGCTGGATACCCATGGAACATGTGTGGGTGTACTTAGAGATGAATTGGTCCCGTTAGAGGAACTGGCGAATACATGGGAGTTCCCCTATGCGATCTTTGTGGTGTTCCGGGTATTGCCTGACAGCTATGGACGGAGAACGTTCAGACGCTTTGACAGCGGGGATCATACCCTCTATTTGGATCTCAGCCTCAGCTATGAACAGTACCAGCGTATGTCCAAGAATGAGCAGCGCGAGGCCTTGGGCATTCACCTGTACAGCTATCTGACAGAGTCCATTGCCAAGTATACCAAGCAAGCCGGTAAGACTGCCCAAGCGGAGCTGCTGGAACGGGTGAAATGCTGGATGCTGGCCAATAACTGGCTGGAAGGGAAAATCCATCAGGCACGCCTCCTCCTCTCCCAGGAGCTGGGGATCTATGAGGTCAGTCAGGCCTTGAAGCTGCCGCTGGAAGAGATCGAGTATATTCTGCTGCGCATGAATGACGATGCGCCCGCTGTTGTTCATCCTGACAATCTTTAATCATCCCTTAGCAGGGAAAGGGGAGTACAACTATGTATGAGCGTCTGAACTTTGACACCTCTGCCCCCGATGAACAGGGAGAATTCCCGGTCATGCGTTATGACCTGATGAACGATCTGATCGAGGAATACGCCCCGACATTCGCCGGATTCCTGGAACAGCTGATCGACGAGAGGAAATAGCCATGAATACGGAACAGGAAGTACAGCGGCTGGCGGCGGAGATCGTGGAGGCGGCGAGAAGGTCGTTTCGGGAGCTTTTTGCGAATGGGGAGCATTATTATTACTGTACGTTGTATACAACTGGTGAGGGACATGCACCCAGCCTCTCCGCCTGGTCGCGGGAAGCGCTGGAGCAGGAGGCGGCCAGACAGGCAGGGGACGGCAGCACACCGGCAGCAGAGATCGCCGAGCTTATCAAATGGTCTTATGCCGATTCGCCTTATTGCTGCTTCGGGGATGAGCATTTCGATGAGGTCAAGCAGTCCTTCCAGGCGCGTCCGTCCATTGCAGTGTTGGAGGCTGACGCATGGAACCATGAGTTCGGGCTGCGGCTGGAGGCCATGGAGCTGGCGATGCGGATGCTGGATGCTGAGGGGCTGTTCGCGCTCAATCAGCCCAGGAAGGACGTATGCGTGCTTGCCGAAGTGATGCCGCCGGATGAGGGGAATACGGACATTGCCCTGCGGCTGAACCAGGCAGAATCTCCGGCGATGCGGGCCTGGCTGGCGGAAGCCGCAGAATAAGGTTATTGATGAATAACTCACGCAGGAAACCGGGGGAATGACGAATGTATATCGTATCTGAGCCCAAACGGCTGTCAGAGCATCACAGTCAGCAGCTCGAAGCAGAGAATACCGTTCTGTATCCGCCAGCGTACCTCCAGTTCTTGCAGCGGTATGGTGAAGGGACGTATCGCGGGTGGATGAATGTGCAACTGCCTGACCCGGAGGTGCTGCGGCCTTTTGCCGAATACGGGTTATGGGAGCATGATGAAGACAGTCCTATAACGGAGCAGCAGATCGGCGAGTGTACCGCTATAGGAACCACCGTGGACGGTGATTTCCTGGCGGTCCATCCCGGGGTGAACGGGCTGCTGTGGCTGCCCCGTCATGCAGAGCAGATTCAAGCGATCCCGCTGCCAGCCGGGGAAGAGGAAGAGGCTGTTGGCTATGCCCTGATCCTGGACGGCATCTACCGCCGGATGTATGGGCGGAGCCAGGAGGAGAGCGTCTATTATGAGCCGTGGACGGGAACCCGCGAGCATTTCTTCCTGCGGATGCCGCCGGGAGAGGGCCAGCTGGCGCTCACGGAGCTGGCTGACCTGTGCCGGGCGGAGTCTCCGCCGGATCTCTTCATTGAGAATTCTTACGTCTGCTACCTGTTCTACCGGAATCTGGGCGGCTATATCCGCCTGAATCTGGCGGGTGGGCAGGAGGTAGCCGTCTTCTATGAGCAGGCTGCCGGGCAGGTATCTGCCAAGATGAAAGAGTGGCTTCTGTCTAAGGGATGCGTGCTGTATTCATAGGAGTGAAGAATAAGGAGGAGTGCGGATGATTGTCCTGAAGGACATAGGGAAATTCGAGGTGCTGCCGGAGCGGGCGATGCAGATCTATCAGGGGGATGTTCCGGCCTTGCAGGCTGCCATTGCTGCGGGCTGGGATATTGAAGCGGGGCTAGAGCTTAGCAAGCATACCACAGTCAGCCCGCTCGACCTGGCGATTATCACGCAGCAGACAGGGGTGGTGAAGCTGCTGGTGGAGCAAGGCGCGAAGCTGAATGTCCGCCAGAATCCGGCCTTCCTGCGGGCGGTCCGTTATGGCAAGGAGGATATCGTCCGCTACCTTGCTTCACAGGGCGCGAAGCTGGACCTGCTCAGCCGGACAGGATCGGGCGCTTATTCACAGGCCTACTACGGTAACAAGAAGAATATCCCGCTGATCCAGGAGCTGGTTCTGGACATCCGGCAACATGCTGGAGCTGTGCTGCGGCAGGCCGCCTCGGACCATGACCTGAAGACGCTTACCTATCTGATGGAACAGGGAGTCGATATCAACTACAATAAGCCGGATATGGTCTATCCTTACGGGGCGACGCCGCTGACGGTGGCTGCCCGGATGGGGAATCTGAACATGGTCCGCTTCCTGGTAGAACGCGGTGCAGACCTAATGATTGCGGAGAAGGACGGCGAGCGGCCGTATACAATTGCTGTCAGCAGCAAGGATGCCGCCATGGCGGAATACCTGAAATCGCTGGAACCGCCGGATGTCCATAATGTGGAGAACAAGAAATACGAGCTGGCCAAGTATAAATTGCCCGATGAGCTGGTCCGCTTCCTTACAGGGGACCAGCTGCGCCTGACGCTGGCCCCCAATGAGTATGAGATCGGGTACATCGACTTCTTCAGCTTCACTGACACGATAGAGATGAAGGCTGGCCGGCGCAAGCTGCTGCGCCTGTCTGCCGATATTGACAATTATTCCGACCTGGTTCTGGTCTGGAACCCGCAGAAGAAGGGGCAGCTCGGCTGCTATGATCTGGAGCATCAGACGTATGCGGATCTGTGCAGCTTCCCGGAATTTGTTGCGCAGCCTGAACACTACCTCATACAGTTCATGGAGGGAGAGCTGGACGGGTCATGAAGGAGAGTCTGTCTAAAGTGAATCATAATCATGAGACCTATGAGACCCCGGAGACCCTGAACGGACTGGAGGACATGCGCTCCGAGCTAACCGGGTATTGTTACCGGATGATGGGCTCCATCTTCGAGGCGGAGGATGCCGTCCAGGATACCATGATCCGGGCCTGGCAGCACCAGGAGCAGATGAGGCAGCAGGCCTCTCTCCGAGCCTGGATGTACCGGGTAGCCACCAATGTCTGTCTTGACCGGTTGAGAAGCGCCAAGCGGCGGGCGCTGCCGATGGATCTCTCGGAACCGGCCGCTGCCGTTACGGAGCCTAGGGAGAGCCTGCCTCAGCATTCCTGGATCTGGCCCGCTCCGGGCTATGTGGATGACCCTGGTAATATTCTGGTCAGCAGAGAGACCCTCCGGCTGTCCTTCATTGCACTGCTTCAGCTGCTGCCGCCCCGCCAGCGTGCTGTGCTGATTCTGCAGGAGGTGTTCCGGTGGTCGGCAGCCGAGACCGCCGGGGCACTGGAGATGACTGTGGCCGCAGTGAACAGCGCGATGCAGCGGGCACGGGCAACCATGGCCAAGGCACAGCTCCGGTCCGAGGCCTTGCAGGCTGATGATAATGAAGTGGACGAAGGACTGATTACCCGGTACGTGGAGGCTTTTGAACAATACAATATTACTGCGTTGTTAGACCTATTCCAGGAGAACGGCAGCCTGTCGATGCCGCCGTTTACGATGTGGGTGCAGGGCGGCGCGGATATCGCGGCCTTCTACCAGATCACACACAGTCACTGTGTGGGATCACGGATGGTGCCCGTCCAGGTGAACGGGAACCGGCCCGCATTTGCCCAGTACGTTCCCTCAGGAGAAGATGGATTGCTGGTCCCGTGGGCGATTCATGTGCTTGAGCTGAGCGGGGGGAAGATCGCGCATGTTCATCATTTTATAGATGCTGAATTATTTATTCGCTTCGGATTGCCGGAGCACCGATGATTCTGCCGCGGCCGGAACGTCTATACTAATGAAACGCACAAGCGAGACCATTCCGAACTCAAGGAGGAACACACAATGACTATCAAACTTACTCCCTACATCACCCTGGAGGGGCGCACGCGGGAGGCTATTCAATTCTATGCACAGACTATGGGGGCTGAAGTTCTCTCTATCCTGACGTATGGTGATATGCCGGACCTCCCGGACACGTTCCCGGATGAGGTGCGGAGTCTGGTGGCCCATGCCAAGGTACAGGTGGGCGGCACGGAGCTGATGTTCTCGGATACTCCCGGCGGTACACCGGTTGAGAGCGGGAAGCGGGTAACGGTCTGCGTTACTACGGACAGTGTGGAGGAATCACGGAGAATTTTCGATGCCCTGCAGGAGGGCGGGAAGGTTAATATGCCGTTTCGGGAGGAGCCGTTCAGCCCCGGCTTCGGCGATCTGACGGACAAGTTCGGGGTGACGTTCCAGATCTATACGGAGCTTGGGTAGAGTGGAGAGCGAGTAGGAGAGGGTTTCGGGCATGATGAAGACGAACATTGAAGTACCCATACGTTGTACAGGTGTTGCTGTAGTATTGCTGAAGAATACACCCTCTGGTCATCATGTCCTGTTACTGAAGCGGGCCGGTTCGGTACTGAGGGATGCCTGGTGCTACATCGGTGGAGGGATTGAAGAAGGAGAACAAGCGTGGGAGGCTGCGCTAAGAGAGATTCGGGAAGAGACCGGGATTACGCGGGTCGCTCTCTACACCTCCAATACCTTCGACCAGATCTATTCGGCAAAAGAAAACTATATCTACGTCGCCCCGGTGTTCGTGGGATACGTGGATGAGACCCAGGATGTCATTCTTAATCATGAGCATAGTGATTATGAATGGCTGCCGGTGAATGAAGCCATTGAGCGGGCCGCTTTACCGGGAAATGATGACGTGCTTGCTGCGGTCGAGAAGCATTTCATCAAGAAGACTCCGGCAGAGTGGTTACGTGTTGACACGCCATAAGAGGGCCGGAGAAGGGCTGCACGCGATGAGCGTGCAGCTTTCTTTTGCTCTCTGGTGAGTGCATCTGCCCAATGTAATCGAAAAACCGATCACATTTGGCGTTGCGTGGGCGCGTGGGCTCAATGTAATCGAAAAACCGATCACAATTGGCGTTGCGTGGGCGCGTGGGCTCAATGTAGTCGAAAAACCGACCACATTCGGCGTTGCGTGGGCGCGTGGGCCGAATGTAATCGAAAAACCGATCACATTTGGCGTTGTGTGGGCGCGTGGGCCAAATGGTAGGTCTATTTCTATCATTTTCGCAAAATAGCCAGTCCATGCAAACTATACCCGAGCAGACTCTTGTCCTCACAGGTCCGCAGATGAAGCTGAAGCCAGCGTTCAAAATCTTCTTGCTGTGCCTCATTAATTTGCGTAGCAAACAGATAACCGACCCCGTCTGTTCCAATATGGGCCACGATCTCTGTGTGATAGGCAGCTGCCATGTGTTCCATTTCAGAGGGAGACATATGTAGGAATAGGCCATCTTTCGTCTGGTTGGCATGCCAGGTAAGTACATCTTCCATATTTCCTAGTCTATCGCCTACGCCTAATAACGAAACTGCTGCATTGTTAATATAGGAGACCGCAAGCAGCCCTCCCGGCTTCAGCACGCGAAGGCATTCGGTCATGGCCAGCTGTCTGTCTTCATTGCCGATATGGTAAAAAGCGCCCATGTTCAGGACAACATCAAAGACTTCACTGTCAAAACGGGATAAATCCGTGATGCTTCCTGTATACATATCAGCTAATACCGGGCGTATGCGCTGCTTCTCTCTGATGAGTTCTACATTATGAGGAACAATATCTCCGGCAACGACCTTATGCCCCAATTCTGCAAGCTGAAAGGAGTAATTCCCCGTTCCTGCGCAGCCGTCAAGAATGTAGGCTTCCGGCTTAAATAGCTTTTTGAAGTAAGACATCGTTGTGATCCATTCGATCTGATGCCCGTTATCCCTGAACAGCCTTCCCTCCTCATCATAGGAATCATAGTAATCCGTTATCGCACTCACCATATTGCCCTCCTTATCGTTGGCCGGGCCTTATTAAGCACAACTGCCCTCCCCCTACCTTAACGGATCGGGGGAGAGCAGGCTATGACGGGAGTTACTTGAAGATCCGCTGCGAGAACTGATAGAGTCCGCTGCTCCAGACCTTGCCTTCATGTCCGCCTACATCCAGATACCACAGATGCGGAACATTCATGCTGGTCAGGCTGTTATGGAAATTCTGGCTGACATAGAGCAGGCCGTCCGAAGCGCCGCAGGAGATCCAGAGCAGCTTCAGCTGGCTGGCCGTCTGCGCCGGATTAGTGATCAGCTGTGAGGCCGATTTCGTATTCGGAGCAGAGGAGAACGCGCCGATCCAGGAGAACTTGTCCAGATGCTTCAGGCCGAAGTTCAGGGTCTGTCCGCCGCCCATGGATAAGCCTGCCAGGGCGCGGTTTTGCTTGTTTTTGTATACCGGGAAGTGAGAGTCAACGTAAGGAATGAGATCATTAATCAGGTCAAATTCAAACCGCTCGAAGGCGGCTACCTTGTCCGGTGCATAAATATCGCCGATCGGGCGGTCATCCGCCATGGCGCGGCCATTCGGGAACACGACAATCATCGGCTCCAGCTTGTTCTGGGAGTACAGGTTGTCCAGAATGTTCCGCGGATTCATCCCGTTCAGCCATTCGTTCTGATCCCCGCCGATGCCGTGCAGCAGGTAGAGCACGTTGTAGGTCTTGGAAGGGGTATAACCCGGAGGGGTGTATACCATCGCGTTTCTTGACTTGCCTACAGTAGTCGAATAATAAGAAATCTGCTGTACGTTGCCGTGGGGAATATTATTACGGTATCCGTCATAGCCTTGCGGAGCGGGAGTGATGGTGCTGGTTACAGCCGCAGCGGCATCCGCAGAGAGGCTCAACTCCTGCTCTTCTGCTACAGGTGATGCAAAAGACATTGCAGGCAACAGCAGGACTGTCGCCAGAGCCAGACTTGCAATTCGGGTCATTATTTTCTTCATTTCATATCTCCTCCTTCATTCGATTGGTGAAGCCTATTTGCCCTCCCTCTACAGAAACGGAGCCGCCTCCTCCTCTCCCGACATAATATGTAAGCGCATCCATATCGAGAATACCATATATAGGATATTATGTAAATTGTTTTCGGAGATTTTTCATAGAAAAAGGTAAGTCAGCAGTACTTCTTAATGTTGTCATACCGGAAGCAGCAGGGTAATAGATAGGAATAGGAGCTTCCAAATATCTGGATTTGAGGCGGGAGCCAAGGACTGGAGGGATGGATCATGATAGGACAGAGTGTATCAGGAATCAGTCCGGTACAGGTCATCATGGCCTACGGCGGCACACAGAGCGATGTCAGTTCCCTGGAGAAGCAGCGGAACCGGCTGATGATGGAGCTGGACCGGGTGAACGCGGCGCAGGGCGGGCAGTCGACTTCCTACCGCCGGGAGCAGCTCCAGCGGCAGATCCGCCTCCTTGAGGTTCAGCTCGCGCACAAAGCCGGAAGCAGCGCGGTCACGGATGTAAGCACTGCCGCCCAGAAAGTTCAGGCTCCGCCTTGGCGGATGGAGTGGAAGGGCGGCCTTAAGGGTATCGGCCAGACCGATCCCCGGACGGCAACGGTGAATGCAGAGGGGCGTTTCGATGCTTTAATCTAAGCCGAGAGTCAAAAATTTCCTTTAATCCATTGTGACTCACCCAGAATTTCCTGGAATAAAGCGCTTTAAAAAAGCATTGACATCGTCTGATTAAAAACATACAATATGGCTATATTAAGGAGTGTCACTGATACGATCAGGCACCACCATTGTCGATGATTCTACAAGAAATGTTTTTTCTTGTGTATCTGACTGTGGTGGTTTTTTGTTTTCAGAGGGAGGAAATGTAGATGAAATTCAAGAAATCCCTAAACAATAACATCGCCTTGGCAGAAGACCTGGAAGGGAATGAGCTGATAGTCATTGGAACCGGAGTGGGTTTCAAAAAGGTAAAGGGGCAGGAGCTTAAGCAGGAAGACATCCAAAAAACGTTCCGAATCGGCGCTGACGAACGATACCAGCGGATGGAGCAATTCTTCAATGAAATCCCTTTGCAGGTCATAGATGTCACGGATCAGATTATTCAGTTAGGCAAACAGAATATCAGTACGAAGCTAAATGATTCCATTCTTCTGCCATTGGCCGATCATATCCATTATGCCTTGGAGCGTCTGAAGAATGAGCTGGAGATTCAGAATCCGCTGCAATGGGAGATTAGGAATCTCTACCCCAAAGAGTTCATGACAGGACAAACGGCTGTAAGCCTGATTAATGAAGCCTTCCAGGTGAAGCTGCATGATTCCGAAGCCAGTTTCATCGCACTGCATTTCGTGAATGCCCAGATTGACCGCGGGACTATGAGTCAGACGATGAAGGTTACAACGATTATTAATCAGATTATCGGGCTGATGACGGAGCATTTCAATATCAAGCTGGAGCAGGATTCGATTAATTACTCTAGATTTATCACGCATTTGCGGTATTTTATTGTCAGGCAAATGAACAAGGTTGTGCTTTCGTTCAAGGACGAGCATTTTCTATATGACGTATTATCGTCAAGATATCCCGACAGTTACGAGTGTGTAGGAAAGATTAAGCACTTTGTAGAAAAGGAATACGGTTTCTCAATTAACAAGGACGAAATGGTCTATCTAATCATTCATGTGGAGCGAATGACTTCGCGCTCCGGTACAGAGTGATTCCCGGTCCTTGAAATATGGAGTGTTACTGACTCGATCAGGCACCACCAAATGTTGCCGACTCTGCGGCTCAAGCAGAACGGGATTACATTTGGTTTTTTTTATGCCTACATTCTTAGGAGGAATGACAAGTGAACAACAGAGAAATGTCAGAGGAGATTATCAGCCGTATAGGGGGAAATGCGAACATCGTTCAAGCCTGGCACTGCATTACAAGGCTGCGCTTCAATGTAAAGGACGAGAAGCAGGTTCAGGTCGCTGAAATTACGAAGCTGCCGGGGGTACTTGGGGCACAATTTCAGAATGACCAGTTCCAGGTCGTGATCGGAAATAACGTGGCTTCCGTCTATACCGAGGTAGAGAATGTTATGAAGGAAACTGCATCGTCTGAGTCAAGCGGAGCAGACCGCTCAGGCTCAGGAGCGAGAGGCTTAAATGCCGTGCTTGATACGATCTCCGGAATATTCACACCTATTCTGCCGGCGATAGTAGGCGCGGGAATGCTCAAGGGCGTACTTGCTCTATTGGTCTCACTGGGCTGGATTTCACAGAGCAGCGGAGAATACAGCGTATTTACAATGATTTCTAATGCCTCGTTTTATTTTCTTCCGTTCCTGCTTGCCGTCTCTGCTGCCAGAAAGTTTAAGGTGAATGAATATCTGGCTCTGACACTGGCCGGAACCCTGCTGTATCCAACGATCTTGGATGCGTATACTGCCGGAAAGCTTGAAGCGATTCCCTTTCTAGGTCTACCTGTCTCCATTGTAAATTACACACAATCGGTGATTCCAATCATTCTGGGCGTATGGTTGCTCAGTTATGTCTATCGTCTAATCGACCGGTTCATTCCGAATACGCTCAAAATCATCTTCACACCTATGCTTGTTCTCGCTATTACGGTGCCTATCATGCTTATCGCTATCGGCCCCCTGGGGAATTTCGGGGGAATCTATCTGGAGAAGGGTGTCTCCTGGCTGTTCGCCCACTCCGGGCCGCTGACAGGGATTGTGCTTGGAGGGTTGATGCCGCTGATTGTAATGACAGGTATGCATTATGCTTTCTTCCCGGGAACCTTGCAGAATTTAAGCAAACTGGGATACGACGTTCTGTTGTTGCCGATTAATCTAATTACCAATCTGAGTCAAGCGGGAGCGGTACTCGCCGTATTTCTCCGTACCCGAGATCCGAAGATGAAGTCGGTGGCCCTGTCGAGCGGGATTTCCGCATTGTTGGGAATTACGGAGCCTGCACTGTACGGCGTTAGCCTTAAGCTCAAAAGGCCCTTCTACGCTTCAATTATCGGTGGGGCGGCAGGAGGCGGGTTCATCACTGCCGTGGGCCTGAAATGTTACGGCTTTGCCGTCCCGGGCCTGTTATCGCTCCCGCTCTATATTGAGCCAGGTGGGGGAATGAGGAATTTCAGTTATGCGCTGATCGGAATCGCCATCAGCTTCGTCGTCTCCTTCGTGATGACGTTAATCCTCTGGAAGGAGTCAGATCCTGCAAAGCCCGGCAGGGTTAAGCATAAGGGGAAGGCTGGAGGCGAGCAGAGCGAAGCAACTTCCGCTGTACCTGAGGCTATCCAATCTGTACAGGACAAAAAGAATGAAATCTTCAGTCCCTTCCAGGGCGAGCTGGTTCCACTTCGTGACTTGCCGGACAAGACCTTTGCCAACGAGCTGACAGGTAAAGGGATTGCGGTTAAGCCTACCGAAGGGCGGATGAACGCTCCTTTTGACGGAGTGGTTACGATGGTGGCCAAATCGAAGCACGCCGTAATGCTGCGCTCCAATGATGGGGTGGAGGTGCTGGTTCATATCGGATTAAATACCGTATCGCTTAAGGGCCAGCATTTCGAGGTAAAAGTCGTACCCGAGCAAAAGGTGCAAAAAGGCGACCTGCTGGTCGAGTTCGATCTGGAGGCTATTGAAGCCAAGGGTCTGAATGTAGTCTCGCCGGTCATTGTGACCAATACGCCGGACTATCTGGATGTTGTTCCCGTTCACGTGAAGGGGGTGATTCCAATGAACGGAATCCTGCTGTTCACAATTAAATAATTAGCAATTCTAAAAATAATATAATTTTGGAAGGAGTTCGATGAATCATGTTAAAACATACTGAGGGATTATCGTTTCCACAAGGATTCTTATGGGGAGGAGCTACAGCCGCCAACCAATTGGAGGGGGCTTACGATGCAGATGGCAAAGGCCTGTCCACCTCCGATATGGCACCATTTGTTCCGCATGAATTGCGGGGCGGCAAGGACTTTACGTTCGATGTAGATTCTGTACAACTTGAGGAGTACCTCAGCGGCAATAGCGAAGTTTATTTTCCCAAGCGGAAGGGCGTAGACTTCTATAATCATTATAAAGAAGACATTGCCCTTTTTGCCGAAATGGGATTTAAGGTCCTTCGTATTTCAGTAGCCTGGACGCGCATTTTCCCTACAGGAGAAGAAACAGTGCCTAATGAAGCTGGTCTGGCTTTTTACGATAAGGTTTTTGATGAGCTGCTGAAGCATGGCATTGAGCCGCTGGTTACGATGTCCCATTATGAAATGCCCGTGGAACTGTCTCGGAAATATAACGGCTGGGAAAACCGTATTATGATTGACCTGTATCTGAAGTTTGCCAATACTCTATTTGACCGTTACAAAGATAAAGTGAAGTACTGGATCACCTTCAACGAAATGAACATGATCCTGACCAGCCTGTACACCGGAGGCGGCATTCTCGAAGACCGCATTCAGGGAACCAAGGAGCAGGTGGCTTATCAGGCTACCCACCACCAGTTCGTGGCCAGTGCGCTGGCGGTCAAAAGCTGCAAGGAAAAAATCCCTGGCGCTCAAATCGGCTGTATGATCTGCCGTCTGGAGACCTATGCCGCATCCACCAAGCCGGAAGATGCGCTGCAGACGCTCAAGGAGGATCAGATGAACCTGTTCTATCCGGAGGTTCAGGCACGCGGGGAATACCCGGCTTACATGGACCGGTACTTCAAGGAGAACCAGATCGAACTGGTGAAAGAACCCGGTGACGATCAGATTCTAAAGGACAATACGGTTGATTACATCGCGTTCAGCTATTATATGACCTATATTGGCAAATACGACCCGAATGACAACAGCAACTCAGGTATGCTCGTTAGCCAGATCAAGAATCCGCATCTTCAGGTTTCGGAATGGGGTTGGCCGATTGATCCGATTGGCCTGAGAATTACGCTGAACCGCCTGTATGACCGCTACCGGATGCCTCTGTTCATTGTTGAGAACGGTCTTGGGGCGAAGGATGTTGTGGAAGAAGACGGATCTATTCATGATTCATACCGCATTGATTATCTCCAGAAGCATATTGAGCAAATGAGAGAAGCGGTTCAGGATGGAGTAGAGCTGATGGGCTTCACCAGTTGGGGGCCGATTGATATCATAAGTTGTTCGACTTCAGAGATGGAGAAACGTTATGGCTTCATCTATGTCGATCAAGACAACTCCGGCAAGGGAACCTTGAAGAGATCACGCAAGGACTCCTTCTATTGGTACAAAAAAGTGATCGAAAGCAATGGTGCAGAGCTGTAAAATAACCCCACAAAAGTGGAGCTTTAGCTTCGGTGCTTACTCAAGTACTTTGCGGGAACCAGAGCATATAAATGATTATCACCGCCGGACTATGTTCCGGCGGTTTTTTGCATATGGTGCCGGCTTAAGGCTGGCGGATGAGTGGAAGGGCGGCCTAGAACAGTATAATTGTGTCCCTGGAGAGTGGGTTTGCCACCCTCCTTTCTTTTTGGCCCGGGATTATAGTAAGGAATGACTCTATGTATCCTGCTGGGAATTGAAAGCGGTTGCCTGGAGCCAAATCGATCTGGAGGAGGTATTTATGCTTACTCACAAAGTCATGAGATTGCTGCTGGTGCTTGCCGTTGCATTCACGGGGTTCATCCCGCAGACCGCCGGTGCAGCTGAACCGGAACCGGGAACGGAACCGGTACCGCAGGTGGCCGCCGCTGGCCCGGCAACCATCCAGAATTACCCGATGCCGTCTATCTATACTCCGTCTTCTGTTTACTCGTTGAAGGTGAACAATGAGGCGGTCCCCGTCATCAAGTATTTGCCTGATTATGACTACGCCCAGTTCTCCTTTGACGGAACGGTCAGCCTTGAGGTGACGGCAGACAAGCCGATTACCTCGTATTCGATCAGCCCGCTGGCCAAGAACATCACGGGGACGGTCAACGGCAACAAGCTGACCTTCACGCTGTCGGCCTCTACCTATGTGATCGTAGATATTAATGCGCCTGCGAACGAAGATCCGAATGAGAAGGACCCGGACAAGCGCCGAAAAAGACTCGTGATCGCCGCCGATCCGCTGGAGACTGACATCCCCGCGTCCTCCGGCCCGGGAATCTACAATGTGACCGCTGCACCGTACAACGCAGACAAGACGGGGGCGACGATAACCTCGGGCGCTATCCAGCAGGCGATTGATGCTGCCAATCAGGCCGGAGGCGGTATCGTCTATATTCCGGCGGGCGTATATAAGAGCAGCAACCTGACCCTCAAAAGCAATGTCACCTTCTACCTGGCCGGAGGAGCCGTCATTGTTGGAACAGGCCGGGGCGAGGACTACCGGAATGACTTCCGCAAGGATTCGATCTCGGATGGAACCTATTTCATCCGCACCGCTACTAATTCCGTGAATATCACCATGCGGGGACGCGGAACCATTGACGGCAAAGGGATAGAAATGCGCAAACGCAAGATGACGAACCCGCCTGCAACCCATAAGCAGGGAGAAGGATTCATTAATAACCTGGTGGTGCCGATGGCGACCAGCAACTTCAAGTTCGACGGATTAACCCTTCGGGACGGCGGCTTCTGGGCGTTTCTGGTCGTCCGCTCCGATAACGTAACCATCACCAACTATAAGGGATACCAGGATTTATTTACGCTTGAGGATGATGCCATCGATATTAACGAGAGCCAGAACGTGCTGGTGAAGCATGCGCTTGCCATCTCGGATGACGATACCTTCTCCACCAAGACCTGGCCGCAGAAAGGAATGTCCAAGGACTGGCCGGGAGCCATCGAGCATCTGGAGAATGTGGTCTTCGAGGACTGCTTCGCCTGGACACGCTGCGCCGCCTTCAAGCTGGGGATGGGCATATGCACGCCGCAGATTGGCGTAACCATCCGCAATTCGTATGTATATCAAAGCGCGCGGGCGCTGCTGGTGGATCATGCCTATACAGAGAATCCGCTCCCGGTCGAAGGCTGGGCCCAGGATGTGACCTTCGAGAATATCGATATTGAACGGGTGGGCATCAACCAGTTCGGCAATTACTGGCTGCGGGTCTCCACCAGTACAGCAGGGGATGTAAGCAATGTTATTCTCCGGAACATCAATGTCCGCGAGACGGGAGGAGATTCTCCTATTCAGGGCAATCCCACCAGAGGCGGGATGGTGAACGGGGTTACTTTTGAAAATGTGGTGGTCAAAGGAACGCTGGCGAAGAATCTCAGTGATCTGAAGGTGAGCATCAAGAATGAGAATGTAAGCGGAGTCGTCTTCGCGAATACGGATCAGGCCTGGTTCAGCGATCACTTCACCTCCGGGCTGCTCCCGGATTGGACCGTGGCTTCAGGTACCAACAGTTGGGCGGTAACCGATCGAACAGGGAACCGGGTGCTGTCCACCAGCCAGACCACGACGGCGCTGATTACCGCCAAGGCCGGTACATCCTGGACAGATTACACGTATGAATCCAGAGCCAGACTGCCTCTCATTAATGGAAGCGAGAACGCAGGCATTGTCTTCCGGGTGCAGGATCAGAACAACTTCTATATGTACCGGATCGATGCCAGCACAAGCCAGCTGCAGCTCTACAAGGCTGTAGCCGGAACGTTGACGCAGGTCTCGACTACCTCGTTCGTGCCTGTTAAGAACCAATGGTATACCCTTAAGGCGACGGTCCAGGGCAACACTATCAAAGGGTATGTGGACGGAGTGCTGAAGACAACATGGACCAATCCGGTCAATGAATTAACCACGGGCGGAATCGGCTTCCGCACCACTTCAGCCGGGGTCTGGTATGACGATGCCAAGGTGACTGCCATTCACAATCCGCCCACTGATATTACACTCAGCGCTACCCAGGTGCCAGAGCTTACAACTCCAGGAGGTGTAGTGGGCACCTTCACTACAGCCCATCCGGATGCGGGCCAGACCTTTACTTACGCGCTGGTTCCCGGGCAGGGAGACGCCGATAACAGCAGCTTCTCCATTGCCCCGCAGGGAGACAGGCTGATCCTCCGCACTATGCCCGATTATGAAGCGAAGAGCAGCTACAGCATCCGGGTGAAGAGCATTGATGCCAATGGCCTGTCTCTGGAGAAGAGCTTCACGATTCAGGTTACAGATGTGGACGAGACTCCGATTGATGCCAATCCGAATTCCGTCCGGTTCACGGATAACTTTGAGGATGGGAATACGACGGGCTGGACGGCTGCCAGCGGGACCTGGAGTGTAACCACTGACGGCAGTACGAAAGCCTTGATCCAGACAAAAGGAAATGGGGCGGGGCTCATTACAGCCGGGGATTCATGGCAAGATATTGCTATGGAAGCCAAGGTGAAGGTTCCCATCGCGAATGCTAATGCCGGCATTCTTTTCCGGGTGCAGGACGCCAATAACTATTACATGTACCGCATCAATGTAAACGACAAGAAGCTGGAGCTGTTTAAGGCGGTAAACGGAACGCTGACCCCTGTGTCCAGTACCCTCTTCGCCGATGCGGCTGCGGGCCAGTGGTATACGCTGAAGGCAGTCATCAAAGGAAATAGAATTCTAGGCTTTGTGGACGGCCAGTTGAAGCTTGAATGGACGAACCCGCAAACGGAATTAACTGCAGGTAAGATCGGCTTCCGAACAACCTCCCAGAATGCGGTGTTCGATAATGCCCGCGTTACAGGGATACACAAGGTGACGGCCAATGCGCTTAAGACGGTAACCCAAGATGTGTATGAAGCGGTTACGCCTGAAGGTAACCGGCTCAGCGTTAGCCCGGGCAGCCCTTTTGCAGGGGAAACACTTACCCTGACGGCCGAAGGCCATAACCAGAGCCTGGTACCTGCCACCCCCGGAGATGAACGTTATCATCCGGAGGCCTGGAACTCCACAGAGGAAGGTATGGCAGGCGTCTTCACCGTAACGGATGATGTGTATCAGGCTGCATATGTTCCGTCTGCTGTAGGTGATTACAAGATAACCGTTATCTACCGCAAGCAGATATGGGACGGCTCAGCCTGGGCCGATACGGAGCTGACGGATACCCTGATGGTAGACATTAAGGTCATCCCGAAACCGGCAGATGTGGAGGATGACAGCACCACTGAGCAGGACCCGCCGGTCCTCGGTTAACCTATAGATTACTATCTCTATCCCGGTGTGTAAGCAGTGATATGCTTATGTGCCGGGATTTTTTGCGTTAAAAAAGATTAGCATATAAGTGCAACCGGCACCCGGAATTCTCTACTATATAGATAAGAGGATACCAAAGGAGAAACAGCAGATGGAAGATCAGGGAATCATTCAGCTATACTTACAGCGCTCACAGCAGGCCATATTCGAGACCCGGAACAAATACGGCGCGTACTGCCGGGCGATCGCCAGGAACATTGTCGCGAACTCTTCCGATATCGAAGAGTGTGAGAACGATACATACCTGGCTGCATGGAACGCTATTCCGCCTAACCAGCCGAGAAGGCTGCCGGTATTCCTGGGGCGGATCACCCGCAATATCGCGCTCGACAAGCATGGTTATAATACAGCCAAGAAGCGGAGCCGCCAGCTTGAGGTGATTCTGGAGGAGCTGGAGGACTGTCTGCCTGCGGCGGAGACCGTGGAAACTCAGTATGCCGCCGGTGAGACCGCGCGGTTAATCAATGAATTCCTGTACGGGCTGGAGGAGGGGACACGAAATTTATTCATCAGGCGGTATTGGTATGCGGATTCCATAGAATCCCTGGCCGGCAGGTTCGATATGAGCAGCAGTAAGGTGAAATCGAGCCTATTCAGGACCCGGAACAAGCTTAGAGTTCATTTAGACCAGGGGGGCGTTCACGTATGAAGCGGGAGGACTTGTATAAGGAGATCGGACTGATTGACGAGGAGCTGATTGCGGCGGCTGAACACAGCGGAGTAAGGGGCAGGGGCAGGGGCAGGAGACACCGGTTCTCCAAAAGATGGATCGCACTGGTCGCCTGTCTGGTCGTGTACAGCTCAACTTCTACCGTGCTGCTTGCCACAGAATACACCAGAAATAAAACGGAGGAGCCCTACATCCGTTATCTGACAGCGGAGGATATGGAGCTGGAGCCTCCTGCCAAGTATACTGCGGACAAATTCCTGCAAGCCTTAACCAGCGGGAACGATGACAAGGTATATATTGCGGTGAATCGGCTGGTGGAGGGCTTCAATGATCCCAAGGCGAGGGAGCTGGCGCTTCAGAAGCTGCGGCCCTTCTTGACCAGTGATTCCGCGAAGATTGCGGAGTCGGCGGCTTTTGCCACCGATATCCTGTCGAAAAGCTACCAGAGTCCGTATCTCCACAAAATGGCTGACGGGAGCATCGTATTTGCCTTATTCAACAACTATTCGGATTACGGCACCCAGAATGTGCTGTGGCGCATACAAGATGATGTGCTGGAACCGTATTTCAGCTTCGCGGCCCCCTCCATGTATATCAAAGAAATGATCGCGTCACCGGACCGGAAACTCCTGGCGGTGGTCACTGGCTCCAATAAGAGTGAATTCGTGCAAATCCTGAATGTGGAGAAGGGGACGATCAGCCCGGAGCTGGTAGAGTCGGCGAGAATCAGACATGGCGCGCAGCGTAAGCTGGATACTTGGACGCGCAGTGATCATGAGAATTACAGCTATCCGAGTCAACTTGTGTGGAAAGATAATGACACGTTAGCGTTCGAGGGCTCCCTGGCCTACGATAATACAGCGATTATTGAGAATGTTACCGTAACCTATAAGTTTAGCAATAAGCTCATGGAAGTGAGAGACCTGAAGTAATCTGTGCTGTACATCATAATAGCTGCGAATGGATGAGACATCCGTTTGCGGCTTTTTTGCTGCTGGCGTGAAGCCGGCCATGCCGAATGTGCTGATGCGCAGAGAATTTAAGAAAGTTTTAATCTTTACCCGACTTGTTCTTAAACAGTTGAGCCTATTCTTGAGTACAGGGAGGGAGCAACTTGAAGAATTGGGCCCGTAAAGATTCATCGATTGCATGGTTGTTTCTGGCACCCAGTGTGGTTGGGTTCGCCCTATTCTATCTGATTCCGTTCGGCATGGGCGTGTTCTACTCCTTCATGGACCGCACGGTGGGCGGCCAATACGTGGGACTGCAGAATTACCGGGAGGTGATTGCCGGCGAATCCTTCCGGAAGGCGGCCTCTAATACCTTCTACTTCAGTATGGTGAGTGTTCCGCTGCTGATTGTGCTGTCGCTGGGACTAGCGCTGCTGCTGCACCGGAAGTTGTATTTTCAGAAATGGCTGCGGACGGCGTATGTCCTCCCGCTGGTCGTTCCTGTCGCCTCGATTATACTGGTCTGGCAGATCCTGTTCGACTGGAACGGAGTATTGAACGCCTGGCTGAGCGGCTTCGGCCGGACGCGGGTGGACTGGATGAAGACGGAGGCGGCGCGGAATGTCATCATGCTGATGTATGTCTGGAAAAACATCGGGTATAACGTGATCCTGTTCCTGGCCGGCTTGCAGCAGATTCCGAAGGATTATTATGAGACCGCCCAGATCGAGGGGGCCGGACGGATAAGGCAGTTCCGTAGCATTACGCTGGTCTATTTAACCTCAACGATGTTTTTTGTCGTCATTATGTCGGTCATTAATTCCTTCAAGGTCTTCCGGGAGACGTATCTGATAGCCGGAGCTTACCCGCATGACAGTATCTATATGCTGCAGCACTATATGAACAATATGTTCCTGTCGCTTGACCTCCAGAAGATGACGGCTGCCTCGACCTTAATGGTCGGCGGCATTCTGATCATCGTGCTCGGATTGTTCGCTATGGAACGCCGCTACCGGCGATATATGGAATAGAGGTGGAGAGGTCTTGCCAGTTGGTAAAGTCGTATACAAGCTAACGTTAAGCGTCCTAATGGGGGCGATTGCCCTACTGATGCTGTTCCCCATCGGAGTGACCCTCATCAATTCGTTCATGAGCAGCCGCGAAATCGGGATCAATTACGGCCCCATCGGACAGATGAATCAGGTAACTCCAGGCAGGAGCGATCCGTTCGCCAACCTGAAATGGCTGCCGGATCAGGTCTCTCTGGAGCAATATGGCAAGGTGTTGCTGGACAGCCCGATGTACTTGTCGATGTTCTGGAATTCGGTCTTCCTGGTGGTGCCGATCATTGCCGGACAGACGCTGATCGCCGCGCTCGCGGCCTATGCGTTCTCCAAGCTGAGATTCCGGGGCCGGGAAGCGCTGTTCCTGGTCTATGTCCTGACGATGCTGATGCCCTTTCAGGTCACGCTGGTGCCCAATTACATCATGGCAGACCGGCTGGGGCTGCTGAATAGCGCGGGGGCCATTATCCTGCCCGGTATTTTTGCCGCCTTCGGTGTGTTCATGCTCAGGCAGTTCATGCTGGATATCCCGTATGCCTACATCGAAGCGGCCAAGATGGACGGAGCCGGACATTTGCGTATTTTCTATACGATTATTGTTCCGATGGTCCAGCCGGGCCTGGCCGCTCTGACGATTCTGTTATTCGTCGATTATTGGAATATGGTGGAGCAGCCGCTTATTTTCCTGGACGACCCGCTGAGGCAGCCCTTATCCGTCTACTTATCGAATATCAGCAGTGAGAAGGGCCTGGCGTTCGCCGCTTCCATGATCTATATGGCACCGATGGTCCTGCTGTTTCTGTATGCGGAGACGTATTTCATTGAAGGGATTCAATTGTCCGGAATCAAGGGCTGATGTTCGTGTGTGAGGGATTTTAATGGCAGGAGGAGATAGACGGAATATGGAGACTACAGGAGTGCCCGCAGACCGCAGGCGCAAAAAAAATATCAGAACAGCCTTCCTTCTGCTCATGGGCGTGTTACTCTTCTTCACCTTCTTCAGCAATACGCTGCAGTCGTTGACCCTGCCCAAAGTGACCACGGTAAAGCCGCAGACCAAGAGCCTAGAATTCACGCTGGAGGGCAGCGGGAAGCTTACGCCCGTGAGTGAAGCGAAGCTCCTGAATGCCAGCGGCTGGAAGGTCCGGCAGGTTCTTGTGAAGGAGGGGGAACGGGTTACGAAGGGGCAGCCGCTGATCCGCTATGACAGCCAGGCGGCCGAAGCGGAGCTGAAGGATGAAGTCGCGGCGCTCGATAAGCAAAAGATCGCGCAGCAGACGCTGCAGGATCAGTTCATTCAGATCTACGCGGAAGGTGATGAGCTTCAGATTCGCAAGGCCCGGCGCGAGATTGAAGCGGGTAAGGTCGATCAGGTCACCCAGGCGCGGAAAATTGCCGGATTGAGAGAGCGGTTAACGGCGCAGCAGCAGCTTGCGGCCCCCTTCGACGGGGTGGTTACCCAGGTGAATGCCATTGCGGGAATGCTGTCTGCGGGGGAAGCGGATCTGGTCCTGTCGAGCAGCAGCAAGGGGTATCGGTTCGACTTCACGGCAGACGCGGAGCTGTTAGCCAGCCTCGGGGTTACCTTGGGGGAGCAGCTTGAGGTGCAGGTTCAACCGGCAGAGGGCAAGCAGGCCCGTTCCTTGCAGGGTAAGGTTGCAGAGATCAAGGATGCTCAGGCGCGTACCGGCAGCGCATCTGCTGAGGAGAACGGCAGGGTGGAGCAAATTGCGCAGAAGAATGTCTTCATTGTGCTGAATGAAGAGTCGCTTAAGGGGGGTGAGCAGGTTCAGATTAAGCTGAAGAAGCCTTCCCGGCAGGAGGGACTCCTCGTATCCAATAAGGTTATCCGCCAATTGGGTGAGCGCAGCTATATCTATAAGATCGAGGAGCAGAGGGGGGCGCTGGGCAATACCTTTATCGCCCGCGAGGTTACGATCCGCTCCAGTACCACCAATGGCATAGACAGCATCATCCAGACGGATAACCTGTATGAGGATGAGCTGATTATTCTGGAGAGCAGCGAGCCCCTGCAGGACGGCAACCGTGTACGTCTGCAGTAGCTACAGTAGTACAACCTATTATACGAATGATTATTAGGAGGAATTTCGATGAGAACGAAGCTGAAGATGGGCTTTCTGGGAATGAGTCTTGCTTTTACAACGGTGATGACCGCATGCAGTTCGGGGAACAGCGCGGAAGCTCCAAGCACAGACGGAAAGACCGTTCTGACATTATCGGTTAGGCAGGACAGTGAATTCTACCGTGCGCTGGAGAAGAAATTTGAGCAGGCCTATCCCGACATTGACCTGCAGGTGAAGGCGTACAAGGCGATTGGTGAGAAAGCACAGGATTATGAGAAATACATCAAAAGCGCCGGCACGGAGCTGCTCTCGGGCAAAGGAGCCGATATCTATGAAACCAGCAGTCTGCCAGTCAGCGAATACGTGAACAAGCAGCTCTTCCTGAATATGGACGATTACCTGAAGCAGTCGCAAACGCTGAAGCAGGAGGATCTGGAGCTTAATGTGCTGAATGCCCTGAAGCTGAACGGCGGCACCTATATGATTCCTTCCGGGTACGGTCTGAGAGCGTTCCTTGGGGACGGGGATGCGCTGAAGCAAGTGAACGTAGACGATAAGAGCTGGACCTGGCAGCAATTCAGCGGGAGTGCCAAATCCATGATTGAAGCCGGGCAGAAGGCCGGCTCCGGGCACCGCTTCGCGCTCCAGGAGTATCCGCCGGAGATGCTGCTTCAGGAGATGGTCATGGACGGCTATAACCAGTTCGTAGACGCTGCGGCGCGCAAAGCCAAATTCGATTCCCCTGCCTTCATATTTATGATGCAGCAGATCAAAGAGATGTATGACGATGGAGTGATGAGCGCCGGCTCGGGAGAAGCCGATAATCAATTGTTCTACTCCGCGTTTCTGCAGACCCCGGCTGATTTCGTCAATGTGCCGTATACTTACTTCGCCAATCCGAAGCTGCTGATTAAGCCGCATAGCGGAAGCTCCGGCGCCATGCGGATTGTTCCGACCGCTACGTTCTCGATACAGGCCAATTCGCCGGTGGCAGAACAGGCCTGGAAGTTCATGAAGTTCCTGCTGTCGGAGGAAGGGCAGGCCCTGCAGAGCGAGGAAGGCTTCTCCATGCTCAAATCGGTAAATGACAAGCGGCTCAGCGAGCTTCAGCAGGAAGTGAAGAACGGGACGTATAAGCTTCCAAACGACCAGCCTGCAAGTGTGCCTGACGAGCAATTCAAGGTATTCAGAGAGATGATGAATACTGCGGATAACTTCGCCATGCTGGATGTCAAAATTCTGAACATCGCCGGAGAAGAGGCAGCCTCCTTCTTCAGTGGACAGAAGACAGCGGAGGAAGTGGCGAAGCTGATCCAGAACAAGGCGACGACCTATCTGAACGAATAGATTCAGGTCTAGGAGGGCTCCGGTATGAAGCGAGTTACTATTCTGATCGCAGAGGACGAGAAAGAGATTGCCGGCCTGATTGCCCTGCACCTGGAGAAGGAAGGGTATCACTGCATTCAGGTATTCGACGGACAAGCGGCCGTGCAGGCTATTCAGTCCCAATCCATTGATCTGGCCATCCTGGATATTATGATGCCGAAGCTGGACGGATACGAGGTCACCCGCCAGGTGCGGGTGAAGCATAATCTGCCGATTATTTTCCTCAGTGCCAAGACTTCTGACTTCGATAAGATTACCGGTCTTGTCATGGGCGCGGACGATTATATGATCAAGCCGTTCAATCCGATGGAGCTGCTGGCCCGGGTCAATTCCCAGTTACGGCGCTCCCTGCAGTTCAGCCAGCCTCCGGGTGCCTCTCTGACTTCGGTTCTGGAGCTGGGCGGGCTGATCATCTCCCCTGACCAGCACACCGTTACGCTGTATGGAGAAGAGATTGACCTTACGCCGAAGGAATTCGACATCCTCTATTTGCTGGCGAGCCACCCGAAGCAGGTGTTCAGTGCAGAGAGCATATTTCAGCAGGTATGGGGCGAGGCGTACTATGAGAGCGGGAATACAGTGATGGTACATATCCGCACCCTGCGCAGGAAGCTGGGAGAGGATCAGAACAAGGACCGGTTCATCAAAACCATCTGGGGTGTCGGGTACACGTTCAATGCCTAAGAGACGCCAGGGCTTCAGAACCAGACTGGTTCAGTTACTGGGCGTAAGCATGCTGCTCTCCGCCGGGATCACCTACGGGATCTTCAAGCTGCTTCAGCTCTATTACGCCGGGGTGAAGTGGGAGGACCCGGAGGCGGAAATCCGCCGGTTCATCTACAGGATCGGAGACTTCAATGTGTCTCTGATGCTGTTCATTCCAATTATGCTGATCTTATTCTTCATGTTCACCAAGCCGTACATCCGCTACCTTAACGAGATTTCCAAGGGGATTCATCATCTGGCGGGCGGAGATTTCCATAATCAGGTGCGGATTGCCTCAAGGGATGAGTTCAGCGCAATCGCAGAGGATCTGAATGTGGCCGGAGCCAAGCTGCAGGAGGCGGTGCAAAGAGGTGATTTCGCCGAGAGCAGCAAGGACCAGCTAGTCGTCAATCTGGCGCATGATCTGCGTACACCGCTGACGTCTGTTCTCGGATATTTGGATCTGATTCTGAGGGATGAGCAATTACCAGTGGAGACGATCCGGCATTACGCGACGATTGCCTTCACCAAGTCCCAGCGGCTGGAGAAGCTGATTGACGAGCTGTTCGAGATCACCAGGATGAACCATGGCACACTGCCTGTGGTGAAGACATATCTGGATATTACCGAATTACTAAGGCAATTGAACGAGGAGATGTACCCGGTATTCGAGCGCAATGGCCTGACCTCCCGGCTGAATGTGACTCCTGGCCTAATGATTTACGGGGACGGGGATCTGCTGGTACGCGTATTAGGCAATCTGCTGACCAACGCCGCCCGTTACGGGCAGGAAGGCGGTTATGTGGATATTAACAGCCGTCTCGATGCAGGTGCAGTAGCGGTTGAGGTCATCAATTACGGAAAACCCATTCCGCCGGAGGAGCAGCCGCATATCTTCGAGATGTATTACTCGGGGGACCGGGCACGGACACATCAGGAGGGCGGGACCGGCCTGGGACTGTTCATTGCACGCAATATTGTAGAGCAGCATGACGGGAGCCTGTCTGTAGAGAGCAATGAGCTGCGGACGAGGTTCGAGGTCCGGCTGCCGCAAGCTTAAGCGAAGTTAAGGGAGGAGAGAATTATGAATCATACCACTAGAAAATATGCTGTCGCCATGCTAAGCCTGGCGGTTCTCAGCCAGTCCATCGCCTTCGGAGCCTATGCGGCGGCCGGGCCTTCAGCGGGAAAGGCGGCTACAGCCGCCGTGTCCACGCTGGAGGGACTGGGGGCGGTCTCATTGAAGAGCGGGGTGAGCGTGAAGCTGCTGGACGCTGCCCTTCAGCCCCAGGAGAGCGGGAATATGATTACGTACACCCTGAATTACGTCAACGGGAGTAACAGCAGCGTGAGCCTGATTGATTATTTCTCCAAGGTTACTACCTCAAGCGGCGCAGTTATTCAAGGCAAGCCGGTGACGGGCAGTGCTGCGATCAAGTCTATTCCGGCTAATAGCAGCCAGTCGGTCACGTATTATGTCAATGCGGGTAAGGCTGCCAAAATAACCGGAGTCCGAATCGCCCTGTTCGGCTGGGACTTCAGCCAGGCGAATTACCAGAAGAAGCTGGGGATGTTCACGATTCCGGGTTCCTATTCGGTAGCCACCGCCAGAGGGCAGAGCAAGAAGCTGGTCCTGGCGGGTATGCCGGTGATCAGTAAGGCCGAGAGCCTGCAGATCGTTAAGGCTAACGGAAAAGTGTATGCCAGGGTGGGCATCAGCTTCGCCAATTCGGGCACCAAGGTGCTTAAGGACACGGGTCTGAAGGGATATCTGATAGCCTCGGGAGGCTCCAGATTTGAACTGAATGCCGCTCCTGCCGATTATCAGATTCAGCCCAAGGAGAAACGGACCGTGCAGTATCTGGCGGACATCCCCTCCTATACGAAGACGGATAATATGTCCCTGCAGTTCGTCCAGGAAGACAGCGGGCTGCAGCTGAACCTGCCGGTGGCTGAGTATAAGCTGCCTGCTGCACAGTCGCCTAACTTCACCGTACCCGTTAACGCTGTCGCCAAGCTTAAGGTTGCCAACAATTCTATTGACACCCAATTGGCAAGCGCAGCGGTATATTCGGAGGATAACCTGGCGAAATGGAGCCTGAAATTCCGGGTGCGCAACACAGGCAACCAAGCGGTGACGATTCCGGCTTACCCCTTCAGCCTGACGACTGCCGAAGGGTACAGCTATCCGGTCAGCAATAAGGCGCTGGCCGGTCTGAGTCTGAAGCCGCTGGAGGAGCGGGTAGTCGAGCTCAGTGCAGAGCTGCCCCTGAAGCTTAATCAGGGAGTGCTCCAGCTACAGATGAACGAGCCGGCAGAAGAGGGCCGGATCGCCTTCCCGGCGGCTTACTATCAGATTCCCTACTCCTTACAGCCGAATCATCTGCTGGCGACTGAGTACCCCGTGCAGAACAGTCTGGGTACCTTTGTAGTGAAGCTGGAATCGGTGGAACGCCTGCCGTGGTCGGACCGCGATCAGGTCGTGACCAAGATCAGCCTCCGCAACTCAGGGTCCACGAATGTTCAGCTTCCGGCCCTTACAGCGCTTCTGAAGGCGGGGGATCTAGATATCAGCGGCAGTGCGCAGATGGTGATCGAAGGCTCCAAGAGCCAATTGGCCCCGCAGGAGATAGCGGTTCTGTACATTACGGGGAACCTTCCTTATTCTTATCAACTGACGAAGCTGAAGGTGATCCTCCAGTATCCTTCGGAAGAGACCCAGGCGAATTTCCTTACGCTGTTCACCAGCCAGGTGGAGAATACCTTAAGAACCGCAGCGGCCGGGGAACCGTTCCGCCTGGAGCTGGCCGGCAAGAAGGCAGAGATTCTGGAGCGGCAGACCCGGATCTATCCCGGCACGGATTCCAAGCTGGTCTATACTGAACTGGTGATGACCAACGAGGAACTACGCAAGACCCAGCCGGCGCAGCTGGTGGGGTATTACCGGACCCCGGATCATCAATATTTCGAGGCGGTAATCTCGCAGTCCGCCGCGGCCCTGAACCCCAAAGAGAAGAGTCTCGTAACCGTCTGGAGCAAGCTTCCTCTGGAGATCAACGCGTCGGATCTAACTCTCTTCCTCGGGGAAGGCATCGCCGAAGGCAAGCTGACCGCACCCGGCGCAGTGCCGACCGCTTATATCGAGACCGTGGGCCTGGGGCTGAGTCCGGCCAATCCTGCTCCGCAGCCGTCCCTTCAGAAGCTGGACCTGTTCCCGTACTCCCTGTCCGTGAACCAGGTGACCGCTACGATGCCTGAAGACCGGGAGTCCATAGAGGTACAGATGAACTACCGGCTCACCCGCAGTGAGCAGTATGTTGCTGAGGCGAATGAGCATAAGCTCGTAGCCGAGCTGATCGATCCGTTCGGCCAGCCTTCGGAGAAGGTTCTGCCTCTGGGCGAGGAACTGACAAGTGCAGGATTCTCGGACAGCTTGTCCTTTACGCTGAACAATCGGGCATATAAGACTCTCACTGGTGCCACAGTAAGGTTGAACATCTATGACGAGTTCCAGGGCAAGCGGATGCTGCTGGGCAGCGAGAGCTATGCTGTGGTGTATGAGCGGCCTGCGGTGAAGAAATGGGAGGGGGAGTGATAGTGCAGATTAAAGAACAGGCTGCTTTCCAAGTGATGGATAGCAGCCTGTTTTTCTTATATTGGTTTGGATGACTTCCGTCTTCTGAGGTAGATCCACATTATGAATACGACTGCTAGTGCAATTAGAGCGCTTATCATAATAGGTCTTAGTAAGTTCTTACTATCATCAGTATTGTATGCAGAAGCAACAGTTCCCGAACCATCTTTGGCATTCTCTGATGAATCGTTTTGTAAGGATTGCAGTACATCTATTAAATGCTCCGGTGGCTGAGGTTCTGAATTGCTGCCTAATCCTTTTGATTCTGTTGATGAGGCCTGCTGTGGGGCAATAATGAGCTCCTGATTATCTTTTTTGAAAGCAGCGATATATTCGTCCCGCTCACGGATAAGGGTAGGCTCACTCACATTCCCCTCAGTTTGCAGAGCTTGAATGGCATAAGCCAAGGTTTCAGGATTTGCCCCGAACTCGTTAACCTGATAAGAACCGTTTGAATCTTTTTGAATGACCATCTTAGATTTGGTTACCCCATTCGACAAAATAAGAAATTCCCACGATTCCTGAGGAGTGACTGTTTCAAGTAGACTGTCAGAAGCTTCCATCAATTTTGCGCCATCAATGAAATGAATCTGCATTCCTTCACCGACAGTAATTTCACCAATCTCTGTTTCATTTGTATAACCGTATCCTTCGGGGTCCTTAGAGAACCCTTCTTTAATTAAGCTCAAGCCCTCTGTATTGGAAAAAGAAACCACATCTTCTACAATGCCTTGGGCCTGTATAGGTGAGAGTAAATGTAGAAGTAACAAAAATGAGGAAACACTTGCCAGGAATATCTTTTTCCTCATGCAAATCCCTCCTTAAATATATTTGTTGAAGCCATGAAGTCCCCATCTACAAGTTCTATCGTAGCTGGAGCCATCTTGAACGTTGGTGTATAGTTCTGAGAAGTGTAAATAATAAAAGATTCGATTCAACTTTAGAAACGAAGGACATAAGGGGGAAGTTGCACTTAATTGGAAAAAAATATAATTTGGGCCTGTAAAAGATTCAGGGCAAAAAGACGAGGGCAGGGAATTTGTTTTTCATAAAGGAAGAAAAAGTGGCGTCACGGCTGAAATAGTCGGTGTTTCCAGGAATACAATAAGCTCCATAGAAACGGGGCAGTTTAATCCCACTGCAAAATTGGCTTTGATTTTATGTATTGCACTGGATAAAAAGTTTGAAGACATGTTTTACTTTTAAGAAGCTTTTGAGCAAAGCAAAGGAAACAGGGAATGGTTCTGACACCCCAAAACAAGCCTACAGAATATCTTCCAGGGCTTGTTTTGGGTGTATTAAATTACGCTACGCTCTAACCAGCAGCCCAAACATCCAGTTCAATCTTTAACTCAGGCAGTCCCAAGCCCTGGATATAAGCAACCGTCATCGAAGGAGGTGTAGGGCCGAACACTTCATTCCAGATGGAATAGAAATGATCCCAGTCGATTTCCTCCGTGGCCCAGATGTTGATTTTGATGACATGGTCCGGGGTTAGCTGCTGTGAGGACAGAACGGCGACAATATTACTCATGGTATTGGTTACTTGCTGGTTGAGATCGGCAGGAATATTATTGTTCTGATCGATCCCGATTTGACCGGAAAAGACATACATTTCAGCGTCTCTGCTGATCTTGGTCACATGGCTGTAGCTTCCAACCGGTTTTGCTATATTTTCAGGGTTATATCTTTGAATGACATTATTATTTAGGCTCATAATTGTAAGTCTCCTTTTAAATTGGCTGTTTTTTTAGAAAATAGACAGACCTGTCCCGTCCGCATTGATTCTAAAAGAAAACAGCAGTCGAATACCCGATTCCAGCAGACAAATATTGAATAGATCTCTTTTTCATCAGGTACCCCTCCTAATCATTTAAAATTTAACTTACTGTAAGAATGATAACATACCCTCAATAAAAAGCCAAAATACAGGATGCGATAAGAGGAGGGACATGCCATAAGTTAAAATTTACCTCCGTCGTAATACTTCCGCCCTGTTGGCCCGCTGGACCGTGTGCGATGATGGAACCATCAAACGGCTGCAAGATCGCCGGGAGATCTTCAGGCTATTACGGTCCTTCCTTCTACTCAATTGGATGAATTAGGGCCGCAGCTCTCCTGAAGGATGCTTACTCAGAGAGGAGGCGTCCAGGCTATTGTATTCCTTCCTTCTACCCATGGACTTAAACCGAGTAGGGATAGGGCTCTCCTGGACACTTTTACTATGCAAATAAACCGGATCTACCTGCGTAGAGCAGGCAAAATGATGCTGAAACACACACCTGACGCTGCTGACACGAAGAAGCTCCCGAAGGGGTACTTGGCCGCAGCCCTCCGCAATCTGCAGGGGCTTGGGTATACCCTGTCTCCTGCCTTGTTCCGGGCGGTCCAGAAGCTGCCCCGCGAGGCCTTCGAGCAGCTGTACTATCCGCTGATTGCGGATGTAAGACGGATGGTTGGCGCGCATGTGCATTATGCACCGATGTATCCGGGGTTCCCGGAGCAGGTCATGCAGGAGGACGAAGCAGAGCTGTATTTCAATGCGATGTTCCATTATTACACCTGGGAGCTTCCATATGCTGATTCTGTGCAGCAAACACCCCTTGAGGAACAGGTGAAGCTGAAGGTCATTGATCTGGGGAGCATCACAGAGTTCCGGACCCTAATCCGCCAGCTGATGGAGGCCAGAGGCTCGATCTCGGCAGAGGATCAGAAGGATATTGATGCAGTGATTGCGAATACAGCCAACGAAGAGCTGGATGAGCTTTTGCCGGAGGAGATCCCGTTCAAGGAGAATGCCGGATTCGTGGCTGCCTCGCTGCTTAGGCATGGTAAGGCGGATGTAGCGAGAATAAGCCCTTACTTCAAGACAGCAACCGATGTGCTGCGGCTGGCGGTGGCCTGGTCGGAAGGCGATGTTAGTCTGGCCTTGCCCACCCGTTTCCGCAAGTTCAAGCGTAGTGAACGCCGGCTGCTGCTGGGGCTCTTGGAACGGTGCCATCCCATCACCGAGGATATGCTGAGATACCGGGAGCGCTGGATTCGCCTCGGCGAGATCCTGCATCCATCTGAATATAAGCAGCGGTATAAGCGCTGTGAGGAAGCTTTTGATATCCTGCGTAACAAAAAAGCCTTCACGACCTTTAACGGAAGTGTGGAGCTGGCCCTTCAGTATCACCAGATGTGGACGGCGCTGGATCTGCTGGCGAAGCGTCCGGGTGAATTCGCACGAAGACTGGCGAAGCTGCTGCGGATGACCCGGGAGCCTGAGTATGTCGTGATGGCCTTCGGCGAAGTGGCCGGTCAGGTATCGACTCCGGTGCTGCTACAGGTGAAGAACTTCTTCGAACGCCAGCGGGAGCAGTCTGAGCTGAGGGTGTTTTTCCCCAAGGGAAATGTCGCTAAAGCCTGGGCCACCCCTAATACCCTGCCGGAGATCAGTGAAGAAGCCTGCCGGGATATTGTGGATCTCTGCGAGCAGACGCTGGTGGCACGGTTTGCTGTCCGGCCATCCTTGGGAAAGGTATATGTGGATGAGCGTCTGAAGGACTATCTTGTGCCGTTCTCCCAGCGGTCGGCCAGCAAAGCGCTGCATACCCTGGTACGGGGAAGCCGGATTCCGATGGAAGAAGGGAACACGGTCCGTTTCTTCTGCTGGTGGAAGGAAGGGAAGATGGACGGTACCCCTACAGGCCGCGTTGATATTGACCTGTCAGCAGTGATGTATGATAAGAATTGGAATTATGTCGAACATATCTCTTATACCAATCTGCGCTCGGCACAATATCATGCAGCCCATAGCGGGGATATTGTAACGGCACCCTACGGGGCCAGTGAGTTCATCGACCTGCATATTCCTTCTATTGTTGAATATGGCGGAAGGTATGTGGTAGCTGCCCTCCATTCTTTCACAGGACAGCCGTACTGCAATCTGCCGGAGTGCTTCACGGGGTGGATGATGCGGAAGAAGCCGGGGTCCGGTGAAATTTATGAGCCAGCCACGGTGTCGAACAAGATTGATGTCACGGCGGATACCCAAATCGCCATTCCTGTGATACTGGATCTGGTGGAGCGGACCGTGATCTGGACAGACCTGTCCCTGACCAGAGATCCTTTCTATCCTAATAATGTGGAGGTCAACCAGAAGGGGATGGTGATCATCGGCAAGGCGATGACCTCCTTGAAGAAGCCTGATCTGTATGATCTCTTCACGCTGCACGCCAAGGCCCGCGGTCAGCTGGCCGTATCACCACAGCAGGCCGATACCGTATTCTCGGTAGACCAGGGAGTGACTCCGTACCACATTGAGCAGATTATGGCCGAATATGTAGTATGAGCAGAACGGGCAACCGGTTTGTTCAAAAAAGAAAGGGGTGTCTCAGCCATGATATGGCGTGGGACACCCCTTCTTTTATTAGTTCTTTGCAGTTAAGAGAAATCCTGCAAAAAGTGCAACAATGCTGCTCCTTACAAGCGGCCGACGAGAGAAGGCACCGGCATCCTTCACCAGTTAGGACGGTACCTACTCAATCCCGATCCCATACCAGCCGTCTGCAAGTGTAGTCAGCTTATACTTAACCGGCTCTGCTGCATAGGCCTGCTCCACCATGCTCTGACTTGCGCAATAGACAATATGATAGGTGGGGCCATGCTCCCTTTCCCAGTCGAATACGAACCGGAGGAGCGGCTTCCCGTCCTGCCTGCTGTAGCGCACGAAGTCCAGGCTGTCCCCGGACCATGCAGCGATCTGCCGGATTTTGTCTTGCAGGCCGGGATTCATTCTGTCATGGAGCCGGGGGGCAGCGGCATTGCCATTATTGGAGTAGATGAAAGTATTCGCGATATCGCTCCGTTCATCCAGACTGTCCATCAACAGCAGGGTCTCCGACTTCACGGCCTCAAACTGCCTGCTATGCTCACGGAATAGTTCGTATTTCGCCTCTGAGGAATTGTAGCCGATGATGGAGCCTGCTCCTGCAAGCAACAGTATAACTGTAATGCCAAGTAAGATTCGTGTCCTGCGGCTCAATAGCTTCACCTGCCTGATTGAATTGAAATTAATTCACGGAGCCGCTAAAAGGCAGCTCGTAGTCAATTGTTGTAATGAACGGCACATATTTGCCGTTGAACAGTTTGAAGTGCTGCAGGGTGAACCAATCCATAAACCCCGGGAAATTAATTTCATCATCGGCATCCAAGCCAAAATGATCATAGAAATGGAATGCCAACTTGCCGCTGAATTGATTTCCATTGATCTTGAAGTCCTTGACCGTAATATTATGGCCATGGAAAGCGTGAATGGCCAGAGATAACGCCAGATTGCTCTTCTCCGTAAAAACCGGATACGGGCTTGTCGGAAATTGATTCACGTAATTATTCACGATATTCCGGCTACTGTTCGGGTCAAATTTCAGCCTGGACAAATCACCGTTGTTATTGCGCAGCTCCTGCACAACATAATTCTTGATGAGCCCTACATAGTTCTGGGTGCTGGAGTCAGTGCCCTGAGCCATGCTGGTCAGCACACTGGTCAAGATACTGCTCCCCAAACCCACTGTATATATGACGATGCCATGGTCGGCAGCCCGCTTAGTCAGTGCGGTGTCATAAGAGCCTTCCCTGTCGGTAAGCATAATAATGTACTTCAGGACATCCGTTCTGCCGCCGGCGGTGAACAGACTAATCGCACTGGCAATCCCGCTGCTCAGAGTTGTTCCGCCGTTCGCATCAATTCGCCCCGCAAGGGCGTGGAAAACGATGTTATTTCTTGGAGTATATGAATCTATGATATTTGCATAAAGAGGTTTAGGCAACAACAAATGGAAAAAAAGAACCTAATCCTCCAAATGATTGGTTCTCAGCAGGCGGCCGAAGACCGCGATCTCAAAATTTGTGGAAAACGGGGCTTGCATCCCTTCATAAATTCTGTTATCTTGATATTAACAAAATGTAATTATCAATTGGTTAATAACTAATTCGTTTTGCGGGATACAGAGAAATCGGAGGGATGAGCATGAAGAAGGCACCCGGCAACTGGAGCGGGTTTGAACTCGCCTGGCTGGTGATATTTACGCTAATTGCGGTTGTTTTTACGGTGATCTCCAAGGATTCGCTCTTCGGGTTCACGGTATTCATCACCGGGGTACTATGCGTGGTGCTGACGGCGAAGGGGAAGCTGGCGAGCTATGGATTCGGGATGTATAATACGTTCGGTTATGCTTATTTGGCCTATATCAACGGATTATTCGGCGAGGTTATGCTGAATCTGCTATTCTTTGTGCCGATGAATATTGTAGGCTTCTATATGTGGAAAAGAAACATGCACGGCGGCAAGCTGTCCATGCGCCAAATGGAGACGAGGGGGATTCTTCTTACCATTGCAGCCTGTGTGGCAGGGGCGCTGCTGCTGGGCTTCGGCTTATCGTTCATTCCCGCGCAGAATTCACCTTACATCGATGCCCTGACTACCGTGTTATCGGTAGTGGCAACGATCCTGATGGTACGGCGTTTCAAGGAGCAATGGCTGGTCTATATTGTGCTGAATATGTTCACTGTGCTGCTCTGGGTGATCCGGACGCTTGAAGGCAGCGGGGAGGGTCTGCTGATGATTGTCATGTGGAGCGCCTATCTGATTAATGCAGTCTACGGCTACTACAACTGGAATAAAGGGGCTAAGGAGGCGCTGTCATGAAGACACTTGGATTAACACTCGGGAAGTTCGCTCCGCTGCATAAAGGGCATCAGTTCATGTTCGAGACGGCACTGCAGGAGGTGGACGAATTGATCGTGGTGATCTACGAGACGACCGTCTCTCCAGTCCCGCTGCAGATCCGGGCGAACTGGATTCGCAGCCTTTATCCTGCAGTCCGGGTAATAGAAGCCTGGGATGGACCCGATGGATACTCGGATGACAGGGAGCATGAGATCCGGGAGGAGCGGTATATTCTCGGACTGCTGAAGGGCGAGCAGGTGACTCATTTTTATTCGAGTGAATTCTATGGAGAGCATATGAGTCAGGCACTGGGCGCTATTGACCGGCGGGTGGATGAGACGAGGGTGCAGGTGCCGGTATCGGCTACGATGGTCCGTTCGGACCCCTACAAATACCGTGATTATGTCAGCGGGATTGTGTACCGCGATTTGATTACGAAGGTCGTGTTCGTAGGGGCGATGTCTACCGGTAAGTCGACGATCACCGAAGCACTTGCCCGGAAGTACGGCACTTCCTTCGCCAGCGAATACGGGCGGGATTACTGGACGGAGCATCAGGTGGACCGCCGGATTGGGCTGGAGGCTTTTGACGAGATTGCGGTGGGGCATCTGGAGCGGGAAGAGCAGGCGCTGCTTGAGGCCAATAGGTATTTATTCGTCGATACGAATGCGATCACCACGTATATGTATGCGCTGGATTACCATGGGAAGGCACCTGAGCTGCTAACCCGGCTATCTCTGGAGAATGCGCAGCGATATGATCTCTTCTTCCTGTGTGACGATGATATGCTCTATGACGACACGTGGGACCGCAGCGGGGATCAGAAGCGGCATGTGTTCCACCAGCAGATTATCGCGGACCTGAAGGAGCGGCGGATTCCTTATATTACCCTGAGGGGGACGCTTACGGAACGTATAAGCAAGGTAGACAGTGTACTGGCAAAGTTCAAGCCGTACGGGAACTATTTCGGAGAGCTGGAGCATTGAGCCAGAGACAGAAGGAGGCGGAGAGAGTGGAATTGAGAGATGCTAACGGACTTACAGAGCGTGAATTCCTGGAGCAGTACCGGGCCGGGGACTATGAACGGCCTTCCGTGGCGGCGGATATGGTGATCTTCACCGCCACGGATACAGCGGCAGACTATGAACCCGGGGCTGCGGCGAAGGAGTTGCGCCTCCTGCTGATCCGCAGAGGCGGGCATCCCTGCCTGGGTAAGTGGGCGCTGCCGGGCGGCTTCGTCCAGCCGGACGAGACCACGGATCAGGCGGCCGCACGCGAGCTGGAGGAGGAGACCGGTGTTACAGGTGTATATCTGGAGCAGCTTCGCACCTTCTCTGACCCCGGGCGTGATCCCCGTACGTGGGTGATCAGCAGCAGCTATATGGCGCTTGTCGACAGCCGCCGCATCCAATTAGCGGCAGGGGATGATGCCGAGGCTGCGGCATGGTTCAAGGTAAGTTACCGGCTCCGGCAGGAGCATAAGGAGCTGCTGGAGCAAGGCTGCATCCGCACCCGTACCTATGAGCTTCGGCTGGAAGCGGGCGGGCAGGAGCTGGCAGCAGTGATTGAACAGACGGTGACAGCGACACCGGCGGCCAGATCGGTGCAATATGCCGTCTTGTCCAATGACGGACTCGCTTTTGATCACGCCAAGATCATTGCCTATGCCATTGAACGGCTGCGCCAAGAGTCGGAAAGAACAGGAATCGCGCTGCTCTTAATGCCTGAGCAATTCACCCTGGCCGAGTTGCAGCAGGTCTGCGAGGTGATTCTCGGCCAGGAGCTGCCGAAGGCTGTCTTCCTGGACAAGGTGGCTGCGCTTATAACTGCAACCAACCTGTACACAGAGCATACGGAAGACACCCCCTCCCGCCGCTTGTATCAGCGGAACTGGGGAGAAGTCTGAATTTTTAATTAGGAGGCATCATCAATGAACGCAGGAAGAGCAATATTAAAAACCATGGAATTCAGCCACGAACTGGATGTGCAGCACAACTAGATTACACAATCCAAGATGCCGGTACGCAAAAGTGACTCCTTCGATAAGCAGGTCATGCTGCTCGAAGAAGCCCAGGGTGAAAGCGCGTTTTAATCCACCTACAAAAAGATGAAGAAGGTCAACATCCTGTCCGGTCTGTTCGCCCTGCCGGTGCTGCTGGTGGTTGCCATCGCCGCGATCTACGGCAGGTATATTAACCGGGGTTATGATGTGTTCGGCTATTTCATTTGCTCAGGCGCGGTAATGCGCATCGTGACCTTCCCGCCCCCGGATGGGGAGACATTGCTGAGGTGCAGACTGCCTCCGTGCTGCTCGGCCACAGACCGCGCAATGTAGAGCCCCATTCCGTGATGATCCCCGGAGCTGCGGCTCGGATCGCCCCGGTAAAATTGGTTAGTCGCCTCCCGGAGGTCGGCCGCTGAGAAGCCGCTGCCGGTATCGGTAACCGTGAACTGAACCGCCGCCGCTTCACCCTGGACGAGCAGGGCAATGCTTGCCCCGGGCGGGGTGTGCTCGGCCGCATTGGCGATCAGGTTCATGATTCCCCGCAGCAGCAGCTCCTTGTGGATGTACAGGAATTCCGGCAGCTTCTCCTGCCGGACAGAGGTCCGCAGGTCCCTGCCCGCAGCGAGGGCCTTCATCTGCCGCTCCAGCTCGGACATAATCTCTGCAGCCGGGACCCGAGTCTGCTGGCGGGATGAGCCGGCCTGCAGACTGGACAAGTCAATGACCTCCTGCACGAAGGCTTCGATGTCTGCGGCGCTGCGGCGGATATAGCCGCTGTATTCACGCTGCGGCTCAGTCTCTACAATCTCCTGCAGCAGCTCGGCATTGCCCCGGATAATGGTCAGCGGCGTCTTGATGTCATGGGCCAGTGCGGAGATCTGTTCCCTGCGGGAGCGCTCCAGCTCCCACTGCTTCTCCAGTGAAGTCTGCAGGGCATCCTTCATCCGGTCCAGGGAGCCCAGCACCTCGTCAATCTCCCGGATGCCGCTGGGCTGGACGGTGAACTCCAGATTCTCGCGCCGGATGTTCTCGGTCGCTTCCTGCAGCCCGGCCATCCGCTCCGAGAGCTTCCGGCCGAACCTGGCCGCGAGCAGGCCAGCCTGAAGCAGAAATCCGAGCACGAAGAGCACGGGGGCCAGCAGCTGGGGATTCGGCAGCGAGCTGCGCAGCACTGGAGAAGCATACTGCGGTGTCAGAACATAGCGGAAGATCCACAGCTTCTGCCCATGCTCGGCGGTGGTGTAGTAGTAGGAGCTTCTGTTGTTCCCCTCCTGGACAATTCTCCAGGCTTGCTTCGCCTCTTTAGCCGTCAGATTGCCGGCCAGCGGCTTTCCGTCCAAGGTAAATACGGTGTAATCCAGCCGGTCCGGGACCTGCGGGGCTGTGTCCGCTGCACCCGCAGCCAACTGCTGCTTGAACTGGTTGATCTCCTTCTCATCATAGTTGGCAGGCAGCACGGCACCCCAGGCGAACGCCAGCGTGAATGCGCCAAGCAGTCCTCCCAGCAGCAGAAGCGTGCCCAGACTCAGCAGCAGCAGGTATTGCAGGAAAAAGGTGCGCAGCCGCACGGTTTTGCGTTGTTTTACAGCTTCCACTTATATCCGATCCCCCAGATGGTTTCAATGGCCTCAAGCCCGTACCGGCCCAGCTTGGCGCGGATGTTCTTGACATGCTCCGTAATGGCACTGCTGTCACTCTCCCCGTCATATCCGAAGACCCCTTCATAGATATTCTCCTTGGAGAAGACCTGACCGCGGTGGCGGGCCAGAAACTCGCAGATTTCATATTCACTTTTGGTCAGCGGCACCTTGTCCTCCCGGGCGTACAGCTCTTTACCGGAGAGGTTGAAACGTACAGGGTCCATATACAGAATATTGCGCTTCTCCCGGCTCTCCCGCCGCAGATGAGCATTGATCCGCGCCCGCAGCGCACCTATGCCGAAGGGCTTTATAATATAGTCATCTGCCCCCAGCCCCAGTCCGTACATCAGGTCACTTTCCAGCGTCTTCGCCGTCAGGAACAGGATCGGACAATCCACCGCCGTGCGGATCTCCCGGCACAGGGTGAAGCCGTCCACGCCGGGCATCATTACATCCAGCAGAATCAGGTCATATGCACCGAGGTCGATCCCGCGCACCAGCGTGGAATCAGAGAAGGTGGTTACCAGATGGCGGTCGGTACTGAGCGCGTTGGCTATCAGGGACAGGATGGCGGGTTCGTCGTCTACCACAAGTATTTTGGCCATAGTCATGGATTCCCTCATTTACAGATTAGTAGGCTAGTTATCCGCAGAGCGGCCCTCCCACTTGTAGAACCATAACATACTGAGGAGGCCGGCAGCTATCGTTGCTACTATACAGATGGATACGCCGGTGGCCAATCTCGTTTCGGCAAAAGGCGGCAACCCTCCCGAATGCTGAATCTCCAGCAGGGAGAGGAAACGGCCGCCCCAGGCGAAGGGGATATACGGCCACAGGATATCGCCAAGACCGGTCAGCATCAGGGCAGCGAGCAGGCTTCCCGTGATTCCTATGCCGATAGAGACGCCCCGTCCGAAGCGCAGGCTGACTGCGAAGTGAAGCAGATAGAGCAGGATATTGCTTGCGAACAGGATTACAGAGCCGGTGAGATAAAAGGGTATGCCGTGCCGGTCCTGCCCCAGCATTCCGGCAAAGCCCAGGCTGAACAGGACGAAGACCAGCAGGACAGCCCCCAGGCTGAACCCCAGCAGGAGCAGCAGCTTGCTCAAAAAGGTTGTTGTCCTGCCCGCAGGCAGAGCCAGCATCCCCTGGAACCCTCCGGAGGCGGCCTCCTGCTCCGCCGCCATCGCACAGACCAGCCCGATGAGGGTAGGAAACGCACAAGCGACTGCCTGCATGAACCCCATCACCTTGCCCGCTTCACTGGCAGAGGAGATGGAATAGTAGGCCAGGAACAGGCCGGCCCCGATCAGCGGGGTCAGCAGATGGATCAGGAGAAACGGGGTGCGCCGTATTTTGAGCAGATCGGCCCTGAGCAGACCCGGAAGTGCATTCATACTACTTCGCCTCCTGTCTACGGAACCATAAGGTGGTGAGCAGGAACAGGATGGCGAACCATCCGAGAGAGACCAGCGTACCCGGAAGAATCATGTCTGTGCTGCGTAGCGGACTGTCCGCCGGGACCGGCAGGCCGTTCGGCAGGATGGACAGCACCGGACACATGAGCCTGAAGGTAATCGTATAAGGAATGTAGTCCCACAAGCCGCCCCGGTCGAATTCAACTACACCTAGAATAGTACCGGCCAGATTCAGCAGGACTGCTGCGAATAATCCGAGGCGGGCAGCCAGGAACAGGCAGAGCGGGATCTGCCACAGGAAGGTGAGGAAGATCAATATGCTGCCCGCCAGACTGCTCAGCAGTGTAATCGTCTGTCCGAACAGTAGCCCCCCGGCTGTAACACCGGTCAGGAACACGAGGAGCGCAGCCATTAGCCAATACGCACAGGCGATGATTTTCCCGGCCCAGAGCGTTCCCGGTGTAAAGGGTAAGGCCAGCAGTCCGCGGTACTTCAGCTTCGCATCCTTCTGCAGCGCCAGCGAGCAGACCAGGCTCAGCGCTCCAGGCAACAGTATCGTGTACCACCAGTTATAAGACCCGCTCTGAAAAAAGCTGCCGCCCATCAGAACAGCGCACAAGAACAGAGTGAATACAGGAGCGATCCAGGCCAGCTTGGGAATGAAGGTACGCCGCCATTTCAGGTGTTCCGCCCTAACGATATTAAGCATGAGCACCACCCTCCCTCCGGTGGGCTGTTACGACCTGCATGAACAGCGCCTCCAGGTCCTGATCGGGGGAGATCGCCCCCTGATAGCCCAGCGCGCCGCCCGCGATGATGCCAATATGGTCGGCCGTCTGCTCCACCTCGGAGAGGATGTGGCTCGACAGGATGACGGTGATTCCCTGCTCCGGGAAGGAGCGGATCAGCTCCCGCAGCTCCTGAATCCCGATCGGGTCCAGCCCGTTCGTCGGCTCGTCCAGAATCAGCAGCTCCGGCTGGTTCAAGAGTGCAATGGCGATGCCGAGCCGCTGCTTCATGCCCATGGAGAATTGTCCGGCGCGTTTTTTCCCGGTTGCGCTCAAATCTACAATAGCAAGTACCTCTTCGATACGCGACTGCGGCAGTCTCAGGGCCAGCGTGCGTACCTTGAGATTTTCCCGGGCGGTCAGATTATCGTACAGCGGCGGTGCTTCAATCAATACGCCGATCCGGCTTAAGTCCTTCCGGGTCCATTCCTGCCCCTGGAAGCGGATCGTTCCGGAATCAGGACGCAGCATGCCGGTAATCATTTTGAGCAGGGTCGATTTGCCTGCACCGTTCGGACCGAGCAGCCCGTAGACGGAATTGCGCGCGACTGTTAACGATACGTTATTGACGGCTGTCTGGCGCTTGAAGCTTTTACATAGATCCTGTATTTCCAGAATATTGTCCTGCATAGTATATCATCCTTTCTCTACCTCTACTCTAAGGGCAGATTCTAAGGTTTCTGTAAGGATGACATGGCAGAGCCCCTGCCTGGGTGAACAGGAGGGGCTCTGTGTTGACTTTGCAGCGGCCGGCGGGAAGGATTAACGGCGCCGGAAGGCGCCGCCGCGGGCCAGGGCAAAGAAGATCAATAGTGCAACGATGGAGCCGATAATGGCCGGAACAATGTGGAAGCCACCTACTACAGGGCCCCTTGGACCAAGCAGCTCGGAGCCCAGCCAGGAGCCGATGAACCCGGCGATTACATTGCCGAGTACGCCTCCCGGAACATCACGCCCGATTAGATTGCCGCTTAGCCAGCCGATGAGTCCCCCTACGATGATTACCCAGAGCAGATACATTGATTTGTCCCCTTTCTAGTTGGTTTATTCAAGGTATGTTGAGAAGCGGGCAAGGTGAACCATCTGCGAAGGTTTATTTTTGGAAAGCGGTGAAAACAGGTGATCTGCGCTGCGGGGAGATTAACGTCCTTTGCCGGTGTTAATATTAAGTATAGAAGGAGGGATCGGATGAACAAAATTCTCGTAATCGATGATGAAGCGGCTCTGCGGGACCTGATCGAGCTTGTGCTCCGCAGAGAGAATTATGAGGTGCGGACAGCGGAGAACGGAAGTGCGGGGCTTACGACCCTGGATGCTTTTCAGCCGGATCTGGTGGTACTGGATCTGATGCTGCCCGATTGCTCCGGCTATGACCTGTGCAAGGAGATCACCAAGCGGCAGGCGGTTCCTGTCATCATGCTGTCGGCCAAGAATGAGATTATAGATAAGGTCCTGGGGCTTGAGCTGGGGGCGGAGGATTACATGACCAAGCCGTTCGATAACCGGGAGCTTCTGGCGCGGATCAAAGTAGTGCTCCGGAGAGCCCAGAATAGCGGCCTGCCCGCAGATACTGAAGATACCCGGATCACTCATGAGGAGCTGACCTTCGATCTGGAGACCCGGGTGGTGCAGAAAGGCGGCGTTCCGGTGGCTCTGACGGCCAAGGAATTCCGGATTCTGGAGACCCTGCTGAAGCGCCCGGACAAAATCTATACCCGGGATGAGCTGCTGGAGATCGTCTGGGGCTATGACTTCATGGGCGACAGCCGCAGCGTGGATATGACGATTATGCGCTTAAGAAAGAAGCTGGAGGATGATGCCGAGAATCCGAAATACATCAGGACGGTCTACGGCTTCGGTTATCAGCTGGGAGGTGGCTCCGCCTGAAATACGCGACCCGGCTGGTGCTAATGTATTTGCTGTTCTCGGTGCTGTCCTTTGCCGTTATCATTATTTCGGTGAATAAGGCGATTGACTATTTCAGCTTCGTAACGATAGAGAAGCAAATGATGGAGAAGGCGGATCTGGGCGAGATGTCCTTCAGGGAGGTGCTCTCCAGGCACGAACAAGAGGTAGATGCAGGGCAGATGGAGGAGGTGGCGAGAAGCGCGCTGGAGACGTTAAAAGCCTCCGTCAAGGAGGTGCGGATCTACGACAGCAGCCAGAAGCTGCTGGGACTCGCCGTTGACGGGATTGTGATCAATAACAAGACCCCCGTCATTTTTCCCGGGAATATCCAGAACGCCCTTAAGGGCAATTATGCATACACGGTCTCTGAGGATCACCTGCTGTACTTCGCGGTTCCGATTCAAGACAAATATTATCAGAACAGCTATGTGTACGAGTTCGTGGAGGATGTCTCTTATTTCTATACGATGATGGACCAGATCCGCTATATCCTGTTCGCCGGTGCGGGAGGATTCATTATTCTGATTACGCTCTCCAGTCTATTCATCGCCCGCAATATGACGAAGCCGATCAAATATCTGCTTGGCGCGACGGAGAGCTTCTCCAACCAGCAGTTCCGGGAGGTGCGTCTGAACAGGAAGGATGAGCTGGGCATGCTGGCTGCGGGCCTGAACCGGATGGGCATTCAGCTCAGTGACTATATCCAGTATCAGAAGCAGTTTGTCTCGAACGTATCCCATGAGCTGAAGACGCCGCTTGCGGCCATTAAGGGGTTCTCACAATATTTGTACGAAGGTGAGGATGAGGATGAGGAGCTGCAGCGGATCTACTTCCATCTGGTGAATGAATCGGACCGCCTGACCCGGCTGGTCAATGAGCTGCTCATGCTGTCGCGCTTCGATAAGGCAGGGCAGGACGGAATCGATGCCGAGAAGACGGACCTGGCACAGCTGGCCGCAGGGGTAGCCGCTGGATTGAGGGTCAAGGCGGAGAGTAAGGGGATAGAGCTTACGATCCGGCAGGGTCCGCCGGCCTTCGTCTTTGTGAATCAGGTATTGATGTCCCATGCCATTGCGAATGTACTGGACAATGCCATTAAATACTCCGGTCCACGTACCCGCGTAAGCATTGAAACTTCAGTCCGGGAGCAGGAAGCCATCGTGCAGATCAGCGATCAGGGCATCGGAATCAGCGCGGATGAACTTACCCGTGTACAGGAACGCTTCTACCGGGCACGGAATGCCAGCGCGGCAGGCGGAACGGGGCTGGGGTTATCCATCTGTAAGGAGATCGCCGAGAAGTTCGGCGGACACCTCAGCATAGAGAGCCAGCTCGGAACCGGAACCACGGTCTCCATCCGTCTGCCGCTCCTGTGAACAGGTGTTACAAGACTGATACAACTCTGTTATTACACTAATAAATGGTTTTCGTATACTAACCTCATACCAAACAAACAACGCGTCCATCGCGTACATTCATGGAGGGATTACTTATGGGAACATTTACAAAACCGGCAGCGCTGCTGCTGCCCGCAGTATTATTAATGACACTTCTGGCAGGATGCCAGTCCGATTCGGCCGCTCCGGCGGCCACTCCTTCGGCAGAACCTACAGCTGAAGCGGTGGCCACGGCGGCACCGGAAGCTTCGGCTACTCCGGCTGCTGAGCCAGCGGCGACTGAAGCTGCTACGGCTGAGCCAACCCCTGCGGCTTCAGCAGGCAGCTCCGAGGCGATCAAGGAGGGAACCATTGAGAAGGAAGGAAATGTGATTCTGAAGGAGCTGGCTTTTGTCCATAAGGATCACACCATCGCCCTCTCCGACATTGTGGATGATGCTAAGCTGGAGAGTATGCTGGGCAAGGCAACGGCGAAGAAATCGCACACGTATTCCCTGGATGACGGTAAGAATATGGATACCCTGATCGGCAGAACAGAGAAGACGTATACCTTCCCGGGCCTTGAGATTAAGACGATTGATTCGGGTGATGGCAAGCAGTTCTACATCTTCAGCATGAAGATTACCGATCCGAAGTACACTACGGTCCGTAATATCAAGGTCGGAGACAGCCTGGATACACTCAAAAAAGCCTATCCCGAAGGCAAGCTGACCGGAGACGGGGCACCCGAGGAAGAGGATGACTACCGGTTCGCCCCAAGCAACTATGTGGATTATATCCTGTTCCATGTCAAGGGCGCTAAGGTTGAAAGCATAAGCATCTCTACTCTGCTGGACTAAGCCTGTCCCCCGGTTTAGCCGGACTGAATAAGAACAGCCCTGCCGCTTCACGACCGTTACAGGCCGTGAAGCGGTCAGGGCTGTTTGTCTCTGTCATTTTTTCCGGCGGCTCTACCTATTCCACAGGAGCTGGCTCCAGCACCTTCACCGTCTCCCCCTCAACCAGCTCAGGCAGATAGTAGGTGCTGTTCTTCAGATCTTTTTTACCCTGTAGCTTCTTAATGACCCATTCGGCCGCATCCCGGCCCATCTGCTCCTGCGGGTGGGTTAAGGTCGTCAGCTTGATGCCTGCATTCTTGGCAATATAGGAATTGTCCTGCCCGATAATCGACAGCTCCCCCGGAATCGAGATCCCAAGCTCGCGGCACACCTTGACTACTTCCAGCCCCACTTCATCGTTATAGCAGACGATAGCGGTCAGCACCTCTCTGTTATCTGTAAGGAATTGCTCCAGATTGGCCGACAGCGCCTGCTTCGATTCGGTATCGAAGGAGAGCACCTGCTCCGGGTGGAAGCGCAGCTTGGCTTCGCCGAGCGCCTTGATATAGCCCTTCATGCGGTATTTGCCCTGGAGATCGTCCATTTTGGCAATAATCCCGATCTGAGTATGGCCCTTCGAGATCAGCTCCCGGGTGGCCAGATAGCTGGACTGTACATCATCCAGACAGAAGAACGGCACCTCCAGCTCCTCATAGTAAGCGTTAATCATGATGAACGGGACATCCTGCTCTTTGAACGACAGGTAGTAGGCGATATTGGGGTTATACAGGTTGCTCTTCGTAGGCTCAATAATCAGCCCGTCTACCCCGAAGGACAGCATCATCTCCAGCGCCTTCTTCTCCTGGGCCACATCATTATTGGTGCTGGCGAGCAGCAGTGAATAGTTGTCCTCGTTGAGCCTGCCTTCAATCCCCCGGATAATGGAGGGGAAAATATAATCGGAGAGGTAAGTGGTTATTACGCCGATGGTCCGTTTGCCCGCGCCATTCCCGGATTTGGACCGGAACTGGTGGCTGACATAGGTGCCCGAGCCCTTCTCGCTCCGCAGGAACCCCTCGTTGGACAGCTCCAGAATAGCCTTACGCACGGTCTGGCGGCTGACGCCGTACATCTCCTGCAGCGCAGATTCTGTAGGGATTTGTTCGCCCACGCTGTAGGTGCCGGACAGGATATTGCTTTTGAGTTCATCGAAGATGATCTGGTACTTGGTTCTCACACGGGTCACTTCTTTCATAGTTGTTCTTATATAGAGTGGAAAAATCAATGTAGTTGTACGTACATATTATAGCTTGAATATAAGCTTAATATCCTCCGGTGTCTACCATATATATTGTTTTGCGTAAAATAGGGCTGATTTTCCGGTAAATTTGTAGGTATATCTTATATAAATTGTTGACAAATGTACGAACAAAAAATATACTAAACCTGTTCATAAAGGAAGCGCATTCTTTAGATTCGTAAGTAACACAGTTTGGTTCAGAGAGGAGTAACGTGGGCATGGATCAGAACATCAAGCAAGCGATACTTAAGGGAGAGACATCACTGGGTATCGAATTTGGGTCCACACGTATCAAGGCCGTCCTGATTAATGAGGGATTCGAGACGGTTGCATCCGGAAGTTATGAGTGGGAGAACCTGCTGGAAGGCGGGTACTGGACGTATCCCCTCACCGATATCATCAATGGGCTGCAAGCGGCTTACCGTGAGATGAAGCAGGAGGTTGCACAGAAATACGGGGTTACGGTTACTACTGTCGGTTCGATCGGATTCTCAGCAATGATGCATGGATATATGGCCTTTGACAGCGCGGGCGAGCTGCTGGTTCCGTTCCGGACCTGGCGTAATGCTACAACCGGTGCGGCGGCCAAGGAATTAACAGAGCTGTTCCAGTTCAATATTCCGGAGCGCTGGACCATTGCCCACCTATATCAGGCTATTCTGAACGGGGAAGAGCATGTTCCACAGGCAACGTTCGTAACGACGCTGGGCGGATACATCCATTGGCTGCTCACCGGCAGCAAGGCGATCGGGATTGGCGATGCCTCCGGGGTCTTCCCTATAGATGAGGCTTCGCAGAATTACCATCCGGCTATGGTCAGCCAGTTCGATGAGCTGATTGCCGCTAAGAATTACCCTTGGAAGCTGAGTGATCTTCTGCCGGAGGTCTACGCTGCAGGCGAGCAGGCTGGTGTGTTAACAGAAGCCGGAGCGAGACTGCTGGATGAGTCCGGGGACCTGCTGGCAGGCATTCCGCTCTGTCCGCCGGAAGGCGATGCCGGAACAGGAATGGTCGCCACGAACAGTGTCCGCAAACGGACCGGTAATATCTCTGTAGGCACCTCCGTATTCGCCATGATCGTACTGGAGAAGGATCTTACAGCGGTATACCCTGAGATTGACATGGTAACCACCCCGGATGGCAGTCCGGTGGGAATGGTGCATGCCAACAACTGCTCCAGCGATATCAACGCCTGGGTCGGCTTGTTCCGGGAATTCTCGGAGGCGATGGGCTTCAAGGCTGATCCGGCGCAGCTGTTCAGCGTTCTGTTCAATAAAGCGCTGGAGGCGGATGCCGATGGCGGCGGCTTGCTGAGCTACGGTTATTTCTCTGGTGAGAACATCACCGGGCTGGAGAAGGGACGGCCGCTGTTCGTCCGTTCGCCGGAGAGCAGGTTCACGCTGGGCAACTTTATGCGGACGCATTTGTTCTCCGCTTTTGGCGCGCTGAAGATCGGTATGGATATTCTGACCTTGAAGGAGCAGGTGTCCATCGACAGCATTCTGGCGCATGGCGGCTTGTTCAAGACGCCTGTTGTCGGACAGAGAATCGTAGCTGCTGCGATGAATGTTCCGGTCTCTGTGATGGCAACAGCCGGAGAAGGCGGCGCGTGGGGCATGGCGATTCTGGCTTCTTATATGAAGAACAGAGCGCAGCAGGAGCGTCTGGATGATTTCCTCGACCAGAAGGTCTTCAAGGATATCGAAGGCGAGACCATTCATCCGGTTGCGGCGGATGTGAAGGGCTTTGAATTGTTCATGGAACGCTACACGGCGGGTCTGGCGATTGAGCAGGCCGCTGTAGATCATCTCGTAGAGAACGGGGGGAATTAACACATGCTGGAGCAACTGAAGGAAGAGGTATGCGAGGCCAATCTGGAGCTGCCTAAGCACGGGCTGGTCAAATACACCTGGGGCAACGTGAGCGCGGTGGACCGGGCGAGCAGTCTGTTCGTCATCAAGCCGAGCGGAGTCAGCTATGACAAGATGAAGCCGAGCGATATGGTCGTTGTGGACTTCGATGGCAATGTGGTGGAGGGAGAGATGCGGCCTTCCTCGGATACAGCGACCCATGCTGTACTCTACAAGCATTATGCCGAGATCGGCGGCATCGTGCATACGCATTCTACGTGGGCAACCATCTGGGCTCAAGCCGGACTGGATGTTCCGGTTATGGGGACGACACATGCAGACACCTTCTATGGTTCTGTACCATGCACACGGTTCCTGACCCAGGAAGAGATTGACCGCGGGTATGAAGCAGAGACCGGGCATGTGATCATTGAGACTTTTGAACAGCGGGGGCTGGATGTGATGGCGATTCCCGGCGTTCTGCTGAAGGGCCATGCGCCGTTCACATGGGGCAAGGATGCCCACGCCGCTGTTATGAACAGTGTGGTGCTGGAGGAAGTGTCCAAGATGAACCATTTCGCCCGCCAGCTGAATACGTTCGCCGAGGAGCTGCCGCAGCGGATTCTGGACAAGCATTATCTGCGCAAGCACGGCAAGGACGCGTATTACGGACAGAAATAACTGACTTTTACCAAACTAATAGAGAAGAGGATGAATGATATGTCAACAGTAAGCAACAAGCAATTCTGGTTCGTCGTAGGATCGCAGCACCTGTACGGAGATGAAGCACTGGGTGAAGTGAAAGCTCATGCCCAGGAAATGACCGATGCGCTCAACAATAGCGGGGTGCTGCCTTATCCGCTGGTATTGCAGGATCTGGCCGTTAGCGCAGACAAAATCACTTCCATCATGAAAGAAGTGAACTACCGTGACGAGGTTGCCGGTGTAATTACCTGGATGCACACCTTCTCCCCGGCCAAAATGTGGATTCGCGGCACGAAGCTGCTGCAGAAGCCGCTGCTGCACCTGGCTACCCAGTACAATGAGAGCATTCCTTGGGCTACAATTGACATGGACTTCATGAACCTGAATCAGGCTGCCCATGGCGACCGTGAGTATGGCTTCATCAATGCACGTCTGAAGAAGCAGAATAAGGTCGTTGTAGGATACTGGGAACGCCCGGAAGTCCAGAAGCAGATTGCAGAATGGATGGACGTTGCCGTAGCTTATAACGAAAGCTTCAACATCAAGGTTGCCCGCTTCGGCGACAACATGCGCAACGTGGGCGTGACCGAAGGCGACAAGGTAGAAGCCCAGATCCAGTTCGGCTGGACCGTGGACTACTTCGGCATCGGCGATCTGGTAGCTTATGTGAACGAAGTGAAGCAGGAAGAGATCGATGCCCTGTTCGCAGAATATACCAAGCTGTATGCCGTTGATTATGGCAAATACAGTAAGGAAGATTGGGAAGCCAGCGTGAAGGTGCAGGCGAGCTACGAGATTGCCCTTAAGCGCTTCTTGGATGCAGGCGGCTACAATGCCTTCACCTCTAACTTCGAGGACCTGCACGGCATGAAGCAGCTTCCGGGTCTGGCTGTTCAGCGCCTGATGGCCCAAGGCTACGGCTTCGCCGGTGAAGGGGACTGGAAGACTGCGGCCCTGGACCGCCTGATGAAGGTGATGAGCCACAACCTGAATACCGGGTTCATGGAGGATTACACTTACGAAATGGCTGCCGGACAGGAAGCGATTCTCCAGTCCCACATGTTGGAGGTTGATCCGAGCCTGGCCGCAAGCCAGCCGAAGATCATTGTGTCCCCGCTGGGCATCGGCGACCGTGAAGACCCGGCCCGCCTTGTCTTCGACGGCAAGGCAGGCGAAGGCGTCGTGGTATCGATGGCCGACTTCGGCACCCACTACAAGCTGCTGATCAACGAAGTTACCGCCTTCGAGCCAACCGTTCCGGCTCCGAATCTGCCGGTAGCCCGCGTACTATGGCAGGTGAAGCCTAACTTCCAGGACGGAGTCAGAGCCTGGATCGAGAACGGCGGCGGACACCATACCGTCGTATCGCTCAACCTGACTACCGACCAGATCGTTACCTACGCCAAGCTGGTAGGTCTGGAGTATGTAATTATTAAGTAATGAGAGTTACTTGTTCAAGTAACTAGCGGGCAACATGTGAAGAAGAGCGAAGGGGCTATAGGCCTCTTCGCTCTTTTTTAATTGGCAGGTATGGTGAGTGCGGCGGCGGTATGCAAAAGACATCTGCCCGCCCCGCTCACTTCCTATTCCGCGCACGGTATTGCTGCGGCGTGGTGCCGACGATCCGCTTGAACAGGTTGGAGAAGCTGCCGAGGCTGGTGTATCCGACCTGCTCTGCGATGTCTGTGATCCTCAGCTCGGTCTCCTCAAGCAGTTGCTTGGCCTTCTGCAGCCGCTCCTGAATAATCACATCGGAGATCGACAGCCCGGTCTCCTTCTTGAACAGCCGCGACAAGTAGGCCGGGTTCAAGTAGACATAGGCCGCGAGTTCGTCGCGGGTGATCTCTTCGCTCAGGCGGGAGCGGATATACTGCCGGATCTTGGTGACCGTGGTCGAGGATACGTTATTGCTGGTCTGCAATAAGCGCATTACAGCTCGCAGGCATTCCAGCGCCCAATGCTGGAGTGAAGCGGACTGCTTCGGATAATTCTCCTTATCCATCAAGGGCTTCAGCTCGGCTGAGGCGTGTGCGGATAAGCCTTTTTTGGCTAGAACGGTGTTTACAATGAACAGGATGCCGTGGATAAGCTGACGGTGCAGCTCACTTGTCCAGCGGCCGGGCTCAATGCCCGAGAACCACAGCGTCACGCGGCGCTCCAGCTCCTCCAGCTCGCCAAGCTCCAGAAGGGTCGCCCACTCCCCGAAGATATGCATAGGCGCTGCCTGAGGCCCTGGCGCAAGCGGCAGATCTCGGCCATACACCTGATCCTCCGGTCCGAACACCTGACGAGAACGATTCAGGTTGCGTTGTTCCCGCTCCGTGACATCCGTGTAAGCGCTCATGATACCGGACAGAGGGACACCCGCGCTGATGTAGATCGACAGGGAGCAATGCAGCAGCCGCCCGCAGGTATCCAGGAAGTTGCGGCCATTCTGCTCCAGCGTATGCCGGACGGCGTTCATATCACCACGCACGTAGATGACCGCCAGATTATGGCCGACTTGATCCTGCAGCACAGTGCCTTCCAGCCCGCTTAGCAGCAGCTCATCGGCCATGTTGCGCAGTGCATATTCCATAATCGTCTCATCCCGTGCGCTAAGATTCTCCTTCCACTGCTCCAGCCCCAGCAAGGCAAGGAAGTAGCGGTCCCCGGGCTGCAAATCCAGATTGTAGGTGTTCGCCGGAAGGGTGAGCGATTCCAGCACGGGCGCCGCCCGCTGGCTGAGAATATCCTGCCAGAACCGTTCCACCAGCAGGGGAAGCTGATGCTCCCACTGTCTCCGGTACTCCTGGATCAGGGTCTCGAACTGCTGCTGCTCCTTCTGCTTGCTGATCTCGAATAGCGCCTCATGGGAGATCTTCATCAATTCCTCATAGTCTACCGGCTTGAGCAGATAATGGAAGGCACCGTGATAAATCGCGCGCTGGGCATACTCGAAATCGGCATGGCAGGTCAGCATAATCGTCAACGTGCCGGGAGCGGTTTGCTTCACCCAGGCCAGCAGCTCCAGGCCGCTTTTGCCCGGCATTTCGATATCGCAGATCAGCAGATCTACGGGCTTCTGCTCAAGAATAGCAATCGCCTGATCCACGTTCTCCGCCAGACAGACATCCGACACGCTAAGCGCGCTCCAATCCACCCCCTGCTGGAGGCCGAGCAAGGCGAAGTATTGGTCGTCAACGATTAGAACTCTGTACATTGAACGTCACAGCTCCTTTTGAACGGGTAGTCTGATTTCCACAACCGCGCCTGCATCTGGAGCATTGTGGAAGGTAAGCCGTGCCCGGTTGTTGTAGAACATCAGCATGCGTCTGTATACGTTCCATATTCCCAGATGGCGGTCTGTCGGCTTGCGCTCATACACGCCATGATTGAGCATGTCGAGCTGAGCCTCGGAGAAGCCCGGCCCGGAATCGCGGATCTGAATGGCAATGCAGGAGTTGCCGCTCTCCCCAGCTTCTTCACTGACGGTTATGCCAACGTTGAAGGGCTTCGAATTGTTGATGAAGCCATGCTTGATGGCATTCTCGACGAAGGGCTGGATCAGCAGCGGCGGAATCAGTGTAGACTCAAGCTCCTGCGGAAGCTGCACCTCATAAGACAGCTTATTCGGATACATGACCATCTGAATCTCGATATAATTCTGAATATGGCCCAGCTCGCCGCGCAGCGGAATCCAGGCGTCATTGGTATTCATAATGAAGCGGAAGTGGGAGACCAGATGTCCGATCATCTTTTTGATCAGCGCATATTGCTTCAGCTCTACCAGATGAAAGACGATATTCAGGGAATTCATGAAAAAATGAGGATTGATCTGCGCCTGAAGATGCTTCAGCTCGGCCTGCTGCACCTTCATCTGCTCCTCATACACATCAATCTTGAGATTGCCGATCTGCTCGGCCATCTGGTTGAATTGCATTGTAATGATCTGGAATTCCCTGCTGTTGCCGTCCTTCAGCCGGTATTCCAGCTGTCCCTTACCAAGGATACGCATCCCGCTGGTCAATTGCTGGATAGGCTTGAACACCAGTCTGCTGAGCAGAGCCAGCAGGATAACCATCACGAGGATAATGGCAAAGGGAATGACCTTGATGATCCGCTGGAAGATCGGCAGCTCGTCCAGAATCGATTTCTCGTCAAGCAGGAAGAAGACATTCAGATTGGAATACTGCGAAGGCTTGTCAATCAGCAGATAAGAATTGCCGTTGCTCAGCCGGATCGCTGCATCCACCGGACGGTCAGGGCGGCCCAGCTGGGTGCGGATGAGCGCAAGATCTTCACTGGCGAACTGGCCCCAGAGCAATTTACCGTCATTGTCGATCATGCCCACCTGCCCGCTGCCTCCGGTAGACTCCAGCTGGGTCAGCGGCTGGGCCAGGGAATCGATACTGACCAGTACCCCCATGAGAAGCCGTCCGCTCTTGTCCGGCAGCACCTTGAATAGCACCGGCTCGTCGCCGAGGGTCACAGTCTCCCACTTCAGGGAACCCTGGAGATTAGGCGACTTCAGGCGCGAGGACAGCCCGGAGGCAATGACCTCCTTCTCCTGGTAATATTCTCTCTGGCTGCTGAGGAATAACTCGTCCCGGTCCTGATGGTAGACGAAGACACTGCGGATAATAGTGTAGTAGCTGACATCGCTGTACCACTGGTCCATCAGCTTACGGATGGACAGATAATAATTGACGCTGTCGGGACCGCTATCCGAATAGAGCTCCAGCAGCATATTTTCATTGGCGGTACGCAGCAGATAATGGCTGGTCTGCTCCAGCAGCTCATCGAGAGTACCTAAGTGAAGGGTCAACGTGTCCGAAGCAGACTTCGCAACCTTCTCCCGGACAATGTTGGTGGAATAGAGATTGGTGTAGGAGAGAAAGAGGAACAGCGGCGTGACCAGCAGCAGGACAAGGGCACTCACTTTGAATCGCAATGATAGTTTCACAGTCTTCCCCCTTATCCTTAGGTACATTTACACGCTGAGCGGCAGGAAAGGGGAAGGACGGCAGCCGTCCTTCCCCTTAGCTTAAAATATAAGAATTTGTATGTTCCACACGACAACTTATCCTTATATTTCTCGCTGAAACGGGTGCCGTCCTTAAAAGGACGGCATAGTCGTTTCCACTTGTTTGTTTAGGATTGTTTGGCCTTCCAGGCATCGTATTGCTTCTGAACCTCGGCGCGGATCTCTTCAATGCCGTTAGCCTTCAGCTTATTATTGTATTCCGTCAGCACCTTGTCTACTCCCAGGCTGCCCGTTTCCAGCAGCGGGCGGAATTCCTTGATAATATTGCTGACCACAGAGACCTGTGTTTTGACAGCGTCGGTATTGAAGTTGAAGCCGAAGGACTTCACCTTATGGGCACTCTCGTTATAAGCCTTGAACTTCTCCCACTTGTCTGCACTTTCACCTTCCCACAGATAGGTGATGGTCTGGTTGCCGAACATCCATTCAATTCCCGGTGCCCAGCCGGTATCGGCACGGGTAGCAATGCCGTCAGGCAGCTTGATGAAGTTGTCCTTGCCTTCTACCTTGACATACTGCCGTCCCTCTACGCCGAAGTCAATCAGATTGACCAGAACCGGGTCGGTATGCAGCAGGTTCAGCAGCATCATCGTCCGCTCGGGATCAATCGAGGTGCGTCCGATGGCCATCATGGAGTTGCTGACACTGGCTGTGCTGATCTCGGGTTCATTCCCCTTCAGCTTCACCAGCTCAATGCCGGTGGCGATGGAATCTTCCTTGTCCGAGTCCGGTTTGTCTGAACCGAATTTCATCCAGGTCTTGCCGGCCTTGAAAGCGTCTTCAGTACTGGTCTTGGTCGTTGCCGCATCTTTATTGATATAGCCTTTGCTGAACCAGTCGCCGTAGAGCTTCATCCGGTAGATCGCGGTGTCGGACTCCATGGAGCTGATCACCATCTTATCGGTCTTGGTATCCAGGACGATTCCGGCAGGAGCACCTGCCACCAGCTCATAGCGGAAGTTCTCCTTCATGCTCTCTTTGGTCTTGTCGAAGTAGCCCAGGGTATCCGAGCCGCTGCCGGAGAGCCAGATCGGCGCGATGGCCGGTTCCTTCTCCTTGATCGTCTGCAGCCATGGCTCCAGATCCTCCAGCGTCTCAATTGAGTTCACATCGAATCCGTATTTATCCACCAGATCCTTGCGGAACATAATGGTATGGCTCTCGCCGATTTCCTTATTGGTAGGAATCGCATAGATTTTGCCGTCAACGGTTCCGCCGTCAAGGAAGCGGGGATCAAGGGTGTCTTTGATGCCTTGTCCATATTTGGCTAACAGATCATCCAGCGGGAGAAATGCGCCTTTGGCTACGTTATTGGCGAAATCCGCCCAGTTGGGGGCGAAGGTCAGATCGACCTGTTCACCGGATTGATAGGCCAGTGCCATCTTCTCGGCCCAGGAGGACCAAGGGAGTCCCTGGAAGTCAATCTCGGCGTTGATTTTTTCTTTGAGATACTTGTTGATCTCGTCTACAACCGCCTTGGTATCATTTTGCGGGAAATTCCCGACCGTGTAAACTTTCAGCTTGCGGAACGTTGAGGTATCAGGATTCGTGCTGCCTTCCGTGCCTGCTGTTGTAGCTGCTGCTGTCGATTCTGCCTTGGACGGGGCGGATGCACCTGAATTGCCCCCGCCGCATCCGGTAATGCCCAGTATCACGGCGGTTAGGGCAGCAAGCACCGCGCCCGAGCTTCTGGTTGTTCTCATGATTATGAACCTCCTCAATGATAATTAGATCATATATTCTAACCGGCATTTACGCCAGAGCTAGACCAATTAACCTTTGATAGCCCCAATCGTGAGGCCCTTGGTGAAGTACTTCTGGAAGAACGGATAGATGAACAGAATCGGACCAATCGACAGCACGACCATGGCCATCCGCAGACTTTCGGTCGGAACGGATTCCTGTACCATCAGGGCGACACCGGTGCCGGCAAGCTGGGTTTTGAAGAACTCGGCCTGGCGGATCATCTGAATCATGACGTACTGCAGCGAGAACTTGTTGGTGTCATTAATGAATAACATGGAGTTGAACCAGTCATTCCAGTACATCAGCGTAGTGAACAGTCCGATGGTCGCCAGCACAGGCAGGGAGATCGGCAGCACCAGCTGGAAGAAGATCCGCCACTCCGAGGCCCCATCGAGCTTGCCGGATTCAATCATCTCCTCCGGGATCGTCTGCTGGAAGAAGGTACGGGTGATGAAGATATAGAAGGCATTGGACAAGCCGGGCAGAATCAGCGCAACCAGCGAGTCCTTCAGATCGAGATAGTTCACGTACAGCAGGTAGAAGGGGACAAGCCCTCCCGAGAACAGCATGGTGATCAGCAGGTAGAAGTTGAATGTCTTTTTAAAAGGGAAATCCTTCCGGTATAGCGGATACGCATACAGCGCAATCAGCAGCACGGCCAGCACAGTCCCGATAAGGGTAACGGTCAGGCTGACGCCATACGCCTTAACCAGGGTCTCCGAATGCTTGAACAGATATTGGTACGCGGATGCGTCGATATGATCGGGCCAGAACTTGTAACCCTGCAGCGTCAAGGCCTTCTCGTTGGTTAAGGAGATAGCGACAATGAGCAGGATCGGCAGGATACACGCCAGGCTGAAGGCGATGAAGAACACATTCAGAATAATCTGGGCGGTAGTGGAGCCTTTGGTATAAGGGTTGCTTCGGGATGCAGTAGTCATTAAGAATCCTCCGTTTCTAGAAAAGAGCCGTATCGCGGTTCAGCTTACGGGCCAGAGCGTTCGCGCCGATGACCAGGAAGAAGCCGACAACAGATTGATAGAAATTCGCCGCAGAGGACATCCCCAGGTCATTGAGCTGGATCAGGCCCCGGTAGACATAGGTGTCGATGACGTCTGTAGTCGAGCGCAGCGCACCGGAGTCTAGGGTCACATGGTAGAACAGCCCGAAGTCAGAGCGGAAGATACCGCCCATGTTAAGAATCGTGAGAATCACCATGATCGGCGTAAGCAGCGGCAGGGTGATTTTGGTGATCTGCTGCCATTTACTGGCCCCGTCCATCACCGCAGCCTCATACAGCTCCTCGCTGATCCCGGTAATAGCCGCCAGGTAGATGACACTGCCGATCCCGATGGAGTGCCACATTTTGGTGATCCACAGAATGTAAGGCCATGCGTTAGGATGCATATAAGCGTTCACCGAGGAGTAGCCGAACATCGGCAGAATATGCTTGACCAGGAAGCCATACTCCGGGTGCAGGAAGGCATAGACGATGAAGCTGACCACGACCATGGACAGGAAGTTCGGCATAATCATCACGGTCTGGAAGAACTTCGAAGCCAGCTTGTTACGCACCTCATTGATCGCAATCGCCAGTGAGACGGAGAGAATGAGGCCTGAGATGATGAAGACCACATTGTACCCCACGGTGTTGATCGTCACCCGCAGGGCGTCAGAGGTAGCGAAGAGGAACCGGAAGTTATCCAGCCCGGCCCAGGGACTGCCCATAATGCCGTCAATGTAGTTGATGTTCTTGAAGGCAATGAATAATCCGAACATCGGAATATAGCAGTTGATGAAAAAGATAATCGACGTGGGCAGCAGCATCAGCAGCAGCACCCGGTATCGCACGATATTGTGCAGCAGACGGCCGAAACGGCCCTGGGACGGTGTCGCTAGCTTGGTGTTCAAAGCTTGTGGTGCGGGATTTGCCATAAGTTCTAACCTCACTCTACTTGTTCTGGATGAATTTATTATAGTAGAGCGGATGAACGGAATTCTTTCTTACAAATGACTCTGTTTATTCAAAAATGACCTCATTGTGCAAAACTCCTGCTAAGCATTGAGACTTTTTTCACAGATGATTGCTCACATTGCAAGTAATATGTTAGAATATCGGAATGCATTAACGCATCACCAATTTAATACAGTACAAGAGCTATGATTGCTATGGATCACACTATAGCAGGAGCAGCTTCTGGAGAGACTGCGGGGAACCGCAGCGCCGAAGGGTTCACAATCTCAGGCAAAAGGACAGAAGAGTACCGAATTGTATTTTGCCGTGCGGATTAGCCTCAGCCCCGGCAGAAGCTTATTTGGAACTTCTTATGAACCGGGAGATTGGATGACATCCAGTCTCTTTTTTTGCGTATTTTCAGCGTTGTATACATTAAGGGGGAAACAGGAATGGCACAGACAGAATTAAAGCGGGAGCTGGCGAACCGGCATGTACAGCTTATCGCTATCGGAGGTACGATTGGCACAGGGTTATTCCTGGGATCGGGCAAAGCCATTCAACAGGCCGGGCCCTCCATCATGCTCACGTATCTGATCGTGGGAATCGCTGTGTTTTTTGTGATGCGGGCGCTGGGAGAGCTGCTGCTCTCGAAGGCGGGGTATCAATCTTTTACAGACATTGCTGAGGATTACTTGGGGCCGCGCGCGGCCTTCATTACAGGCTGGACCTACTGGTTCTGCTGGATTATGACGGCGATGGCCGATGTGATTGCGGTGGGCGTCTATGTGCAGTACTGGTTCGATATTCCGCAGTGGGTACCGGCCGTGATCTGCCTGATCATTCTGCTCGGACTCAATCTGCTCACGGTCAAAAGCTTCGGCGAACTCGAATTCTGGTTTGCTCTGATCAAGGTGGTTACGATTCTGGCTCTGATCGGCCTGGGCATAGTCCTGCTGGTAATCGGGTTCAAGACGGATGCAGGCTCAGTGTCGGTCCGCAATCTCTGGGAGCACGGGGGCGTGTTCCCGAACGGGGTAAAGGGCTTCCTGTTCTCCTTCCAGATGGTGGTATTCGCTTATGTAGGCGTGGAGCTGGTGGGGGTATCGGCAGCGGAGACGGCGAATCCGGAGAAAAACATCCCATCCGCGATCAACAAAATTCCGCTGCGGATTCTGTTTTTCTATGTAGGCGCGCTCTTCGTACTGCTGTGCATTAACCCCTGGACCCAGCTTAGTGCGGCTGAAAGTCCGTTCGTGCGCACCTTCAGTCTGGTCGGGATTCCGATTGCTGCGGGGATTATCAATTTCGTGGTCTTAACCTCGGCGGCCTCCGCCTGCAACAGCGGGATGTTCTCGACCAGCCGGATTCTTTACAATCTGAGCAGACGGAATCAGGCCTCTCCTCAGCTTGGGAAGCTGAACCGGAATCATGTACCTGCGAATTCCTTGTTCCTCTCCACGCTGGTGATCTCTGCCGGGGCGCTGCTCAGCAAGCTCATTCCGGGTCAGGCCTTCGGCATCGTGACTACGATCAGTGCCATTTGCTTCATCTGGGTCTGGGGCGTTGTGCTGGTCTGCCATATCAAGTATAAAAGGAACCGCCCGGACTTACATTCCGCTTCCAAATTTAAAGCGCCGTTCACCCCGCTAATTAACTATGCCGTCCTGACGCTGTTCGCCGCCATTCTAGTGATCATGCTCTTTGCTGCCGAGACCCGTCCGGCGCTGCTGTTCACCCCGCTCTGGTTCATCCTGCTGTTCGTTCTGTATTCCATTAGAAGCCGTAAGGAGAAAAGTGATCAGGAAATCAGTATAATTAATACATAAACTGATTTCAGGATGAAGAGGGTGCAGCCGCCGCATGAACAAGACAGACCGCATGTTAGCCATCGTACTGGAGCTGCAGCGCAAAGGGGTCGTACGGGCAGAGGATCTGGCGTCCGTCTTCGAGACTAGCGTAAGAACCATCTACCGCGATATCCAGGCGCTTAGTGAAGCCGGAGTGCCGGTGGTAGGAGCTACGGGTCAGGGATATTCACTGGTAAAAGGGTATTTCCTGCCCCCGGTCAGCTTCACCGCCGAGGAGGCAGTGACCCTGCTGATCGGGACGGATTTCGTGGAGCAGCGGTTCGATACGGAGTATGGTAACCGGGCCTCTGCAGCAGGCAGGAAGATTGAAGCGATTCTGCCGGGTGATATCAAGGAGAATGCCGCCCGGCTCCGCCAGAGCATCCTGCTGCTGAGTACCAGTAAAGATAAGCTGCAAGGACAGGAGAAGGAGTACATGGAGCAGATCCGCCGCGCGATTCTGGAGCAGCGGAAGATCGGCTTTGGGTATACAAAGGGCAGACAGGAAGCTGACGGAAGTCACCGCAGTGTCCGAACCGCCTCGCCGTATGGACTTGTCTTGAACAGAGGCGCATGGACCCTGGTCGCCTGGTGCGGACTGCGGCAAGAAATCCGTCATTTCCGGTTATCCAGAATGAGCGGGCTTACCATTCTGGATGACCGGTTCGAAGTGCCTGCGGATTTCGATCTGCACGAGTACCAGCCGGAGGATGACCGCCATGTGCGCGTGTGCATTTTGGTGCATCCCGAGATAGCTGACAAGGCTGCTGAATCGAATAACTTTTATCTGGAGGCAATGGAGGACCAGGCAGACGGCAGGCTTATGACCTTCCGCGTGCGCCAGCCCGAGGACCTGCTGCAATGGGTACTTGGCTGGGGAGCGGGGGCGGTTGTCCAGGAGCCGGAAGCCTTGCGGAAGCTTGTACGGGCGGAAGCGGCGAGAATGCTGGAACGCTACTGACATAACGTTGTCAGGAGAGGTTGTGTATATTCAGGTCAGACCGAAGAATAAAGGAGCTGCCTGAATATTATGAATATGAACCCTGCAGAAGCCTTACAGCAATTTGAAAAGACTGCGAATCACTATCTTAAGGAATTAGATACCTTCAGTATGGAGCAGCTGCTGCGGCAGCCGGCTGAGGGAGAGTGGTCTCCCGGGCAGATGGTTCAGCATTTGATACAATCGGCGCTGTACATGCAGCTCCGTAATATCGATCTGTGTCTGGCCGGGAACGGGGGAGCGGCGGGGAAGGAAGCAGAGATGACTCCGGATGGTAAAGCGGTTTTTGCCGGGGGCAGCTTCCCGCCTGTACGCGTTCATGTTCCGCCGTCACCGCAGTACACGCCAGTGCAGCCGGAGAGCAAGGAGCAGCTGATCCAAGGCCTGAACACAGTGATCGAGCGGATGCGGGAGACCCTGCCGAAGCTTGCGCAGGCACCTGAGCACAGCACTGTCCCTCATCCCCGCTTCGGCCCTTTGAATGCAACCGAATGGTATCTGCTGATCGAGATGCACTACCGCCACCACTTGCTGCAGCTGGACAGACTGAAGAATGCAATAGGATCAAGCATGGCGCAATAGATGAACCGCTAATAAGCCGAAGCCTGTCAGCAATAGACTGACGGGTTCCGGCTTTTTTGGTTGAAGAACCGGCCACACTTGGCACGTTGAGAGTGAATGGGGGAGATGTGGTCGAAAAACCGACCACAATGGGCGCGCCAGCAGGTAGGCTAAGAAAATAGGGGTACCGCTTGAAGCCCCCGTATCCTTCACGCGTCAAGCCGATGTTGTGCTTATAAATCAATTTTTAATTATCCACTTTTGAATAAAGGATAGTGATCAAAAAATGTCGAACCTTAGTTAAGATCTTGCTGAGCTGAGCAATGAAGCTAACTGAATAAAAGGAGAACCGCATCTATGAAAAACATCGTCCGCTCCCTTGAAGAACTAGTAAATCTGGCGCCCATTCTGAAAGCTGCCTTTCCTTACGATATCTCAATTGCCATCTGCGACACTGAGAAGTTTCTCGCCTATTACCCCGGGGATTCCATTGATCTGGGGATTCGCGCCGGGCAGATTATTCACGCGGACGAACCTCTGTATCACGCACTGAAAAATGATGAATACTCAAGGGCCAATGTTCCCAAAGAGTATTATGGATACGAATTTGTGGGTACGGTCCTTCCGGTACATGGAGAGGATGAACGTGTCTGCGGGGCGGTCTGCATTCAGGTGCGCAGACAGACCGAGCTGCGGGAAATTGCCGACCGGATGGCACTGTCCCTGAATCAGGCTAATGCGCGGATCGTGCAGGTAGCGGGCGGGTCTAACCAGCTGGCCGGCTTCTCGCAGAAGCTGCTGGTCCAGTCTGAGACCACTGCTGCAAGTGTCCAAAAAAGCGATGAAGTGCTGGCCGTCCTGAGGAAGGTTGCCGACCAGACGCATCTGCTTGGAATTAATGCGGCCATTGAGGCCGCCCATGCCGGAGAGAAGGGCCGGGGCTTCGATATTGTCGCCAGAGAAATCCGCAAGTTCTCACAGGAGACCGAGCAATCCGCCCAGCGGATACGGGACACCCTGCGGGAGATCCAGACAGCGATGAAGGGAATCGGCCAATCAATTGGTCAGATTGCCTCAGTGGGGCAAGAGCAGGCAGCTTCAACGCAAGAGATCTCCAGCTTCATTGAGGAGATCCGGGCGATGTCCGAGCAGTTGAACCAGTTCGCGCAGAAGCTGTGAGGCAAGTGTGGGAGCTCCCTGCATAATCCAGCGAATCTTACAGATGTGCGATCAGTGTGGCTGCCAGCGCCAGGAAGGCAGGGAGGCCTTGCATCAGCAGGATGGATCTCTTGGAGGTGAGTCCGCCGTAGATGGCCGCAACCGCCACGCAGATCAGGAAGAACAATTGCAGCTGGTAACCGAAGTCTGCGTTTGGATGCAGCAGGCCCCAGATTAGACCGGCTGCCAGGAAGCCGTTATATAAGCCCTGGTTGGCAGCAAGCGACTTCGTCTCCCGGGAGAAGGCAGGGGTCAATCCGAATGCCTTCTGTGCTCTCGGGGTGGTCCACAGGAACATTTCCAGTACCAGTATGTACACATGCTCTAGTGCTACTAAGGCAACAAGAATTAAACTTACAGTCATCATAACGAGTCCCTCTTTTCAAGTGATGTGAATCAAATTAAGTCTTTATTTAAATTGTGCAAAATATAATTTTACGAACTTAAATATACCGGACTTTTTGATATTTGTCAATTTACTACAAATCGTAAAATTGTAATGCAAAGGGGGCAAGAAGAGTGATGCATATAAGAACGTTAACCCCGTCTGATGCCGAAGACTACCGGGCGCTTCGTTTGCAGTCGTTGCAGCAGCACCCGGAAGCTTTCCTTAGCTCTTATGAAGCGGAAGCGAAGTTGTCTATTGAGACTTTCCGGATTAGGCTGGACTCCTCGGATGAGCATTTCACCCTGGGTGCCTTCTTGGATGGGGAGCAGAGGCTGGCGGGAACGGCCACGTTGTTCCGGGAGAGCAGGCCCAAGATTCAGCACAAAGCCCATGTCTATGCAGTATATGTAGAACCGGGTGCCCGTAAACATGGCGCGGGGCGTGAGCTGATGCTGGAGCTGATTGCCCAGGCGAAGGCTGCACCAGAACTTGAACTGTTGACGTTGACCGTAACCTCCAATAACGTTCCGGCTAAAAGACTCTACGAATCCCTGGGATTCGTCCGCTACGGCACAGAGCCGAAGGCGATGAAGCTTGGCAGCGAGTATCTGGACGAGGATCTGATGGTATTGATGCTGTAGAATACAGCAAAAGCCCCTCCCGCCTTTTCGGCAGAAGGGGCAGAGATGAAGAGACAGTTGCTTACTTCGCAGACTTTCCGCTCAGGATAGCCTTCACCTGGCTGACTATTGCCGCTGCGTCAGCACTGGTGACACCGTCCTGCGGACGGAAGCTTCCGTCTTGATCCAGCTTCACGATCTTGAGGGCAAGCGCGGTCTGAATAGCTCCCGAGTTCAGGATATTGATCTTGTCATTATCCTTGATCTCCACCGGGATCAGCTTGATCATCGGCAGTTGGCCGCTGGTCTGGAGCGTGTTAATGAGCAGATTGGTGAACGATTCGCGGGTCACGCTCATATTCGGATCAATCTTGATCTGCAGGTTCGCCTCAGGTCCGACAGCGTCCTTGATGTACTGGACGGCTTCGGTGGCTGTGATGTACTCATTTACAGCATTAGGTGCCGGATGTGCCTTCAGATAAGCCAGTGCATTGCTGATGGCTACTGCCGCTTCCGCACGGGTGATCTCCTGTTTCGGATTAAGCTTGCCGCTGCCATCCAGCTTCAGGACACCGTAATTCAGCGCACGCTGCAGGGCACCGGAGTATTCTGCCTTCACCTGATCCTGATCGGCATACTCCACCACCACTGGCTTAATCATCGGCAGACGGTTCGTATTCTCCATCGCATCAATGAGTTGGTAGGTAAAATCTTCGCGGGTCAGCTTCTCACCAGGCTTCAGATCCGCCGGCAGGTCCAAGCCGTGCACACCGGCAATAATCAGGGCCTGTGCGTACCAGGCGGAGTCATTGGCATTCTTGAAATAGTCGGTGGCATGCGGCTCCTTCACGAACCGGATCGTATCCAGATTCAGATCAAGCGCACCCACAATCATCTGCACCCCCTGGGCTGCTGTGATGCTGAGGTTCGGGCCGAACAGATCCGAACTGATGCCTTTAATCAGGCCGCTGTTCTGAAGCGCGATAATCTTGTCTTTATCCTGCACGTTATGGATATCCTTGAAGGCTGCGGCCGAGGCGAATTGTTGTCCTGTGAAGCTGAGCGCCAGAGCGGCAACTGCGGATAGTGTGATCATCTTGAATGTCTTCTTCATGTCCAGTCACCTCGTAGAATAGTTTGTGGTTTATTTGTGATCATAGACGGCGGCATAGTCAAAAAGGTTCCAGCAAAAATAAAAAAACAAAATTATAAAAAAGCACTGGCCGCATCGGGCTAGTGCCGTTTTTTCATACAAATCTCCTGCCATCTCATAAGCCATTCATACTGCTCGTCACAGAATTCTTTCGTTACAGACTGTAGCCCCTGGCAGCGGATAATGCGGGAGATAATCTGATAATGCCTTACCGCAATGAAGTCGAAAATCGCGTAGATCTCAATGTCACTCAGGGCTCGAACCTTAGAATACCCGTTATAGAAGCGTTCAAATAAACGCTGGGTAGCATCATACATGGAGTCGTGATATCGATTGAAATGAGTAGCGTCAGACATGTATGCCACGTCCATGCCGGGATAGTCGCCGGAGGCATCATCAAAATCCATAAAGATATACTGCCCATGGCGGTTACTAATCATGTTGCCTGTATGAAGGTCGCCGTGACAAAAGCCATGTGGAAGCTTTGACATACGGTCCCACAATTGATTTCCATATTGCTCAAGAGCAGCCATGGAGTTCGAATCACAGTCCAGTTCGCTCATAATAGAGAGATAATCATCAATATATTCTTTTTTTGTCCGCTTAATCAGTTGTTCTCCAGGGTAATTCTGCATTAGCTTATGAAGCTCGGCTGTCTGGTAACCGATAAGCTCCGCTTCGGCAAATCCATCAGGATTGTCACCCTCTACATAGTCGTAGAGCACAGCAGTAAGCCAGCCCTCCTGAGCTTCAAGAAGAATGTGATTCTTTTGTCTGACAGTTCTCAGGACCGTCACAGCCGGAAAGGAATGAGCCTGCAAGTAGTCAAGAATTCGAAGAGACTGCATGGCATCGGCTGTTTTGAAGCTGCGGTATATTTTGAGTACATAACGTTTACCCCCGCCCTCTGCAAAATAAACCGAGCCAATCATCTCCCGGTGAAGCCTGATCTGCTCAATACGTAACGGGTAGGATTGGTTAATCTCACGGATAAGATGATCATGGTTCATCTGGCAGCGTCCCCTTTATTGAATGGCTCCAACTGCTATTCATTATCCTAGGAGAGAAACACAGATGTATAGAGAAAGATTGATTATAATTAAACCTCCGCCGCAACAATCTGATTCCGGCCCTGATGCTTGGCGGCGTACAGGGCTTTGTCGGCAGACTTGAACAGCTCGTTCAGGTAGGTGGTCGCATCCATGGCAGGGGGGATCTTGAATTCGGCGATGCTGAGCAGCCCCATGCTGATGGTGATGGACACGGGCTCATCGATATAATCGATACGGATAGTGTTATGTTCAACCTCGGATTTGAGCTGCTCCGCCAGGCGCCTTGCCTCGGCTCCATCCGTATCCGGCAAATAGATAATGAATTCCTCTCCGCCGTAGCGGGACAGGATATCGGAGGGCCGCAGGCTGCGCTGCAGCAGCTCCACCGTGTTGCACAGGACCACATCTCCGGCGAGATGGCCGTGCTGGTCGTTGAGTTTTTTGAAAAAATCGATGTCGATCAGTATAATAGTCGAAGGTGTCCGGGTATCGCTGACCCGCAGCGCCTCCTGCTCCAATTGCTGCATCAGATAATGCCGGTTGTAGCAGCCGGTCAGGCTGTCGGTGATCGCCAGCTTCCTCAGCTTGGCGTTCGTCTGGAACAGCTCCTCCTGTACCTTCACCAGCGAGTCGTTGCGTTCCTTCAGGATGGCGTTCTGCTGGTTCGTCTCATCGATGAGACGCCGGATCTCGGTAACATTCTGGAAGGTGACAATCCGTCCGACCCGGCTGCCGCTCACCATAATTGGTGCTGCATGAATACTGACAACCATTTGGATACGAGGATGCAGAATTTCCAGCTCAGCCGTCTCCAGCGGATACTCATGGTATTTCTGCAGGAAGGGTTCAATCTTCATGGCAGGATCATCCGGCAAATAGCTGCTCATGTTGAACGCTGCACCCGTCACAAGCGGAATATAGGGATGCAGGGCATGATTAATCTCTACCACCTGCTCCTGGTCATCCAGCACGAGAATTCCGTATTCCATGGTATTGATAATATCCTGATGGGCGATAGTTACGATATCGAATACTTTGTCCTGGTGGATCGTAATCACGAAGAACGTAGCCGATACCACTATACCCAGCGAAGTGAAGCCGGGAATCACCGGCAGATAGTCATCCAGAATGACATTGAGAAGCACATCGATCATAAGGAAGACGCATAGCGCTGTAATGCCTTTAAGCATGTACATAACCTGATTCTTGATCCGCGCGGCCTGGTTAGAGGTCAGAGCCATGTATATGACATACATGGATATGAGCGCATCAATGACAAGAAAGGCCATGCTGAACCAGAAAATAGGTCCGTAGGTCCGCTCCACGTATCCGCCGTTCACCGGACGGACGAACCATCCATAAGGATTGAGCACCACTCCAAGGGATGTCAGTACTGCAGGGATTATCAGCGCGGACACCATTCTTTTAGTAAGGAACTGGGATTGTCCGGCGAGCAGAATCGTGAAGAAGATCCAGCCCAGGCCCAGCAGGGAAGCATCCACGAAGGCAAGCTTCACATAAAAGAGCTGATAGAGAGGATCATCGACGGTCCTGATGGCAAACTGGCAGTAGGGCCAGATCAGCATGGAGAAATGGAACCCTAAATAGACCTTATGCAGATTGGTAATGGTGACCGTAGCCACGATATAGATGAGCAGCAGGAACAGAAGGAAACACATCATCAGGTCAATCCAAGAGGCTAAGGCCAATATATTACACCTTCTTGATTTTAATAGTATTTATTGATTTTTATGGGTCTAAGGTCTTATATATTGTTTTTAATATATAATTAGCGTGTGCAGATTACAAGATTTTTAGATAAATCTATCGGAAAATATTGGATCGGGAGGGGAACGCATGAAGTCTATCAGCGTGCAGAGTCTTGTAGAGAAATTCCATCTGGAGGTGCTCGCCGGAGCGGGCCGGATGGACCGGAACATCACCCGTCCAAGGACGCATAGACCGGGTCTGGAGTTTGTCGGTTATTTTGATTTTTTTCCGATGGAGAGGGTGCAGGTCCTTGGACGTAAAGAGATTAACTACTTGTTAACACTGAGTGTAGAGGAGCGGATGCTGCATATCGGCAACATCGTCAAATACCATCCTCCGTGCTTCATCGTGACCAGCGGCCAGCAGGAGATTCCTTATCTGACGCTGTTCTGCGACCAGGAGGGCATTCCGCTGCTGCGGACGCCGGAGGTGACCACCGAGTTCATCGCCAAGCTGGACAGCTTCCTGGTGAAGACGCTGGCGCCGGAGTTGTCGATCCACGGGGTATGCGTTAACGTGTCGGGGATCGGTATTCTGCTGCGTGGCAAGTCAGGGATTGGTAAAAGCGAGACGGCGCATACGCTGATCCGCAGGGGCCACCGCTTCGTGGCGGATGATATTGTGGTGCTGAAAAAACTGGGTCCGGCGACGCTCCTCGGGACCCATAATGAGACCACGCGCGAATTCCTGGCGCTGCGCAGCATCGGCCTGATCAACGTCGTGCGGCAGTACGGGCGGCGGGCGTTCCAGGATGAGACGCGGATCGTGCTCGATATTGAGCTTGCCCCCTGGCAGGAGAATTCGCTCAACAATGAGCTGGAGCTGGTGCCCCAGTTCACCGAATATCTCGGGGTGCAGATCCCTCATATCGAGGTCCAGCTTCAGCCGGGCCGTGATGTAGCGGGTCTGATTGAAGCGGCTGCGAACAACTGGTATCTCAAGCAGCTCGGATACAGCGCGGTGGAAGAATTCATGCAGCGGATTGAGGACGGGATGCAGTCTTAAAGGACGACAGGGAATGAAGGTCCGCACTCCTGGGCAACTTATGAGGAAAGACAGCAAGGGAGTGTGTCCTTAAATGGCGAGAAGAAGCAGAAAGTATGCTGTACCCGGGTCCGCCCAGGGAATGCAGACGTTCAAAGCGGAGGTTATGCGGCAGGAGGGATATCACGTAGATCCGAATCACCCGGACGATGTGAAATACGAGGTGGCCAAAGAACTGGGCATTCCGCTGCAGGCCGGTAATAACGGTAAGCTGACCACCGAATCGGCGGGACAAATTGGCGGCAGAATCGGAGGCTCCATGGTCCGTGAGATGGTGCGTCTGGCCCAGGAGAAGCTTGCGGGTAAGCAGAAGTCTTAGCATGCGCCCTAGTATTTTTATGCCGCAAACCAAGAGATCCCCTTTCTTAATCAGAAAGAGGATCTTTTTTGGCATGTGCTGACTGTAGTTAAAGCTGCAATTACGGTTCAAGGTACAGGCTCCCGCTGTAATATTTATACTCTGAATAAATCTTGAATCCGGCACGGAGATAGAGATTCAGCGCCCGGACATTCCCGGTGACAACACTTAGGCGAATAACCGGGTAGGGCTTCTGCGACAGGATACCGACGGTCTGTCTTAGTACCTTTTCGCCAGCCCCCTTGCCCTGATGGGAAGGCAGGATACAGAAATTATGAATAAAAGCCGTATCCTCATTGATATAGTTGACCCGGATCAGGCCGATTCGTTCACTCCCTGTCCAAGCGATATACGTTATCCGCTCTGGCTCATCCGTCTGCGTGAAGTACTTGCGCGTATCGTCTTCCGATTCTCCAAAGGCCTGGGAGGAGCAGGAGACCATGAATTCGAAATCCTCAGGCGCAGCGGGAAGCAAGATTAGCTCTGAAGGAAGCGGGCTGGCGGAATTCATACCGGCGTAGGACATGGCGTATTCTGACCGGTCAAAATCCCCGCCCAGGGCCTGCGCCGCCAATAGTCCTGTCGGCGAGCTGGCGGGAATTTTGTAGCTGAGCAGGTGTACGCCAAGAGGCTCAATGTCTGCTCTAGCACGTTTCACAAGGCTGCGGAACACACCTTGCCGGCGGTAATCCGGATGGACCATGGCATTGATCTGCGCATATTCACTGTCCGCAGCGAACCAGCTAAGCAGGCCAATGAGCTGATCTTCGCGGTAGCAGAGCAGGGCATGGTCGCCGTCTTCCTTGACGAGATGCTCCAGGTCTGAGCTTAATTGGATAGAATCGGCTTGGCTGCACTGCTGCTCCAACGCCTTAATGTCCGCTGCCTGCTGCTTGGAATGGTAGGTCATTGGTATAATGTTATTCAATTGGAGAAGCCGCTGGAACTCCGCAACATTCTCCAGAATGCCGTCCGGCGCAAGATCATAGGCCTGACTCTGGAAGGTGGGTAGCCAACGTACAGCGTAGGTCTGCATCCCGGCAGCCTTGCCTGCGAGAATATCCGCATTGCTGTCCCCTACGAATATGGCCTGGGATGGTTCAATGCCCAGTGTTCGCAATGCCGAATGTATACCTTCGGGATCCGGTTTTGGCTTCGCCACATCATCGCCGGTAATCGAGATATCGAAGAAACGCTCCAGATCCAGCGCTCCGGCCGATATCTGATAAGCCCGTCTGCTTTTTCCGGTGATGACCCCAACCTTTATTCCTTGGGCCTTCAAATCTTGAAGCAACGCTATAAGGGTATCGTCATTCTGAAATTGTTCGAAATGTCCCCCGAAATCAAACAGTACAGCTTGGATAGGCATAAGAGGGTACTTCCTTTCGAAGGAAATAGAGAAATTAAGCAGTAGGCGTGCCCTGGATCAGGCTGTTTCTGTAATTCATGAGCGGGGCCAGCCAGACCATGCCGGTTCCCCGGTACACGTTGACCAGGCCTTCGCCTGAGGCGGCGGAGCCCAGACGGGTCTTGCCTGACTTCTCGACCGTGAAGTCCAGAGAATTCGACCACATGAGGGCGAAGTTACCGTCCACCTTCAGCACATCATTCTGCAGCTCGACCACGACAGCTTCCTCGGAAGGAATGGGAGCTTCAAGGGCAAGAATCCCTTTGCCGCGCGCGCTCAGGTTGAACAGCCCTTCACCGCCGAGGACGGCAGAGGAGATGTTCTTGCGTGCCGCAACGGAGATGTCGAGCGTAGTCTCGCAAGCCAGGAACATGCCGTCATCGATCACGATATGGTCGTTGTCCACATCAATCAGCCAGAGGTATTTGTAGGTGGTCTCCAGCAGGATCGTTCCGGTTCCCTTGTAGAGCGGTTTGACTGCACTGGTTCCGGTTGCCGCCCCGGATAACATATTGCGCATCAGCCCTCCTACGCCTTTGATGCCGGAAGTCATCTCGATATTGCCGATCATATACTGCATGGCTCCGGCGCTCAGCATTACCTCATTGTTATTCAGCTCAATCATCAGCTGCTTGTTGCGCATATTGCTCTTGCTCATGAAGAAGTTGGTCTCTGCTTCATACCGGGTAGTGGTGCTGAGATCCTCTTTGTATTCGATGATACTGAAGCCGCCTAGCTGCTCTTTAATGACAACGTTGGAATTGTCTTTCAGGTTATTAATGGTAAAAGCCATGGATACCCGCTCCTTCGGTAGCTGTAGTTATGCAATGCTGTGCATCATGCCTTCAAAGCATACGTATTCGACACTTCTCGCGGGTATCCTTGAATTCCGGGAGAAAAAAACGCATACAATAATTCCTTTACTTCTAATATCAGGTTAGCGTAATGTTCTATGTATAGTGCTCAGAATACAAACGTATCTCTTGACACCAGCATTAGAACCGAAAGGAAGTTAGCCTTGTTTGAGACGCTGCTGCTCAATTTTTTGTTTATGCTGTTTCCGGTGCTGATATTTCTGATTTTCTTCGAGAACAGGCCCCACGCCTACAATCATAAGATTCTTGTACTGCTCAGCGCGGCCACCATGATCCTGTGTATCGCCAAGCCGATCCGGCTGGAGACCGGGTTCATCTTTGACTTGCGGTATGTTCCGTTTGTGATTGCGGCCTTGTATGGAGGGTACAAACATACCCTGCCCTTATATGCGATTCTGAATGTGTACCGTTTCTACATAGGCGGTGAGGGAACCGTCCAATCCTTACTTTTTTCGACAGTAGTCTTCATCCTGATTCCTTCCATAAGCGCCAGATTTCTCCGTTCTAAGCCCAAGGGACGGATCTTGTGGGCTACCTCCATCGTGGTCCTGACTATGGGCTGTTATCTGATCATCCTGGGCCGGATCATGGATAAGCTGGATACCCAGTTCTGGACGCTTGCCTTCTATGCCTTATCTACGCATGCGGTGGTCATGGCGATCCTAATGATCCTGCTGGAGCAGATCCTGGCGAATCTCAGGAACCGTGAGCGGATTATGCAGTCGGAGCGGCTGAATGTGGTCAGTGAGCTGGCGGCCAGTGTCTCCCATGAGATGCGCAATCCGTTAACCGTGACCAGCGGCTTCCTGCAGCTGCTTAATCTCTCCAAGAACCTCACCCCACAAGAGAAGGGGTATGTTGAGCTGTCACTACTGGAGCTGAACCGGGCGGAGAAGATTATCAGCGATTATCTGTCTTTTGCCAAGCCGCAGTCGGCGAGCCGGGTCTACTCCAACCTGATGGCTGAATGTGAATACACTAAGAATGTGATATTGCCGTATGCCACGATCCACAAGGTTGCGGTTGATTTCAGCTTCAACAACCCGCTGAGCACCCATTATGACAGTAATGAGATGCAGCAATGTCTGATTAATTTGTACAAGAATGCGATTGAAGCGATGGAAGGGGTGGAGGATGCCGTCCTGTCCATTAGTGTCTTCGCGAGCGGGCAGAATATTATTATTAACATCAGCGACACCGGTGTCGGAATGACGAAGGATGAGATCTCGCGCCTGGGCAAGCCGTATTACTCCACCAAGGCGGACGGGACGGGGCTCGGAATGGTCATGGCGTATAACACGATTAATAAGCTCAAGGGCCGTATTGAGGTTACCAGCGAGAAGGGCAAAGGAACTGTCTTCCGGATCATCATCCCGGCCTAGCGCACGGCAACAGTGGGAAACTTGGTGTGAAAATGATAAAGTATCTCTAAGAGAACTTGGAACTATTAACCGGGAGGCTATGGGTAATGAGAGAAGAACTAATCGCGCAATTGAACGCTTGGCATGAGGCGGACGAATATGAAGAAATCGTATCCCGCATCAAAGAGGTGCCGACACCGCTGATTGATGAAGAGCTGGCGGTACATCTGGGCCGGGCGCTCAACAATCTGGGCCGCTACCGGGAAGCGCTTAAATGGTTCAACAAAGCGGCAGATCAGGGTAAAAAAGACCCGCTGTGGCATTTCCGTGTCGGCTACGCCCACTATTATCTGGATGAGTACGATCAGGCGATCAAGGCGTTCAAGAAGGCGAATAAGCTGGACCCTGAGGATCAGGATACCATCGAATTCCTGGAATGGAGCCGCAGTGAGAAGGCGGCGCTGGCCGCTGCGGACGAGGATAGCGAGGATGCAGAAGAAGCATCCGAAGCGGATTCCGGTTCAGATCCCAGTCCTGATGCAGAATCGGATGCAGTAAAAGAGACTAAGCACTAGGGCTTGACGGCAGGTCTAATCGAGGCATAAAATGAAAGTCAATCTTATCAAAGAGGTGAAGTGGATGCCATTCCGTACCGTTGCAAGGAACTAGTTATCGGGCTGGGTAGAACGCGTACCAGCCACCAAGGGGGAGGTCTGTCCTCTTGGTCACAGATAACCGGATTCTTGAACGGTGCCTGGAGGGTCATTCTTTGTGAGCCGGGACACTGAGTTATTCCGCTTGAAGACTATACTGCTGAGGCAGGAGTCTTTGGCGCGGAGTGGCGAGGAGAATTCCCGGCTTTTTGCCGTATTCTAATTGATAAGATTGGAGATTGTTATCATGTTAAAAAAATGTCTTGTCCACCTCAGAGGGTGGGCCGCACTGTATATAGGTCTCGGCTTCGCCATTCAGCTCTTAAGCAGCTTGGGCATTGTTGTCTTTCAGCGGATTCTGGATCAGGCGGTGGCGGGAACGGGCTTCCGTGAAATCCTCTGCGGGGTTGTCTTCTACGGGGTCCTGCTAGGCCTGAATGTCTTGCTGAACTATGCGGATGAATATCCCAGCGCCTATCTATCGAACAGCATCACAGAAAGACTGAAGATTATGGCCTTGTCCAAAATCTCCAGAATGGATTATTCCGCCTATCAGAACATGGGCACAGGCCAGATGATCAAGGTGATTGAGAACGGTGCGGCGGCCGGGAACAGTATTCTGTTTTCTTTTGTCCTCCACACGCTGCATGAGCTGCTGCCTACGATTCTCTTCAGCCTGCTCTTCATTAGCTACTATGACCTCAGAATCATGCTGGTGATTGCGGGCGGGTACGTAGTTATCTTCCTGTTAACGAATGTTCTGCTCAAAGTTCTCTACCGGATCAAAGAATCGGTGCTTATGCAGCAGGAGGCCATGTCCCGGTACGGGGTCCGCGGCTTCATGGAGCTGGTCGTCTTCCGCACCAACAAGAAGTACGCGCAGGAGATCGGCAGACTGAACAGGGCGGCACAGCAGATTATCAGGCAGAGCGCGAAGCTGCAGATGATTCATGAATCCTTCTTCGCCTTGTTCGAATTGTTCATTACGGTTATTAAGGTGATTGTGCTGCTGTACGGTGTGAAGAATGTGGTCTCCGGGCAGGCTTCTGTCGGGGTCATGGTCGCGCTGTTCATGTTCATTGAGAAAATCTATACGCCGATCGCCATCTTCAACGTATTATTCGTCGGCTATAAGCTGAACAGGGTGACCTATCAGCGGTTCGAGGCAATCCTGAATGCCCCGGAGGACCGGAATCTGGAGCAGGGCAAGGCGCTAGCGCAGCTACAGGGCAGCATAGAATTCAAGGACGTATCGTTCAGCTACGGAGAGGTGCAGGTGCTGGACCGGCTGTCCTTCTCAGTCGCGCCCGGAACCTCAGTGGCTCTGGTCGGCCTAAGCGGCAGCGGCAAGTCAACGGTTATTAAGCTGATTACGGGCTTGCTCAAAAAAAGCGGCGGTGAGCTGCTGGTCGACGGCACGGATATCGACGAACTGAGTCTGGACAGCTACTATGATCACATCTCTTATCTGTCGCAGGACAGTCCGATCTTCGACACCACCATCCGGGGCAACATGGTGTTCGAGCAGGAGGTCCCGGATGAAGAGCTGTATGCGGTGCTGGATAAGGTTCACCTGAAGGAGAAGGTGCTGGAGCTGCCGGAGAAGCTGGAGACGCGGGTTGGGGAGCGCGGGCTGAAGCTGTCGGGCGGGGAGCGGCAGCGGCTGGCTTTTGCCCGGGCGATCCTGCAAAAACGGAATCTGATCATCCTCGATGAACCGGTATCGGCCCTGGATAATATTACGGAGCGCAGCCTGATGGAGACGGTATTCGCGGAGTTCAGACATAAGACGGTCATTATTATCGCACACCGGCTGAATTTCATCAGCGGCGTGGACCAGATTCTGGTCATGGAGCAAGGCAGGCTGGCGGGGGAAGGGGATTTCGATTCCCTGATCCGGGACTGCCCGTCCTTCCGTACGCTGTGGAACAACGGCAGGGGACAAACGGATTAAACTATCTTTTACCTTGTGGACTATCCTGCGGCTGAACTATGCTGGGTGGCAGATAGAACTTGAAGGTGAGGTTATGTGTATTATGAATCTGGCATTGTCCAGGATGAAGCTCGAAACAGAGCGGTTAATCATCCGTCCCTATATGGAAAGTGATCTGATGGCTTCGTTCGAGCTGATGCAGAACCCGGAGGTGCTGGCCTTCATGCATATGGAGGTCATGCAGAGGCATGAGTATGAGGGCATGTTCCGCTGGCTGATGTTCAGCTATCATACGCCGTTTGAGCTGCCGTTCAAGTATTCATTTGCCATCTGTGATAAGGCAACCGGGCAACTGATCGGCTGGTGCGGGGCTGGTGTGCTGGAGTTCAGGGCGCCGGATGCGGAGCTGTATTATCTGATCGGGCGTGAACACTGGGGCCGGGGCTATGCTACCGAAGCCGCTGCGGCGCTGGCGGACTACGCCTTCGATGTAATTGGACTGGAGCAGCTATACGCCAAGGCAGATCCGCGCAACACCGCATCGCTCGGGGTGCTCCGGAAGCTGGGCTTCCGGGTCGAGCAGGAGCTGGCCGGATTGACCGGTGATTATGAGGACTGCAATGGGGAGCTGCTGCATGTGCTGACGAAGGAGCGGTTTGTGGAGCGGCTTAAAGGTGTGAAATGATCTTAGGATGCGCGGGATATATAATTTGGAAGAAGCACGGAAGAAGCACGGAAGAAGATCGGAAGAAGATCGGAAGATTAGAGATCACGGCTTGCTTTGTCGTATTTTAATAACAGGTGCCGTCCTTATAGGATGGCACCTGTTGTGTATGAGCAGGACTCCTGTCGCTGTCTTATGCGGCATTGCAGCAGTTTTGTAGACTGATTGTATTTTCTGCAATAGAACTCGCACTTTGCTAAGCTAAATGATCAACTGTTGTATTTCATACAATGGCTTTCGTGAATTCTGCCCGAAAGCCCTGATTTTTCCCAATTCTGCTGTACAGAGTGCAACAGATTCAATTTTTAGACCAATTTTGGGGTCAGCTAATGTATAAAGTACAACAGAAGTAGAGTCCAGCCATTCCTGAACCCGCACACAATTCAGGCTTAAGGGTGCCTTGATAGGACAACTTACGTATGCGGATTCACTCTAACCTGTGCGCCCTTGCCGCTGGTCTGCAGCCCGGAGGCTTTGGTTCCGGCTTCCTTCAGATCGGCCACGAGCCGCTCCAGCACTGCCTTCGCAGCGGCGGCTTCCTTGGCGCCGGAGGCCTTCACGACAAGCTGCACCGGCTTGCCGGAGCGCAGATGCTTGTCCGCCTGACGCAGCTTTGTGTCGTAGTCATGCTCTTCGATATGGGCGGTGAAGCGCAGCTCCTTCACCTTCTCCTGGCTGCTTCCGCCGCCCTGTTGCGGACGGGTACTATCCTTGCGGGCCGCTTGCGCAGCCGCCTTGCCTTTACCCTTGGCGACCAGGCTGCAGGGCGGCGGGCTGCTCATCAGCGAGGTGCAGACCAGGTCGGCCCCTGCGGCTCTGGCCTTGGACAGCGCCTCGCTTCTGGATACGGTGCCGAGCTTCTCGCCCTTTAGCCCGGTCAGCTCGACCTCGGCTGCCTTAATCTGTTCATTAATCAGTACGGCCACGGAAATGATCCTCCCTTTGCGGATATGATATAGCTATCATATATGGAAGCGGGCAAGGCTTCAATAACGGCTGCCGTATGCCTTCAGCAGTCAGGCCCGCAGGTTGAGACGGTTGTGCAAAGCGGTTATACTCAGTGGACGCAGGTTTTTCAGCATTGAACCACTGGCAGTACTATATTTTCTGTTGAATGGGGGATGGCAATTGAATGACACAGCTGACGATAAGCAGTTAATTCTGCTTATTGCACAGAAAGACTCGAATGCCCTCGAACTGCTCTATGACCGGTATGAACGGGTCATCTATAGCTTTGCTTACCAGATCGTGAAGGATTCGATGGCTGCCGAGGAGGTTATGCAGGAGCTGTTCCTGCGACTGTGGAAGAATGCGGGGCAGATTGACTTCGGCAAAGGCAAGCTGCTCACCTGGATGTTCGCGGTGACCCGCAATCTGGCGATCGATTATCTACGTAAGCGGGACGCCAGGCTGCCGCGGCAATCGGCCGATTCCGGGAATCTGGAGCAGGTTCAGGACCATAGCGCGCTCACTGAGGATCTCGTTGAGCTGCAGATGGCGGGGGAACAGATCAGAGAGGCGCTGCTGGGATTAAGCCGCGACCAGCAGCAGGTAATGGATATGATCTATTACCAGGGCTACACCCAGCAGGAGGTAGCGCAGCTTGCGGCAATCCCGCTGGGAACGGTCAAGGGAAGAGTCCGGCTGGCGATGAAGCAGCTTCACAAATCGTTACGGCACTGGGGAAGGAGGGATCATGCACATGAGTGAACACAATGAGGAACTCTGTGAGTTGGCCGAATTATATACGCTGGGCGCACTGACGGCGGAGGAAATGCAGCAATTCGCTGCCCATGCAGCAGAATGCGCGGAATGCAGGGAGCTGGTGGAGGAATACCGGCAGGTACTGGACCATCTTCCGCTTGCCTCTGAGCCGGTAGACCCGCCCTCCGGCATGAAGGAGCGCATCTTGTCACGGGTGCTGGAATCCGGGAATGCGGGCGCACCGGCAGCCCGGCCGGAGACCCGTCTGCTGAATATCCAGCCTGATGCAGAGCGGGCTGCGGAGCATGAGCCAGCGAGGACTCCTCCGGCAGAGCAGGGCATGCCCCAGTTAAGCATCCCGGAGCCCAAGAGAACCCGCTTCCGGGGGTACCTGAGCCTTGGACTGGCTGTGGCTGTGCTGCTTCTGGTCGTCTACACCGGCCAGCTGCGCGGGAATGTGTCTGAGCTGAAGGAGCAGCTGGCCTCCGGCACCGGACCGCTCCAGGGGCTTAAGGTGAATGAGGCGGTAGCGCTAAGTCCGGCGGGAGAAGGGGTTACCGCCAAGGGTACAGCAACGATTGTCGCAGACCCTACCGGCACCCACCTTGTGCTTCAGGCAGAAGATCTGCCGGAGCTTACCGGCACCGAGGTCTATCAGGTATGGCTGATCAAAGGGGACTCGCCGGTAAATGCGGGTACCTTCATCTCACAGGGCGGGAACGGGGCACTGTATTATTCGTTTGACCCGAAGTCCTATGATACGATAGCCGTTACGCTGGAGCCGGATGGCGCGGGCGTTACCCCGCGCGGGAAGATGATTCTCACAGCGCCGATTAAGCAGGGGTAGCGGGCAAGGAAGTGCCGCGTCCAGGCGAGCGGAATTGAATAGACTTGAAGCTGAACAGCCGGGAGGATGAATTCCCGGCTGTTTTTTCTCATCAAACTCTAATCTTCCTGCAAAGTCTTTCTCATCATAGATAGTTTACTCTAGGGGTAATTACAAGAACTGGAGGAGATATACAAATGAACAATCCCCGGAAATGGCTAGTTACAGGCGCTGCTCTGGCAGCAGTATTACTCTACATAGGTACGGCAGGTGAGGGCATTGTCAGCGGACGGCCGCTGGCGGAGGAAGAGTTCAATTCCCGGTCTGCACAGCCTGTGGTGTCTGCTCCAGCCGCCGCAGCTGCGCAGCAGATTGCTGGGAAGAGGCAGGGGAACGGATATGCTTTTGACAAAGGGGTGACCCGCTTCAGCCTTCCACCCGGCACACAGAGGGTCAGTATCGCCAACATGAACGGAAACATCGAGCTGAAGCAGGGCAATATCAAGGAGCTGGAGATCCACATGACGGTGGTTGTCCATCAGGCAACAGCAGAAGCGGCGAAGGCTATCGCAGACAAGTCGGGGATGAAGGCGGGCACAGGAGCTGATCTGGAGATTGAGACGTACAGCGAACTCTATGGCAACCACCAGTCTCCGAGCCTGGAGTTGACGGTGACCTTGCCACGTGGCATGAAGGCGGAGCTGCAGGCAAGGACGGAGAACGGCAATCTTTCTTTGTCAAAAGTTTCTAGTACAGGTAAAATCAAATTATCGTCGGTGAACGGTAACATCACTGCTTCCAACATCCCTGAGGAGCTTGTTCTGCATACGGTCAACGGTAACGTTCAGGTCTCGGAAGCGAAGGGCAGCGTTGACGTTAAGCTTACCAATGGTAATGTACAGGCTTCGCAGATATCGGGCGACCTGGCAGTGAAGGCGGTCAACGGGAATCTTACGGTGAAGGATGCGCTGGCTGCTGTCCGTGCGGCTACCGTGGCGGGGAATATTGAGGTGGAGAGCCGGAAGATCGGCGGGAATTGGACGGTGACTACGGAGGTAGGCGACCTGGAGCTGGCGTGGCCGGGCGGAGCGGGAGTCGAGGTGGATGCGGAGTCGGTTTTTGACGAGATTGAAACGGACTTCCCGCTGACCGTGAAAAATCACAAGGCCCATGGACGGATTGGCGCAGGTACCTATCAGATTCACGCTAAAGCTATGGCAGGGTTGTCGCTGATGCAGAATTGATCTTGTAAAGAGGTGGACGAGGGTTGAAGGAACGCGTATTGATCATTGAGGATGAGACGGCCATGATCCGCCTGCTGGAGCTGGAGCTGCTCTATGAGGGTTACGATATCACGGTTGCGGGAGATGGAATTACGGGTGCCGAGAAGGCGCTGGGTGAGCACTATGATATGATTCTGCTGGATTTGAATCTGCCGGGCATCAGCGGAATTGAAGTCTGCAAGCGGGTACGTGCGGTCAAGCAGACTCCGATTATAATGCTCACGGCCAGAGACACGGTCAATGACCGGGTGCGGGGACTGGATACCGGGGCTGATGATTATGTGCCGAAGCCGTTCGCCATTGAAGAGCTGCTGGCGCGTATGCGTTCTCTGCAGCGCAGGCTGCATGCGGCTGAACCAGGGGATGAGGTACTACACGCCAAGGATCTGGTGCTGGATACGGCCGCCCACCGGGTCAGCCGGGCCGGACGCGAGATTGAATGCTCGCAGCGTGAATTCGATCTGCTGCACTGTCTGCTGGTTCATAAGAACCGGCTAATGAACCGTGAGGCATTGCTCAATCTGGTATGGGGCTATTCGTATGAAGGTGAGACGAATGTGGTAGATGTGTACATAAGGTATGTGCGTATGAAGGTGGATGAGGGCTTCGGGGAGAAGCTGATCCATACGGTCCGTGGCAGCGGCTATATCCTGAGAGACTGAGGTGAGGGAATGAAGCCATGGACGTTCTCCCGTAAGGTCAGTGCTTCGATTGCGCTGACGGCGCTGGCTGTTGCGGCAGTGGTCAGCGGATTTGTCTATATTACCTTCAAGCATTGGACAGACAGCCAGGAAACGCGGGTGCTGGATGCCAAGCTGAAGCAGTTCGAGCTTCGCGTCGGCGAGGTGGAATTCCTGCCGTCCCTGCTTCAGCCTGGACTGGGCAGAGGGAGCGGTGCGGCGGCTTTTTTGAAGCCGGATTTCTCCATGTTTGCTCCTGAACTGGAGAAGGGGCAGGTGCTGCAGATGCTGGATGCCAGCGGGCGCGTGCTTGCCGAAGCGGGGGAGGGGGAGCCAGAGCCCGGCTCGGATGTGTATCAGGCAGAGAAGGAGATATCCCTGCCGGTATATGGCCTTGTCCGGCTGCAGCTTACAGATAGCGGACAGTCACGCAGCGCCACCGCCGAGAAGGAGGTGGGCCGGCTGCTGCTGCTGGGTCTGCTGCTGGCTGCGGGAATGGCGGTGATTGCCGGCGGGCTGGTCTCCCGTTCAGCACTGAAGCCCATCCGCAGTATGATCGGCGAAGTCCGCAGCATCGGAACGAACAGCTTATCGCGGCGTGTACAGGTTCCCGCCGCTCAGGATGAACTCCAGCAGCTGGGGGAGACCTTCAACGGATTCCTGCATAAGCTGGAGGTCTCCTTCGACCAGCAGCGCCGCTTCATCGCAGATGCCTCGCATGAGCTTAAGACGCCGCTGGCTATTATTGAGGGCCATACCCATATGATACAGCGCTGGGGCAAGGAGTCCCCGGAGGTGCTGGATGAATCGCTGGCCTTCATGATGGATGAGACCCGGCGGATGAAGGCGCTGATCTCCCAGCTCCTTCTTCTTGCCGAAGCGGAGGCAGAGGCTTTCGTGCCGGAGGACGAGGAGGCCGTCTGCAGTCTGAAGACAACGCTAAGCGAGCTGTTGCCGCAGACGGTTCATGTAAATCCCGGCGTAGAGCTTGATTATGACAGCGGCTCCAGCGGACAGGAGGTCCTGGTGAGGATACCGGGCAGCGCTTGCTATCAAGTACTTCGTAACATCATAGAGAATGCATTGAAGTATACCCCTGAAGGCGGAACGGTAGTGATCAGGCATTCCCGCTTGGAGGATGGCAGAGTGGTACTAACCGCAGCCGATACCGGGATCGGAATCCGCGCGGAGCAGCTACCGCATATTTTCGAACGCTTTTACCGTACGGAGCATTCGCGGAGCCGCTCGCAGGGAGGCTCGGGTCTGGGCCTCGCTATTGCAAGAGCGATCATGGAACGGTATAGCGGCTCCATCGCCATTGACAGCACACCGGGGCAGGGGACAACCGTCACATTGACGTTTGCAGGTGCCTGAGCTATATTGTGCGAAGCTGATCAGCCGCCCGAAGTATGAGTCCGGAGAAGCGCTCCGTACTGTTAGGGATAAGGGGATGATTCAGGGGGCCTGTTTAATTTCCTTATTTTCCGGTGAATGGGTAGTAGTGAGTGAACTGACGGCAAGCGCGCCTGCGGAATTAGGGACGGGCTTGCTTTGCAGTGTCCAAACAGGGAGGCTACAGGAATGGATAAGGCGTTGCTGGCACAAGTGAAGCGTTGGCATGATAAGAATGAATATCAGCAGATTGTGGACCGTCTTCTGGAGATTCCGCCAGAGGCAAGAGATTATGAATGTATCAGCCAATTGGGCAGAGCCTATAACAACCTGGGAGATTACGACAAAGCGCTGGAGCTGCTGCTCAGCATTGCAGAGGAAGGCAAGGAGGATTCGCTTTGGCATTTTCGCGCAGGGTACTCCTACTATCATCTAAAGCAGTACGAGCAGGCGGTCCAAGCGTTTGCTCGTGCAGATGAACTGGAGCCGGGAGACGGAGATATCCAGAACATGCTGGAGTACAGCCGGGAAGGCGCGCAGCGTGAGGCCAGAGAGCAGGCCAGGCGTGCAGAAGCGATACATAATTCTAAATTACTTAGTGAGAGTGGCGGCAGAGACCTTGGGTCTTTCCTTGATTTCTGTGCCGATTTCTGGGATGACAGCGATTATGCCCTGAAGTCGTATGTGTCCCCGCTGCCCAGTGACGAGCTGATTGCTTCTGTGGAGGAGGAACTGGGCTACAAGCTGCCGGCCTCTTATATCGCCATGATGAAGCAGCATAACGGAGGGATACCCCGCAATACCTGTTACCCGGTGACTGAATCTACCTCCTGGGCTGAGGATCATGTTGCTATCTCGGGGATCGCCGGAATCGGCCGTGACAAAAGCTACTCCCTTTGCGGAGACCTGGGCAGCCGCTTCATGATTGAAGAGTGGGGTTACCCCGATATTGGCGTGGTCTTCGGAGACTGTCCTTCTGCCGGACATGATGTCATCATGCTGGATTACCGCCACTGCGGGCCGGAGGGGGAGCCTGAGGTGATTCATGTGGATCAGGAGGGCAATTACGAGATTACGTTCCTGGCCCCTGACTTCGAGACCTTCATCCGCGGGCTGGTGAACGATGAGGTGTTTGATACCTCGGAAGAGGATAAGGAGGATGACCTGAAGACAGTGGCTTCCGGGGCGTTCTCCCCCCTGCTGCAGGAGCTGTGCGACAAGGTTACGGAAGTGGGTGATATAGAGGGTATTATCCGCAGGATCTGCACCGCCATTGTGGAGGAGAAGGGCTATTTCTCTCTTCATGCGGACGAGCGGTCCACCCTGATGTATGATCTGCAATTCTGGCTCTACACGCGCGTCTACCCGAATACTAACCGTGACCAGTATCTTGAGGTGTATTCCAAAATGATCGCGTTCGGCGGTGAATTCAGCACAGGCGGATATGCCCCGGGATTCATCTCGGACTGGCTGGACGACCGTGTCCGCCACGGCATGATCGTGAACACGAACGGGACGCTCCGGTTCACGGATGGGGCGAAGACGCAATTACTTCAGAGGCTGAAGGAAGCTGCTGGGGGGCCGGGAGCTGCGGATCTGAAGCCTTTTATAATCGTGGAGCAGGATAACGGCGGCAAGTCCGTGATTCTGAACGCGGGAAGCTATAAGGCAGAAGTATTCGCCGTACGGGAAGAGGAAGGCTTCGAGGGCAACGGATATGATTGGGCCTCTCTGGCGGCAGTCTTCCTGGAGGAGCGGATGCCTGAGCTGGACGGTATTGTCCAATTCGACCCGGAGGCAGGTATGTTCTGCGCCTATTCCTCTGACGGCGAGGCGATGGTCGCCTTCGCGACTGCCTTCAAGCGGGCTTGTGAGGACGATGAGCTCATCCGCGATCTGTTCTCGCGCGCGGAGCTGGATTAGGACGAATCAGACGGGGCTGCCTGTATATGGGCAGTCCTGTTCTTTTTATTTTTTGGCTATGTTAAATTATAATGTTGATTTTTCGGCTCTACACAGAAAAGAATTGATATCTTCTTCCATTCTCAAATTTATCTACAAAATTGCCATCAGTAATTTCAGAAATAACCCTTAGCCAAAATTTTTGTGCTGGTATATTCTTCTCAAGTTGGTAGAGTTCCCAATTACCTTTAAAGAGGGTAAATAGTTGTTTGGCTGCGGCTGTACCCAATCCATTCATTCTGTACTTTCTCAATATAAAGAAATGTGACAGGATATGAATATCTTTACCAGTTTCTTTGTTTTTCACGAAGGCAAATCCAGCGATTTTATCACTAACCATTATTAAAAAAGGATGGCGACTTTGTGGCTCATTCCAATACAAATTAAAATCGGGCATCCCTTGGTAAACACCATTAGATAGAGTATCGACCTCAGTGTATTCAGTGAAATCGTACATATAAAATTGAAGTAAGTTTTGCAGAGTTAACTGATCTTCAATCATAGCTTTTCGAATATTCATTAGTTCACTTCCGTTCTCAACTTTTTTTACGCTGAACATCGAAGTTTGGTGTTCGTGGCTATGATAACTGTTGGCGTTTTGGATATGATAGATGCCTTTCACACGCTGTTTTCCATCAGACTTGAATCGGTAATGAGCAAAGCCTGAAACTTGGAGATCCCATAGTACTCCTCTTTTCTCAAAAACCATCTCAGTTTACTAGGCGCTATCATTTTGTCCTCTGGCCGACGTTCAACAAAGAACTCTCATCTGGCTTCTTTTTTTCAGAGCTATCCAGTATAGCCACCACTTCCCGGTTGACCTTAGTAACCCTGTAACGACCTTCTCCAAGGTCTCAAGCGAGAGGTTCATTTCTTTACGTAATCTTCGAATGCGTACTCCGATTCTTTTTAAGGTCAAATTGAATTCTTGTTCAGCAAAAGAAAGAGAATGCCGCCAACAATAAACCCGCTTATTACACCAGCCAATACAGATTTGAGAATAATGAGTGCAATGTCCATCCCCGTAGTGTCGGGGGTCGCTACGATATTCATAATGAACAGCAGGCTAAACAGGAGGGATGTAATCAGAAAAGATTTTGATTTCAGAAATCGCTTCATGGTTCTCCTCCATTCAGAAATAGTTCTCTGTTAAATATGATAATGTAAGTCTTTTTGTAATAATACCATACTCCTCCTCTCAAATTATGTCATACAGATGTCTATTTTTTCCTGCTATACTGGGTTTATCACAGGCGAGAAGGAGACAAGAATCAGAATGGGCGAGATCATTAGACATGATGTGAATGAGGAATATGCATACTCCGGTTTTGTAGAGGCGGGGGGCTTCATTTTCCTGAGCTTCTGTGTAGGTAATGTTGGCGGAACAGTGGAGGAGCAGGTGGATGGTGCGCTGAATGATATGAGCGGCCGTCTGAGTCAGGTAGGTCTTACCCTAACAGATGTGGTGAAGGTGGACATTCTGCTGCGGGATGTATGGGATATTCCGGTTATGGAAGAGGTATTCAAGCGCAGATTCGAAGGCAAGTACCCTGCCCGCAAAACGATCTCCACCGAGTTCGCGCATGTGGGAGGCCCGGATGGACTGAAGGTCCAGATTGACGGTGTAGCGTACCGTCCACGTGCGTAGCGGTAATTCGAACCCAAACAGCAGCTCCTCCTGCCGGGATGAGCTGCTGTTTGGGTTGCCTAAAGGGTGTGGTGGGATAGATGATTTAGGGCAGCGGTGATACCATACAATGTTCCTTCAGGATTATGACGGCTGTCCATTATGCTCCTTCGGGGCAGGGCGAAGCATGTTCCCAACCAGGCGCAGGCTTTGCCGGCGGGTCATGAACCGGGAGATCTGGGCGCCCAGGTAATTGCGGAATCCGGGGACAATGTACTGTTTTCCTTTTGCCATAGCGCGCAGGGTAATTGCCACTACCCGCTCAGGCGAGTCCTTCGCGCCGCCGACGGAAGCATCCTCCGTACCCACTACGTTGAAGAAATCCGTCTCTGTTGAGCCTGGGCACAGGGCGAAAAATTGCACACCGCGATCACGATTCTCCCAGTAGAGGGCATCGGTAAAGGACAAGACAAAGGCTTTGGTCGCCCCATAGACCGCCATATAAGGCAGCGGCTGAAAGCCTGCGGTAGACGATACATTGATCACAGCACCTGCTCCTCTGTGGAGCATTCCGGGAAGGAAGAGATGCGTCATATCGACCACAGCGGCTACGTTGAGCATAACCTCTTCATGCTGGCGTTCCCCGGAGACTTGCTCGAACAGGCCATGGGTGGCAAAACCCGCATTGTTCACCAGCAGGTCGATATTCAGGCCAAGCTGCTGGCATTGCCGGTACAGCTCTCCGGCAGCTCCTTCGAGGGATAGATCCTGGGGGATAACCCGGCACTCAACTCCATGCCTTTGCGTCAATTCGCCTGCAAGCGCATTGAGTTTGCTTTTGGTTCTGGCTACCAGCACCAGATGACTGCCTTCCTTAGCTAATTGTCTTGCAAACTGTTCTCCGATTCCCGAAGAGGCTCCGGTGATTAAAGACCATTTTCCTTTAATATTCACATTTTCCGCTCCTTTTGATTCAATGTTTTGATTTGGTAACATTGTTACCTATGTGAATCATAGTAACTAAATCGCCACGCGTGTGTCAAATCATTTTTTTCAGCGTAGTGGTTCAATTGACAACCTATGTTCAAATGTTTAGAATTCCTGTTAGAACCCGGCAACTTTGTTGCTCGGCAATAACATGTTAACCGAATGAAGGTGATTCTTATCCATAATGAAGACAAGCCCACACCATCTAAGGGCCGGACACTGAAGACCTATCAGGAAGCCCGCCTGCAAAATACAGAAAATCTCCGTAAGCTTGTGGTGGATGCGGCCGCAGCCATTCTGCAGGAAGAGGGGCCGGAGGCCGTCACTGTGCGTAGAGTATCGCAAAGGATGGGCTGTTCCACCAAAATCATCTATAGTTTGTTTGTTAATAAAGAGGGCTTGGCCCAGCAATTATATCTGGAGGGCTGCAAATTACTGGCCCAGCGTTTTGAAGAAGTGCCGGCTTCTTCAGATCTGTTACAGCATCTGCTGGATCTGGGCGAAGCCTTCTGGCAGTTCGGACAGGATTACAGCAGTTACTACAAACTGATGTTTGGAGGAGCTTTTGCCGAATTCAAGCCGGATGCGGAGAGTATGCAGGGAACCATGACAGCCATAAGCCGTTTGTGGGTTCTAATTAGCACCGCCCAGCAGCAAGGACAGATCCCCAGTCAGGAAGAGACCGCGACCCTTGTCGGCACGTTATGGGCATCGCTGCATGGAGTTATCCACCTATACATGAGCGGGTTCCTTGGAGATACCGTAGCTGCCCATACTGTATACAGGCAAACGATGGAGCTGCTGTCCAGAGCCTTATTCGCAGCATCCCTACCAGACAGAGGAGCGGATCGAGGATGATCGCATTAATCTTGGCTGCGGGGTATGCCACCCGTCTGTATCCGTTAACGCTAGACACCCCGAAGCCGCTGCTGCCGGTGCAGGGAAGCCGGACGATTCTGGATCTGCTGGCCGAGCGTCTAGAGGTGCTGGAGGAGATTTCGGAGATTCTTGTGGTGACGAATGAGCGCTTTTTCCATGCTTTTGAAGAGTGGGCCGGGCAGTACCAGGGGAGCAAGCCGGTTCGTATCCTGAACGATGGAACTTCTTCACCTGAGGGGCGGTTAGGCGCGATTGGCGATATCCAGTTTGTGCTGGAGCGGATGCAGCCGCAGGAGGATCTGCTGGTGCTGGCAGGCGATAATGTGCTTGGCTTCGGCCTCGCGGGGTATTTGGACTATTTTCACAAGGTGGATACCGACTGTATTCTGGTGCGGACGGTGGATGATCCGGCAGAGCTGCGCAGTATCGGCGTGGCAGAGCTGGATGCGCAGAATCGGGTCTTATCCCTGGAGGAAAAGCCGCAGGCGCCCCGCTCGAACATTGGCGTATTCGCGCTGTACATTTACAAACGGTCTACGCTGCCGCTGTTCTCCCGTTATCTGGCTGAAGGGGGCAACCCGGATGCGCCGAGTTACTTTCCCGAATGGCTGCATTCCCGTCAGGAGATGCGGGCTTACTATACCGAGGGTACGATAGAGGATGTCGGCACCCCGGAGGCCTATGCACAGATGCGGGCGAGGCTGGAGGAGCAGGCAGATTAACCTGGGTTAACAATCAAAAAAACGCACGGGCAGAGGGCAGCTCTCTTTATGGGCAGATCATCATCTTAAATTTTCGTTCTGGTTTTCATATTATAAATAAAAAGGATGAAAACTGTGTCCAATTTACTTGGTTTAACACTGGGTGGACTAAAAGGGAGATTAAGGAAATCATCGATCTGTTTATGATTCAGCAGAGTATGAAGGTGAACCAATAAACCTGAACTTTGAAATATGGTTTGATAGGCTTTAGTCATGATATTTGTATTGTGGAAATCAGGCGAGAGTGAGACGCACCGCGGCGCTTAACCGGGGTGTACCTCCTCTCGCTTTTCCTATTTCGAATAGTGATCTATGATGGGCGAGCGAAAAGCCAGCCGACTTCGAACGTTACTTTCCCCAAGCTGCATCGCCCAAATCGTCGGAACTCCGTTTGTTCTTCAGTTGTCCAATTAAACTTTTTGGCATCGTCATTAGGCATACCGCTAAGATGTAGCCTTCTTTTCTCGGCAACCACTCCAGCGACCTAAACAGCGGTCCGTTCGCAGAGCGTCCACCCAAGTGCGCACGTTGATCTTACTCCAAAATAAAGAACTGTCCCAAGCATCCATTTCATGGATTTTGGGACAGTCCCTTCTACTTGGTTAAGGCTCTACGCCATAGATCAGCGTTCCATTATGATATACAGTGATCCGGTCATTGGCGGTGAAGCTGGTCAGCAGCGGCCGGAAGGAGTAGTCGTTAGCCTGGCTGTAATTCGCATAGTTATCCTTATGAATGCGGAACTGGATCTCTCCGGTCGAGCCGGAAGCAGCCAGGCTGCCTGCCCCGCTCTTGAAGGAGATTTCCGCGTAGGCATCGGCGTTCGGGACTGGAACCGTGAGCGGGACGATGGTGGTCTGGATATTGTTTTTGCCGACGACGGCGTAGTCAATCTCCATGGTGTGTGCGGTGCTGCCGTCCTGGGTGAACCAGTAACGGATTGTGAATTGGCTTAGCGGGACGGGGACTGTGGAAGTGCTCTTCAGCTGGAGACTTGCCCGGATGGAGCCCACATTGTTGCCGGTCTCATCACTGCGGTAGAGCGGAGTGGCAGTTACAGGTCCTGTTCCTGGGCCTCCAGGCTGTTCAATAGGAGGGAAGGTGACCGTCTTCATGATCCGGTTCAGCATGAGCTGCTTCGGCCGGTTCCAGGTTGCCCAGTCATCCTGCAGCAGACCGCCGGTATCCCCGCTGTTGGGGTTCAGTGTCCAGTAGGTCCAGTAAAGATCATTCGTGCCGATGTAATCGACTAGTTTATTTTGCCACTTCCCTTCCACCGAGAGGGTGTCCACGCTGCGGCCCCCGAATTCACCCAAGATTAGAGGAGCAATGTTTTCTTTGCTGATATAGCCCCAGGTCTGATCCCATATCGCAGGCAGGTTCGCCGGAAAAGCAGGATCGCTGAACCACGGCTGCTCCGCCACCCCGGGGCCGTAATCATGCGGAGAATACACCACTTGATTCGGTACGGTAAGCGTTACCGGATAATTCCGCACCCCGGTGAGGTTGCCGCCCCACCAGTACTTGCTGGTGTTACCCTGCACATTCTGCTCAATCCCTTCGACGATGATCAGCCAGTGCGGATTCACCGCAAGGATTGCATTCCCTGCCCGCTGGGACGCGAGCCGCCAGTCTGTGCTGAGATCACCGGTCCCCCAGCTTGCCGGGCCATGAGGCTCATTATGCAGGTCGGCACCGATTACCGTAGGATTATTCGCATAACGTGCAGCCAGCATCACCCAGTCACTGATCCAACGGGATTCAGGATATGCGGGGGTATACCAGAGCGTCGACTGCCCGCCGGAATCGGGACGGTGCCGGTCCAGGAAGATTTGAATGCCGCGCTGGCCGGCTTTTTCGATTAAGGTATCCATAATTTCGATCGGAGTCAGACCGGCCAGGTCCGGGTTTTTGGCATAATCAATGCTGTTGGCCTGGGAAGCGGAATCGAACATTTGACTGCTGAACGGCAGGCGAATCAAGTTGTACCCTTCTGCGCGGACCTGATCGAGCACATCATCCATGGAACGCGACCATAATCCGTGCGGGGAATAGTTCGGCGTCTCGAAGCCAAACCAGTTCAGGCCGTTGAACACGGCCGGGTTCCCCTGCGAATCTACAATCCGGCTGCCTGAGGTGTGATAAAAAAGCTTCGCTGCCCCCTCAGCCTTCACCGGCTGTCCGGCAATAGCGGCGGTACCTGCAAGCAGTGTTAGAGCCAAAAGCATTTTCCCCAGTGTCCTGAAACCAAAGGTCATTCATCTTCCTCCTCGTATATGGTTCTTGATAAAGTCGAACTTTATATCATACGGGTAAAATGAAAACCTATTCATCCTGGACAAGTCTGAATTATGGAAAATTATTGAATAAAATAGGAAGAGATGCCGCTGAAGTTACTCTATATGCACCAATACACTTATGGGATAAGCCTGGTAGGCTATGGTGACCGAAGATAGTTAGATTATCTACACTTGCTGGTGAGCAAATGGCCTCTGTTACAGCAGTAATTGGATAAACAGCACTTAAATCATCCCGATTCACCCAAAGCAGCAAAAAGAGTAAGCATAGGTGTTGTAAATCCACTTGTTACCGTACATCTCTCCCAAACCGCTAATTTATGATACATTTTTCTAATTGTTTAGCACAAATTACAAGAATCACATCTAGCTTAAAAAGGGAATAATTGCTATAATTACTAATGTAAGCGATTGACATCAACGGAGCGTATACATACAGTTACAGCTTTAACGGTTACAGTCAGCAAACTATTCAAGCCGAGAGGAGATTAGAAGAATGTTTAGAAGCAAAGCTCTACAATGGGCAGCTATCGGGTCGCTTGTCGTGTCTTTATTTGTGGGGGCGTTGGCGGTGGGCGGGGAGAAGGTGTTCGCCGCCGATTGCTCGGCCGGCTATGTAGCTCTAACGTATGATGACGGGCCGAATCCAAGCAACACGACGAACCTGCTGAATGCTCTGCAGCAGAATGGCCTGCGCGCCACGTTCTTCAATGTCGGGCAGAATGCGCAGAACAATCCTTCGCTCGTCCTGGCCCAGAAGAACGCAGGGATGTGGATTGGCAACCATTCCTGGTCGCATGCCAATCTGACGCAGGTGGGCACCTCCCAGATCACATCGGAAATTACGAATACCCAGCAGACGCTGCAATCGATTACCGGAACTGCTCCGAAGCTGTTCCGTCCGCCGTACGGGGCGACTAACGCGACTCTCAAATCCATTGAGGCCCAGAACGGCCTTACCGAAGTGCTCTGGAACGTGGATTCCCAGGACTGGAACGGAGCCAGCACCGGCCAGATCGTGTCCGCGGTAGGCACTATGAAGAATGGGGATGTCATCCTGATGCATGACCAATACCAGACCACACTCCAGGCGGTACCGCAGATTGCACAGAATCTCAAGAACCGTAACCTGTGTTCAGGCATGATCTCGCCGTCCACCGGGAGGGCGGTTGCGCCTGATGGCGGCAATGGTCCTGGCCCCGCTGCAACGAAGGTAGAGGCGGAGAGCATGACCAAGGCGGGTCAATATACTGCTAATATCAGCTCGCCCTTCTCCGGAGTTGCCTTGTACGCGAATAATGATTCTGTGAAGTATACTCAGAATTTCACCAGCGGCACCCATAATTTCTCCCTGCGCGGAGCCTCCAATAACGCCAATATGGCCAGGGTGGACCTCAAGATCGGCGGGGTAACGAAGGGGACCTTCTACTATGGCGGAAGCAGCCCTGCGGTCTATACGATCAGCAATGTCAGCCATGGAACCGGCAATCAGGTGATTGAGCTGGTGGTCACCGCTGATGACGGGACTTGGGATGCTTACATTGATTATTTGGAGATTAACTAAAGGTTCCTAATACCTGCTCTAGCAACAAGGGGGCATCCCAATCGGCCATTACATGGCCTACGGGATGTCCCCTTTGCTGTACTCTTATCATCAGTTCTTGTCCACCAGACTTCTGACCTGCTCCAGATCACTGCTGCATAGTGCCTCCAGATGGGTGGTGATCTTCTCGGGACTCCAGTCCCACCATTTCAGCTCCAGCAGCAGGGCAATGAGCTCGTCATCGAAGCGCTGCCGCAGAATCCGTGCGGGATTGCCCCCGGCGATATGATAGGCAGGAACATCCTTGGTGACAGTAGTATTAGCGGCAATAATCGCCCCGTCGCCAATGGTCACACCGGGCATAATGGTGGCATTCTGGCCAATCCAGACATCGTTGCCGATGATAGTATCGCCTTTGTAGGGCAGATCCGCCAGCTGAGGAGTGGCCTGCTCCCAGCCGCCGCCCATAATGTTGAAGGGGTAGGTGGTTACCGAGCCCATCCGGTGGTTGGCGCCGTTCATAATGAACTCGGTGCCCCTGGCGATGGCGCAGAATTTGCCGATCATCAGCTTGTCCCCGATGAACTCATAGTGATGGGTAACACGGCTCTCGAAGGATACCGACTCGTCAGGATCATCATAGTAGGAGAAGTCTCCGGCGATGATGTTGGAGCGGGTCAGCGTATTTTTGATGAAACGGACTTGCTTGATCTGTGGATTCGGATGGATGTCATTGGGATTTGGTCCTGTAGCATGCAATAGGATCACACCTTTCTCACATGAATGGGCAGCCGAGCCATAATTTGATTCTAGCTATAGTATAGTCCAAGCGGCGCTACAGTTCTTACATATATTATGAGAGACTGGTAGTTTGCAAATCTCTTATCTTGGGAGGCTTGGCTGGAATGGCTATTCTATCAACAGGGCCTATTGAGAATAATGCAGTGAACGGTGTAAGGCCTACGGTACAGGTGACGGTCAAGATTGATAGCCGGGATGCGGTGAATCCGTCTGCGATTCTGATCCAAGGGTACAACTTGACCCTCACCAGAACGTTGTACGTAAGCGAGCTTATTACGGTTTCCCCGGACGAGGTGATCACAAGGAATTACTTTGCCAATCTGGATGCCTATGAGTTTGTCTTTACAACGGAGGGACTTGCTGAATTGCAGACGGAAGTCTCCGTGTGGGGCAAGGATTCAGCCGGGCGGCTGGTTACCGCCCACCGTCTTGTCTCAGCTGAGCTACTGGGTGCTGAAGAGGGGGCAGTCACAGGCTCCGTCAACCGTATCTATGTTGCCAATTTCAACAGCAATGATGTTTCTGTGATCAACGGTGCTACAGGTGCAGTGATCGCAGTCATCCCTGTAGGGGTGAATCCTGCTGGAATTGCCGTGAACCCGTTAACCAACCGCATTTATGTCGCCAACTTGAACGGTGACAACGTATCCGTTATCGACGGTTTAACCAATACGGTGCTGGCCACCGTTCCTGCCGGGGACGGAGCGGGCGGAGTCGCGGTCAATACCGCTACCAATGCCATCTATGTTGCGAATTTTAATGATAATACGGTCACTGTCATTGACGGATTAACCAACACTGTGGTGACTACCATTATTCCCGCCGGCGGTTCTCCTTTTCCAACGGGGATCGGTGTGAATTCCTTAACCAATACTATTTATGTAGCTGAATTCAACTCGGACATTGTTACCGTCATTGATGGGGCTACGAATACGGTTATTACCCAGATTCCCGTGCAGGTCAACCCGTTCCGTTTGGCTGTTGATCCCTTGACGAACCGGATTTATGTCGCGAACTTCACCAGCAACACCGTATCCGTCATTGATGGTGCGACCAATACGGTGATCACCAACGTGTCTGTCGGCACGACTCCGGCTGAGCCGGGAGTGAACATCTCTACCAATGCCATCTATGTACCAAACCGGGATGACGATAATGTATCGGTGATTGGCGGGTTAACGAATACGGTGATTACTACCATTCCGGTCGGAAATAATCCCAACGGCGCGGGCGCTAATCCATTGACGAACCGCATCTATATTACCAATCAGGACGATAATACGGTATCGGTCATTGATGGGGTCACCCAGGCTGTGATTAGTGTCATACCGGTCGGCGCGCGTCCGTTCTCCGTGGGCGTCAATCCGTAGGAGGCCAGGAAGAGGAATCCAGTGCCATGCCAATTGAGGCCATTATCTTAACGAGCGAGGTGACTCATAGGATGGAAATAACATCAGCCGGAGATATCATGATACAGCTGTCGGGCATGGACCAGGAGAATTCTGTATCCCGGATCTACGTTCCCGGGATCGGCGAATTCATAATTGTATTGCTGAAGACAGATGACAGTGCCGCTGAAGACTCGGCCCGCACCAGCGGGGCGGAGGCAGAAGAGTGCACAATGCCAGCAGCGGGGTTAACAAGGAACCCCTACCTTTAAGGATAGTCCATAAATCAGCACGCTTCCGGAAGGAAGTGGCTGGTTTATGGAATTATAGACTTTACGCCATTCTGGGCAGTTGTACATAGAACGTCGTGGACGCTCCAACCACACTGTTTACGTAAATCCTTCCTTGATGCTGGTCCACAATGGACCTAGCGATAGCCAGACCCAGCCCGTAGCCGCCCTGCTTGCGTGCTCTGGAGGTATCCGTACGGTAAAAGCGGTCAAAAATCCGCGCCAGATGCTCCGCAGCGATGCCTTCCCCTGTATTCGAGACGGAGAGGAGGACATCGCTGTTCTGCTTATGGAGGGAGATATGGACAGCGCCTTTAGGATTCGTATATTTCACTGCGTTATCCAGCAGAATCATCACCACCTGCTGGATCTGCTCGGGGTTGCCCGGCACGGTAAGCTCCGGCTGGATGTCATAGTCGAAGGAGATATTCTTCTCGAAGAGAACGGACTCCATGGTCAGAATAATATTCTCTACCGCTTCGCTCATGTTGAACCTGCTGTGGAGCTTCCTGGTCCGGGCGTCATCCATCTCCGTCAGGTACAGCAAATCGCCCACCAGCCGGGTCATCCGCTCCGTTTCGGACTTGATATACTGCAGCCATTTTGCCTGATTGCGGATCGTATCCTCACTGTTCGCCAGCAGTACATCCGCGTTGGTGTTAATAATCGTCAGCGGCGTCTTCAGCTCATGGGAGGCGTCGGCAATGAACTGCTTCTGCTTGTCAAAAGCCTCCCGTACCGGCGCAATCGAGCGCCCCGCAAAGTAGCGGCTGGTGAAGTACAGGATGACCAGCGTCAGCAGGCCGACAGCCGCGAAGGTATAGATCAGGTTCGTCAGGATCTGCTGCTGGGCGGTGATGTCCATGAAGACCAACTGTTGTCCGCTGCTTGCAGGCTTCACCATGAAGATCCAGCGGCTGCCGTCCAGTGTGAACTGGCCGGTGTCCTTGCCCTGGCTGAGCGCCTCCTTCAGCGCGGCGGTATAGAGTTCATCGTCCATGGTGAACTTCGATTCCTTGCCGGTCAGCGTGCCGCTGGCATCGGTCTGCACCATGAAGGAGACGGAACGCTCCGGCTGGTAAGGGTCGATCGGCCCCTGGCCCGCGGGCATTGCCCCGCCGCCGCCTGAACCGCGCGGGCCTTGTCCGCCCCCCGGCCCCCGCTCTTGCATGTCCGCAATCCGGTGGAGCGCCATATAGATGTCTGCCTGCACATTGCGGTACGTGAAGATGTAGATGGCGGCGAAGGCCACCAGCATGATAATGGAGATGGTGACCAGATTGACAATCAGGAACCGGGTTCGGAGTTTATTGAACATCAGGCACTCCCCTCCAGCACGTACCCTACGCCCCTAATCGTGATGATGCGCACCTCCGAGTTCAGGAAGGTCAGCTTTTTACGCAAAAAAGAAATATAGACCTCCACGTTGTTATGCTCCGCATCGGAATCGAACCCCCACAGCTTCTCAATGATCTGCTCCTTCGAGGTGACCGCCTGCTTCCTTAGGATCAGCAGCTCCAGCAGCTCCGTCTCCTTCAGATTCAGCTTCATCTCCTTGCTCTTCACCGTCAGCTTCGGATTAGCCGTATTCAGCTCCAGATCCCCGAACTTCAGGGCATCGTCAGGAATCACCTCGCCCTTACGCCGCAGGGCAGCCCGGATACGGGCCAGCAGCTCCTCCGATGCGAATGGCTTGGCGATATAATCGTCTGCTCCATGATCGAGTCCGGTCACCATGTCGGTGATCTCTCCTTTAGCTGTAAGCATGATGACCGGTGTGGAGATTCCGTCCTTGCGCAGCATCTTCAGCACGCTGATTCCATCCAGCTCCGGCATCATAATATCCAGCAGCAGCAGGTCATAGATCCCGCTCTGCGCATAATCGAGACCGGCTCTGCCGTCATGCACCGCATCTACCGAATAATTGTGTTTTTTGAGGATTTGGGTTAAGGCCTCCGCCAGATGGACCTCGTCTTCTACGATTAATATTCTCATGGGATGGCTCATCCTCTTCTTAAGTAATGGATTTGCTGCTGATGCCATTATATCAAGGGGACCTTTAATCAACCTTAACCCATTTAAGATTCGTTAAAGGTTCAGGGGCTAAGATACATCCATAAGCAAGCGGCACCCATTACTCCCCTGAAAGGAACTGATCCCCATGGCTATTGAGGTCTTCAACCGTTACGAGAACAAATATCTGTTCGACCATGAATCCTATCTGAAGCTCTATCATGAACTGCTGGAATATATGGAGCCTGATGCATACAACAAGCAGCACGAATATTATTCCATCACCAATCTGTATTATGACACCCCGCAGAATTCCCTGATCCGCAGCAGCCTGGCGAAGCCGAAGTACAAGGAGAAGCTCCGCATCAGAGCCTACGGCATTCCTGAAGGCGACACCAGAGTCTATCTGGAGATCAAGAAGAAGGTGCTGGGCCTGGTTAACAAAAGAAGAACCCCGCTGAAGCTGGATGAAGCCTATGCATTCATCGAGAGCGGCAGGGAGCCTGAATTCGAGAGCTATATGAACAAGCAGGTGATCGAAGAGATCAAGTACTTGCTGACCCGCTATGATCTGCAGCCGAAGCTGTATTTGTCCTATGACCGTAAGGCTATGTTTTGTAAAAATAACCGAGATCTCCGCATCACCTTCGATACCAATATCCGCTGCCGCCGGTATGATCTGAAGATGGAGCATGGCGTGTATGGCGAGGAGCTGCTGGAGCCGAGACAATGGCTGATGGAAGTGAAGGCGGAGAAGACCATTCCGGTCTGGCTGGCCAAGATGCTGTCGGAGCATCAGATGTACCGCACCAGCTTCTCCAAGTACGGCAACGAATACAAAAAAATGCTGCGAAACAGCCAATCAGAAAGAGAGCGTGTCCGCTATGCTTGATTCATTATTTTCCGTAGCTGAGTCTACTTCAGAACTAACATTCATGAATGCTGCCTTAACCATCGTCATCGCCATTATCCTCGGCGGACTGATCAGCTTCACCTACATGAAGACGAGCCCTGCCGGATACTCTCAGAGCTTCACGCTGACCATGGTACTGCTGCCGGTTATTGTAGCGATCATCATTTTGCTTATCGGCAGCAATGTGGCCCGGGCCTTCAGCCTGGCGGGTGCCTTCTCGATTATCCGGTTCCGAAGCGCCCCCGGCGATCCGAAGGATATCACTTTCGTTCTGTTCACTATGGCCTCCGGGCTGGCCTGCGGGGTAGGAGCGTTCGGTTATGCGGTATTCTTCACCCTGATTCTCTGCGTGCTGATGGTCCTGCTTAACCGAACGGGCTTTGGACTTAAGAAGACGATGCACAAGACACTGAAGGTAACGATCCCTGAGAATCTGGGCTATGAGGAAGCCTTCGCAGAGGTCTTCAATACCTTCAATGTGGCCTACGAGCTGAAGAAGATCAGAACCACGGAGCTGGGCAGCCTGTATGAGCTGGTCTACGCTGTAACGATTGATGAGCAGACGAGCCAGAAGGAGCTGCTGGACGCCATCCGTACACGTAACGGGAACCTGGATCTCTCACTGACCATGGCGCCCGTCATGAATGAATATTAATCCGCTGCAGGAAGGGAATGATGACTGATGAAGAACAGATTAACAGCCGGTAAAATAGGACTTATGCTGCTATGCGCCGCAGTCATGTCGGCATGCAGTGCAAAAGCTGCTACGCCATCTGATACAAGTAACAACGTGAGTACATCAGTTGCGGCTGCGCAGAGTAGTACCTCTGCCGCCGTGCAGCTGGCAAGTGTAAAGGCAGCAGATCTTGTGACTTGGGAGGAAGAGGATGCTGTTATCGCTTGGACAGCAGCAGATTCGACTGCTATAACTCTGAATGGGACTGCTGCTGTGGTAGACGGTGCAGGCGCCACAGCACAAGAGGGCACAGTGACCATTACGAAGGCAGGCACTTATGTGCTCAGCGGTACACTAAGTGACGGACAGATTATCGTAGATGAGCAGGCCAAAGGGACCGTAAGGCTGGTGCTGAATGGCGCTCACCTGACGGACAGCGATAATGCTCCGGTCTACATTAAGGAAGCCGGCAAAGTGGTCATCACCTTGCAGGAAGGCACGGATAACAGTGTGACAGATGGAGCTGCGTATGTGTTCGCAGATGGGGCTGAGGATGAGCCAGGCGCTGCGGTCTTCAGCAAAGCCGACCTGACGGTTAACGGCACCGGCAAGCTGACGGTAACCGGCAACTATAACGACGGTATCACCAGCAAGGATGATCTGAAAATCATGTCCGGCACCATTGAAGTGAAGGCAGCGGATGACGGTATTGTCGGTAAGGACCTAGTAGCTATACAGGACGGCAATATTACAATTCATGCAGGAGGCGACGGTATCAAATCAACCAATGCCAAGGATGCTGCCAAGGGCTTCATCGCCATTGCCGCCGGAACCTTCAACATCACGGCCGGTAATGACGGGATTCAAGCGGAGACCGCTGCTGTCATCGACGGCGGCACCTACACGCTGGTGACTGGCGGCGGCTATGTGAATGCCGAGGTGAAGACCGGCGATCAGGGAGGGCCGGGAATGGGCGGCGGCTTCGGCCAGCGTCCGGAGGGCGGAGCCTTCCCTGCTCCCGGGGAAGAAGGGGGTACGCCGCCTGCGATGGATGCTGCGCCGGCTGCTGACCAGCCCCAAGCAGCGGAGAGTGGCACCGCAGCAGCGGCACAGACGGACACCGCAGCAGCGGCGGAGACAGAATCCGTCAGCGCCAAAGGGATTAAGGCAGGCGGCGACCTGACGGTGAACGGCGGAAGCTTCACAATCGATGCCGCAGATGATGCGCTGCACAGCAACAGCAGTATCTCGGTAACGGATGGGGAATTCCAGATCGCTACAGGGGATGACGGGCTTCACGCCGATGCTCTGGTCTCGATATCGGGCGGCACCGTCAATATTACGCGGAGCTATGAAGGGATAGAAGGGGCGGACATCACCATATCCGGCGGTGAGATCCATGTGACAGCCACAGACGATGGCGTCAATGTGGCCGGAGGCAACGATACTAATACGGCAGCAGGAACGCAGGCTCAGGATTCGTTCAGCAGCACCGGCAGCAACCTGCTGACCATCAGCGGCGGCACCTTGATTGTAGATGCCGCAGGCGATGGCCTGGACTCCAACGGCTCGGTGACTATGACCGGAGGCACCGTTATTGTGAATGGCCCCGAGAACTCGGGCAACGGCGCCTTAGATTATGACGGAGCCTTCAACATCACCGGCGGATTCCTGGTAGCCGCAGGTGCATCAGGAATGGCACAGGCTCCGGGCGAAGACTCCGGCCAGTATTCGGTAAGCGTGGAGTTCGCTGCAACCCAGCAGGCTGGAACGATGGTTCACCTGGAAGATGCTGACGGCAAGGCCATTCTGGCCTTCACTCCGGCGAAGAGCTTCCAGACCGTAGTGGTCAGCGCTCCAGAGCTTACGGACGGCTCTTATACCGTCTATACCGGAGGCAGCTCTACTGGAACAGCTGCGGATGGACTGTATACCGGCGGGACGTACAGCGGGGGCAGCAAATTCGTTACTTTTGACATCACCAGTACAGTGACATGGGTGAATGCATCGGGTGTAACCACAGGCGGCAGCGGTATGGGCGGGCCGGGAGGTGGCGGCTTCGGCGGCGGCAGAGGCAACAGAGCCGGAGCAGGAGACGGACCAGGCGGAGAGGGAGGAACGCCGCCTGCGGACGCAGGCACCACGAAGCCAGCCGACGCGGGCACCACGAAGCCAGCCGATGCGGGTACCACGAAGCCAGCCGATGCGGGTACTACAGCTCCAGACAGCGCAGGTACAAGCAAGAATTAAGCAGGACAGCAGAGCAGAGACTATCCATTAGCGGATAGTCTCTGTTTTTGTACAAATATAAGTGTGATCAGCGGCTACATGAAGTCGAAATAGTAGCGGATCACATGGAAGAATACCGGTGCGGTGTAGGCAAGACTGTCTACGCGGCTCAGATAGCTTTGCTTAAGGGCAGCGAATTTGTCATCGTCCCCGATCAGCAGATCCCGCTTCAGGACGGAGACTGTCAGGCTGCCGAAGAAGCCGCTGAGACTGATCAGCATGCCGGAGAGATAGCCAAAGGCCGGATTCAGCGGTGTAAGATGAGAATAGATCAGGTAAGAGCCTGCTGTCGTCACCACGAATGCGCAGACGAAGCCCTCCCAGGTCAGATGGGGATTGGCGGTCGGGACGATCCGGTGTTTGCCGATGTAGAGCGAGGCCAGATAATGCACGGCATCATTGAGCTGGGTCAGCACCACCAGGAAGAGAACCAGCCCTGCGCCGTATTCCGGCGTGGCGAACTGGAAATAGGCCAGATGGCTAAGCCCGAAGACCATCAGCATCAGTCCCCACTGCACCGCGCTGACACCGCGCAGGAAGCCGAGCGTTCCCTTGTTAATCAGCCGGGGAATCGGCAGCAGCAGGAACACATAGACTGGAATGAAGATAATGAACATCCCGTACCATTCCACGTAGATCCAGTAGAATTGCAGCGGAATGGACAGGTACGCCCAGAGGAACAGCCTGCGGTCTGCTTTTCGGGTGCGGATCATGGAGAAGTATTCCTTGAGGGCGAAGAAGCTCAGGACCATCAGGGAGAGCAGAGAGACCAGGGCGTTAGACAGGGTAGCCAGGCAGAAGATGAACAGCATGCCCCACCAGGTTCGGATACGGAAGCCGATTCCGGTATAATCCTTGTCCTTCTGTAATTTGCTGACCACAAGATACAGCACATGGATCACCGATAGAGCTGCAAAGATCAGAACTAGTGTGAATAAAGAACGGTTCATTACAATCACCAACTTGTCTCGGGTATCATTTCAATATAGGAATTTTATGCTAAAATAGACAGAGCGTCCAGCTTATTATGAAGTAAAACAACTGACTTGATAAGGGGAAATATTGTAAATGTCAGCAGATCCATCGGTGTACATCATGCTCACCAATACGGGAACGCTGTTCACGAAGCTCATTCAGGGTTATACCAAAGCGCCGTATAATCATGCCTCGATCTCGTTTAACCGGGAGCTGTCCGAGCTATATAGCTTTGGAAGGAAGCATCCGGCCAATCCGCTGAACGGGGGGTTCGTGAAGGAGGATATCCGCACAGGCACCTACAGCAAATACCCGGAGACGACCTGCGTTATCTACGAGCTTCAGGTTACGGACCGTGAGGTTGAGAAAATGAAGCGGGTGCTCCAGGTCTTCATCCGCAGCCGCCAGAAGTATCTCTACAATATCCTCGGTGTCATCGGCATTGCACTGAAGGAGCCGGTAGAGTTCAGCAACTCGTATTTCTGTTCGCAGTTTGTTGCCGAGATTCTGGAGCGCTCGGGCATTAAGCTGTGGAACAAGCTGCCTGCACTCGTCACCCCGGATGACTTCCGGCAGAGCGACCGGCTGCATCTGGTCTATTACGGCAAGCTGAGCGAATACAAGCCCTCCAGCAGGTAGAGAAGTCCTCGTTCCCGGTAGGGAAGGGGACTTTACTTATACAAGAAACTTACCGGGCTTATTCCGCTGGGAGTGTGATATTTTAATTGAAAAAAGGGGAGTGAAGAAATGGTTCACGCCAAGGATGTGCTGGCTGATCAATTGCTGGCTGGCGCCAATGACCCAAGCTGGCATCTGCCGTATATGCAGGCAACAGAGGAGGTCGCCGAGGAAGAAGCTTTCTGGAAACCCGGCCAAGGGCTGTTCAGCATTGCCGAGCTTACCGCTCATCTGTTGTACTGGAATGAAGCCTGGCAGACCCGGTACCGGGAGGGGCATATGGATGCCGTGCCTCCGGTGGGGGATAATCACCTGAGCTTCATGCTTCCTGCGGATACTTCCTTCGGTGAGCTCCGCGGCAGACTGGTGGACACAATGCTGGCCTGGCAGGACCTGTTGTCCGAGGAAGGGCTGGAGAACCAGGTGAACGGGTTCCCGGAGCCCGCGGCATGGTGGGAGCTCATCAGTAATGCGGCGACACATAATGCCTATCATATCGGCCAGATCGTATTGCTGCATAAGCTGTACACCCTGGCCAAGTAACGTAAGAAGCATAGAAGGGGCGGACAGACTGGCTGAAGATTCCTGCCGGTCTTTTTGCTGTGCAGAATACCTTATCCTGTATTAATCTGGAGCATGTGATATTCTTGGCATAGGGTCTACCGAAGGGAAAAGAGAGGGATTCATATCATGATTGAGAACATCATCAGAGGTCTGGAAGCAAGATATGCCTGCCGGCTGGAACGGCTGACAGGGGGATATACGAATCTCACCTATCTGATGGCGGGGGCGGAGCCGCCGCTTGTAGCCAAAATAACAAATCTGTCCAATGAAGATACGCTCAATGAGGTTCAGGTCATGCGGCTGGTACAGGGAAGCTGTGATACCCCGGTGGTCCATGAGGTGGCAGAGATGGACGGAATGCGCATCATCATCATGGACTGCATGCAGGGCGGGAACGCCCAATCGATTCTGGATGCCAGGGACTGGATAAGAGCTGAGCGGATCTACAGCAGAATGGGGCAGCTGCTGGCTGCCCAGATTCATTCCCGCCCTTATCAGCCGCAAGAGACAGAGATCCGGCTCAGCAACAGGTCTGCACTGGGTCAGGTGATTCAGAAGCTGGAATTCGTTCCCGCCGCTCTCGGCAGGCAGTCGCTTCACTTTCTGTCTGCGGCGGAGGCCGGGGAGCTTCCGTGGGTCCTGACCCATGGCGATTACGGAGTACATAATCTGCTCTGTGAAGCCGATGATATACTGCATGTGCTGGACTGGGAATGGGCGGAATGGGGCAGCCCGCTGAATGATGTAGCCTGGGTCTGCTGGTTCACGAAGCACCATTATCCCGTACAATCCGTGCTGCTTAACACGGCCTTCATGCAGGGCTATCTGTCTGTTAACCCGTTATCTTTCACACCGCAGCAGATGAAGGCGGCGAGTCTGTACAGGGTATGGAATATCCTGCACCGCCTGCAGATAGCGCCTAAGGAAGTGCAGCGTGAATGGGTCAGACGTCTCGAATGGACACTGGATGAGGACTTCGCAGAGCTGCACGGAATTAGCTGAGGAAGAGGCTTTTGCCGAATGCCTGTGATCTGTAGCCTGGAACTCCTGAGTTGTCAGAGCTGATCAGTCCTCCGGCACCACGACCTGAATGTGGCGCGGAATGGTGCTTAAGCGAATCGGCAGCGGTGGACCTTGCTCGCCGTCCACATTCGTCTGTACCGGCTCGGTGGAGCGGACGGAGACCTCCTTGGCTGTGAAGTAGATGACATCCTTATGATTCCGCAGATTGCCGAGCAGCAGGGAGATGCTGACCGTAACGGAATTCAGCAGGTGCAGGTCCTTGACGATGAAGCAATGGAGCAGGCCGTCATCTACAGCGGCAGCAGGGGCAAGCTTCTCGAAGCCGCCGACGGAATTCGTCAGCGCAGCAATGAACAGCGGGGAGGAGCCTTCCCAGATCTCCCCGTCGTGAGTAATCGTCAGGGTATGTGCAGTATTGCTGGCCAGCTCCTTAATGCCCTCTTTTAGATAAGCAAGGAACCCGAGCCGGCTCTTGTCTTCGGAGCTGACCGAGGAGAGGGAGCCTGCCAGAGAGCCTGCGGCCACCACATTGACGAACAGCCGGTCATTCATCCGGCCCATATCGACTCTTCGGGTCCGGGGCGAAGCCAGACTCTGGATTGCCTCTTCAGGAACAAGCGGAATCTGTAGCGCGCGGGCGAAATCATTGACGGTGCCCATTGGAACAATGCCAAGTGTAGGGCGGTGCTGCTGATCTGTGAGGCCGTTCATCGTCTCATGGAGCGTTCCGTCTCCTCCAATGGCAACCACCAGATCATAGCACTCGGCGCAGGCCTGGAGGCAGAAGGCGGTTGCATCTCCTTCTCCTGCGGTCTCCTGGACGGTAACCTGATATCCTGCACCTTGCAGCACCTCTTCCGCTGCTCTGATATAATCCCGCGCCTCTGCCTTGCCGGACGACGGGTTCATGATGACCATGGCCTGCTGCATACTGCACTCCTCTCTCTTGTAACCGGATTAATATCCATTAACCAACTAAGTATAGCGTTTGAATCAAAAGCGCCAAAAGGCGCAGTGTCCCTTTGGCGCTGGGCCGGTGTATATCTGCCGCTGTCTGCTGCGGCTATCTTCCTTCGATCCGCCGTCCATAAGATTCGGCGTAGGCCGCGCTGCGGAACTTGAGAATCGGGTCATCCGAGAGGAGCATGCCGGGTGTAAGGATCGTAGGGTCCATGAGCAGATATTTCGGATCGGGGCAGATCTCTGAAATATGCAGCCGTCCGAGATCGATTCTGCGGCGCTCTTCGGGCCAGGCACGCGTGGGATCGTCCGTAGCATCGCCTTCCTCCCCGAGAACAGCGACCAGCTGGAAGATGGCCGGCTCATCCTTGAAGCGCAGCTCCAGCTCATCCTCCAGATAGCGGTCCGGCTGCTGCGCAGCCTCTTCCAGCGTCAGTGTGCGTACGCCCGTCTCGGGAACCCACTCGAACCGGACAGACTGCTGCCTGCCCTCTGCATTGACCAGCACATAAGCATGGATGCAGTAGTAATGACATTCGGCGTAGCTGGCAGGAGGCTTCAGCCGCCGCACAGCGAACAGGGCCTCCTTGCTCTCGCTGAAATGGCTGACAATTTCCTTCATCAGCTCAATCGGTCCGAGTGTCCCGGTCCGCAGCCGGTGGGCCATACGCACAATGTCGATGAAGGACTCCGGGGTCCGCGCAAAAAAGACAGGGACGGTCACTCCAAGCAGATTCGTAACCTCGCCATCCGGCAGGATGAACTGGACAGCCATCCCCTTGGCAGGGGAGAGCAGATCCGCCAGTGCCGGATCGGTGGAGCTGCCCGAGAAGCGGATAATGGCATTCACCTGCTGCTCCTGAAGGTGTTCCGCTTCCGTGAACTCCTTCCCCAGTCCGCTCGGACGGAAAAAGCCGCGGCAGCAGACTCCCGCCGCATGGGCACGCCGGTATCCGGGATGGACACCGGACAGTTTCTCGATCGCGTCTACTGCCTCGGCGGCAAGCGCTGTATTCTCCCCGGTGTCTGCGGCAGGCTGGCTGCTGCTGTGCTCCGATTCCGATTCATTCATACCCGCTTTCACTCCTTCATGGTCATTTATAACGTATACAAGCTATCTTCTAATTATTACCACTTCCATCACTCATCCAAACTGCTTCCCGTAGACATTCACCTGGTTACCATGGTTATCGACGGCACCTCTGATCCGGCCATATCCGTTCAGAGTCCAAAACAGCTCACCGGCCTTATTCTCGAGTTGGACAGCCAGTCTGACAGCTTGTGCACCCTGTTGCTGGAATCTTCTCTCTAGTTCATGCACAGCAGCCTTCCCTAACCCTTGCCGGCTATACTGCCGGTGAATCACAAGGAGGCCAATCCAGGGATAGTGATCCGGGCCGTAGTCTGGGAGATAAGTGAGCAGGCCGGCGACGCGATCACGGAACTTGATGTACAGCATTTTCTCACCCATGGCGAGGTTCTTACGGTTCTCTGCTTGCAGCTCCAGCGGTTCAAGGTAAGACTTATGCTCTACCATCAGATTGAATTCAGGCTGTGAATTTAAGATAGAGGCTTGGATAGTGAGACTCTCTGGAGACAGCGGGTTGGTAACAGCTTCTAACCGGATCATAATAATACCACCTAGTTATTAAATTACTATCTAATTAGATAGTAATTTAATAACTGAGTTAAATCAAGTTATATGTTAAACTTAGACAGACTTATCCCTATAACACATGCTTAAGCAGGAATGGAGAAATGAAATCATGAATGAATTGCCAAATTGCCCGCAGTGCAGCTCTGTGTACACCTATGAGGACGGAGCGCTTCTGGTTTGCCCGGAATGCGGACATGAGTGGTCTTTGGATGCAGGAAGTGCAAGCGGTGAAGAAGAGAAGGTAGTTAAGGATGCTAACGGAAATGTACTGGCTGACGGGGACACCGTAACGGTGATTAAGGATCTCAAGGTCAAAGGCAGCTCGTCCGTTCTGAAGATAGGCACCAAGGTGAAGAATATCCGGCTGGTGGATGGTGACCATGATATCGACTGCAAAATCGACGGGTTCGGCGCAATGAAGCTGAAATCGGAGTTTGTGCGCAAGGCATAGCATGAAGCAGGCGGAAGAGATGGAAATAAGGCACTTATTTCTGGCGGAATGGAGTCATATGAAGAAGCAGTTGGAAAAAGTACACCTGATTCACCGAATCTCATAGAATCGGCCACGTTTGGTCAGATGAAGTGCCTTTTTTCCAACTGTCACTCCTGAATGGGGCATTTGCTTAACAGCAAGTGTAGAAAATCCAACTGTTACATGGTTTGCCTAATCTCTCCCCCGTTATAGAATCCGCCGCGCGGTAACAAACCGCTGCTTCCACTTGCTGCTGAAATCCTCCATATGTACACCCTGCTCCTTGGAGTAGGTATGCAGTATCCGGTTATTTCCGGCATAGATGGCTACATGTCCGACGTCGAGACCTCTGGCGGTGAAGAACAGCAGATCTCCGGTGCGCAGCTCGTCCAGGCTAATCTTTCGGCCTTCCTGCGCCTGATCATAGGAGACGCGGGGAAGCTCAATCCCAAGCGTATCTCCGAACACACGCTTCACAAAAGAAGAACAGTCGAACGTATCCGTCTGCTCAGGAGAAGCGCCGAATTCATAAGGGGTATTCAGGTATTTCCGGCCCTCGTTAATCACTGCCTCTCCCTGCTTCTGGAGCAGCGAGGGGCTTCTGTAATCCGTGAATTTCGGCTTGGAAGATACATATCCTCTCACATGATCTGCGGTCCGCACCTCCAGCCAGAGGGCATCAACCTCACGGATAACATGGACCTTGCTTCCGGCGGGCAGCAGGCTCTGGCTAGTGGCGCTGCTCCCGGCTTCCGGGGTGCTGCGCAGGTTGACCCCCCAGGTGACCGTGGTCTCGTAGGCGGCCGCCGAGGAGATAAGAACGGAGCCCGAGGCCGGCTCCCAGCTCACCTGGCTGCCCAGTGCTTCACTGACGAAGCGCAGAGGAATCATACTGTAGCCTTGCGACAGTTGTCCCGGTACAGTCAGCTGGGTGGTCTTCCCGTTCAGCAGAGCTGTGGACGAGCCTAAGGTATAGGTAAGTGCAGTGCCGCCTTTGACGGCGGTTACGGTCTTGCTTGCATTGTTCCAGGAGAGCTCAGCCCCCTGGGCTTCGAACAAGCCGCGCATGGGAACCAGTACAGTACCGCTGATGTTCAGCGGCCGGGTCTCCGGCTGGAGCCGCTGCCCGTCCAGGTAGATGGAGATGGGCTGGGGTGAAGGGGCTGCATCTGCATGGACGCGCTCTGGCAATAACAGGGCCAGTCCAAGCAGAGACAGCAGCATAGTCGTTCTTGTTGTCATGGATTCATCACCTTATGGATAGATTTAACTCTATCCAGTTAGACGCGATTGGTGTGAATTGGTTTTGTGCCAATTGTTGGCAGGAATATGGAGACAGGATATATCCTCAGGCTCAATAAAATACTTTCTTGTGCAAGAGATCGAGCGCCCGCTCGGTCTCTTTGCGTTCCTCAGCGCTCAGGCCGGCGATGCGCTGCTCGAACCGCACGGCTATCTGCGAGAACGCCTCATTCATCAACGCCTCGCCTGCGGCGGAGAGCGTAATTCCCTGCCTGCGGCGGTCAGCGGGGTCGGTGATGCGGGTACATAGCCCTTTTTCGCTGAGCTTCTTCAGCTCCCGGCTCGTATTGGGCATCGACATGTTCATGCAGTCGCTGATCTCGCTGAGCGTAACAGGCTGGCTGACGGCGATGTATTCGACAATCTTATATTGCAGCGGCGTTAAGCCGTCTGAGTTCACATCTTTGGAAATATCATTCGTTATTTGATGGACGGCAGTGGTGAAGGCAATGAATTTTTGAAAAAGATGGTTGTTGTCCATAAGATCACCTCAGAGGTCACAATACCAGAATAATTATCAAAAAACAATTATCATTTGACAAGTAATTTGCGGCTGTGTTATGTTTTGGTTATCAAATGACAACTAAAGGGGAATAACACTGATGAATACACTTGTAATCTACACCCATCCGAACCATAAGAGCCTGAGCTACGCCTTCCTGGAGGAAGTGCTGCGGGGCAGTAAGGAGAATGCCAAGATTACGGAAGTCAAGGTGCTTGATCTGTATGAGGCCGGATTCGATCCGGTCCTGGTGTTCAATGAGAATCGGCGCAGACGGGATATGTACCGGGAACCGGAGCTGGCAGCGTACAGGGAGCAGCTGCTGTGGGCCGATCAGATCGTTCTGGTCTATCCCATCTGGTGGGGACGCCCTCCGGCGATGCTGATGGGCTACATTGACCGGATGTTTGCATCGGGCTTCGCCTACCGGGATAAGGGCGGACTTTTGCCGGAGGGGCTGCTCAAGGGGAAGAGCGTGATCTGCATTTCCAGCATGAAGGGGCCGACCCACTACCCGCTGCTGTGGCTGGGGAACTCGCATAAGATACTGATGCGCAAAGCTCTGTTCAACTACGTGGGCATCCGTAAGGTGAAGTTCTTCGAATTCGGTAACATGGAGAGCAAGAAGGGGAAGCATAGCAAGAAGCTGGAGCAGATCTACCGCTATTTCAAGACAGTGGGGTGAATCTTGCACAATCTATTTGACATCCGGCCAACTTGTAACTACAATGGTTACATTAGTGGTGATTACCGATGTCAACAAGAGCTTAGAGCTGAGATTGAAATACAAGAACCCAAATGGAGGAATTTGAGATGACAATCGCATTAACAGGAGCAACAGGCAAATTTGGTTCCATCGTAGCAGAGACTCTGCTGAAGACCGTATCCGCTGAGAATATTGTAGCCAGTGTCAGAAACCCGGAGAAGGCAGAAGCCCTGAAGGCGCGCGGCGTCGATGTCCGTCATGGTGATTTCGATCAGCCGGAGACGCTGGATACCGCTTTTGCCGGAGTGGAGCGCCTGCTGATCGTCTCGGCTGACGGCGACAATGACACACGTATCCGCCAGCATAAGGCAGCTGTAGACGCCGCTGTCCGTGCTGGTGTAGGCTTCATCGTCTACACCAGTGTAGGCGATGCGGATAACAGCTCCCTGTTCCTGGCGCCGGTACACCGTGCGACAGAAGAGTTCATCCGTGAATCCGGCATTCCGTATGCTTTCCTGCGCAATAACTGGTATCTGGAGAACGAAGTCGGCTCCATTCAGGCCGTGAAGGCCGGCGCTCCTTGGCTGACCTCAGCCGAAGACGGCAAGGTCGGCTGGGCATTGCGCAGCGACTATGCTGAAGCGGCTGCTGCTGTTCTGGCTGGAGAGAGCCGTGAGAGTGTCATCTACGAATTGTCCGGCACTCCGCTTACCCAGGCAGAGCTGGCAGCGGTGGTCGGTGAGGTTCTAGGCCAGGAGGTGGCCGTGCAGCAGGTGGATGACACCGCCTATGCGAAGATTATGGCAGGTGCAGGTGTGCCGGAAGCGGCGCTGCCGATCGTCGTTGCCATTCAGGCAGCCATCCGTGATGGCGCGCTGAATATCGAGAGCGGCGATCTTGCGAAGCTGCTGAACCGTCCGCTTACCCCGCTGAGTGAAGGTGTTCGCGCATTGCTGGCGTAACTTAATCCGCATGATGAACAAGACCCGCCAGTAATACACTGGCAGGCTTGCTATGAAGAGGCTGTCCTATACCGGTTGTTTCGGCAACCGGCGGACAGCCTTTTTTGTGCTTAACTGATCCGAGCGGGCTGAATGTAGTTCAGCGGGAGCAAACTAGTACAGCATCAGATTTAAAAGGATGAATAAGCTTTTTAAAACTTATCAACCCAAAATCTAACGGACCGGAGAGGTCTTATCCCCGCGAAAACGCCACTTTTTGCAGCTTGACGGACTCAGGCGACCTTATCGTCTCTCTATGAGATGGTTCGGAGCTGAAGTGCAAAGGATAAGGCCTGTGGAGTCCGTTACTCGCCTAATTGACGACTTTCTTCCCAAATAAGAGCGTCTCAGTCCGTTACGCTAAGCCAAACGCCCCTGAAGAACAACCCCCCGCTTGGAAAAAAGAAGTAATTTGAAGAGGAATTGCGTCTGCTCCACTATTTTTAATCTGACGACCTACTAGGGGCACTACTGCGCAAATTAATTAAATGATGTAATAGCAGGCTGAAATAAGGTGTAAGCCGCGCTGCGGCTAGAGATACAAGGCGATTGGGGGGGCGAAGGCTGGGGGTGGTGTTTATTTTTTTGTGCGGGATGGTGATCCAAACCTGAATTCCCTGCGTTTCAGTGTATGTACAGGCAAACAGGCAGACAGGCAACGTGAACACCACATATTATACCAACCCAAGGAGTGAAGTGAGATGAAGATGAAGAAGCTAGTCGTTCCCATGTTAAGCTTGACCCTAATGGTACCTGCGCTGGCAGGTGCGGAGGCAGCTCCGGCAGCCACAATGATGAAGGCTTCGGTGAATACACCGGCAGCCGAGCTGAGAGCGGGCCTGGATTATTTGCTCTCCGAGCATTTCACCCTTGCCGTAACCGCAATGACGAAGGCCTATGACGGTACCAAGGATGCGGCAGCAGCTTACCAGGCGCTTGATCAGAATGCACTCGATATGCAGCCCGCCATTGCTTCACTGTACGGCGATGCAGGCGCGGCAGAATTTGAACGGATTTTCCGTGCACATAACAAGTACACCGACGATCTGGTGAAGGCGACGAAGAACAAGGACACCGCAGCCGTCAAAGCTGCAGAAGATAAAGTAAGCGGCTTTGTAGACGAATTCGGGAATTTCCTCGGCACAGCAACAGAGGGCAAGCTTCCGGCAGCAGCCGCGAAGCAGGTTATCCGCAGTCATGAGAACCATGTCCAGGAAGTGTTCGAGGATTATGCAACCGGTGATTACAAGGGCGCGTATGAAGCCTACCGTAAGGGGTATGCTGAGATGTTTGGCATCAGCAAGGCCTTGTCCAGTGCGATTACCACGCAAATGCCTGCTAAATTCGAGAATACCAAGGCAGATACCAAGGCTGCTGATCTGAGATCCGCACTCAACCAGTTAGCGGGTGAACACTTCGCCTTGTCCGTCCTGCAAATGCAGGAGCAATATGACGGAAGAGCGGCTTCCAATGCGCTGATTGCAGCCGAAGCTATGAATACGGCAGACTTCAAGGCAGCAATTGCTTCTATCTATGGTGCAGACGGGGCAGCGGCCTTCGAGAAGATCTGGGTCACGAATCATGTGAATGCCCAGGCTGATTTCGTAACGGCAGTGAAGAACAATGATGCAGCGGCAAAAGCGGCAGTTGAAGCGCGTATCGCCGGCTTCACCACTGAATTCGCAGCCTTCCTTGATTCGGCTACAGCAGGCAATCTGCCGAAGTCGGCGGGGCAATCCGCACTGACCACACACGAGAATCAGGTACAGCAGGTGCTTACGCAATATGCAGCGGGCAACAATGACGCTTCTTACAAGACGAACCGCGAGGGCTACAAAACGATGTTCGGGGTAGGCCAAGCGCTGGGCAATGCGATTGTTACACAGTTCAACGACAAGTTCCAGGATGCAGCAGCACCCGCACCTGCAACACCAGCAGATCCTGCTTCCATGATGAAAGTCTGGATGAAGGTCGGCAGCGGCGTCCTGAACATTAACGGACAAGTAACTCAAATGGATACCAAGCCGTTCATCTGGAGCGGAATGACCTACATCCCGCTTCGTTATCTGAGTGAAGGCATCGGGGCAGAGGTGAAATGGGACAAACAAGCTCAACAGGTTACGATTACAGCAGGCAACGACACCCTGGTATTCTGGATGAACAAAGACTTCATGGAAGTCAACGGCATGAGAAAATCCGTCGGCGCCAAAGTCTTTGTGAACGACGACAACAGAACCGTAGTTCCCCTTCGTTTCATCACCGAATTGCTGGGCTGGAACGTACAATGGGGCAACGCCGATCAGTCTATTACGTTGACTAAGAGCATGTGATTTTGTGAACGGAAGTTAACCTTCTATTTTAGGGCAGGATTAGACCAAGCCCGCAAGCGGCTCACTGTAACAGGTTCCGTTTGCGGGTTTTTGTTGAGCGCGGAATCCGTTTTTTACATTGACAACCTATCAGATAAGGAAGGGTCCACACATGAACAGTACCAGCCTTTTGGCGTACCTGTAGAAGTTATATTTGTCGTATGGGAGCGGTTCCCGTATCATGTACATTAATTAGGCAACAGACCTTCCAATCTGAATTAACGCAGGTGATCCTATCAAAATTTCCATCGAGCATATCAGCAGGGAGCAGCAAGAGGAAATCATCATCAGATGCTATGAAGCAAACGAAGAGATCAGTGAGATTGTACATAAGCTTAAGGCAGAGACCCTTGTGCTCCTGGGAGTCCAGGAAGAGCGGGTCAGCCGCATCAAGCTCAGTGACGTCTATTATTTCGAAGCCGTGGACGGCAAAGTGTTTGTCTACAGCGAGAACCAGGTGCATGAAGTGAAGCAGAAGCTGTATGAGCTGGAGGAGCTGTGCCGGGACAAGAACTGTTTTCGTGCCTCCAAATCCACGATTCTGAATATCGCCAAGATCGAAAGTGTGCGTCCATCCCTCAGCGGCAGGTTCACAGCACTGCTTGATAATGGGGAACGTGTAGTCATTTCAAGACAGTATGTGCCCGTACTGAAGCAAAGACTTGGATTATAAAGGGGGATCATAGCATGAAGCGTTCTGAGGTTGCCAAAGACATCATCCGTGATTTTCTGGTTATCTTCGCATCCATCATCATAATCATTACGGTGCTGCGGCAGATTTTTATGCCGGAACTCGCCTTTGACCTGATATCCATCTATACGATCATGGGCTTCTCCCTGCTTGGGGCATTGACAGGCTTGATGTTGTACGCTCCTGACGGGATGAGTGAGCGGGCGATGCGTGTGAGAATCGTGATTCATTTTCTCCTGCTGGAGCTTCTGTTGATTACCCTTGCCAGCCTGATTGGAGCTGTGGCCAGTGTGTCCGCTGCACTGCTGTTTGCCCTGCAAATCGCTGTAGTCTATGCCATTGTCCGTCTGCTGTCCTATGAGAAGGATAAGAAGGAAGCGGAGCTGATTAATGAGCGGCTGAAGGCGGTGAAGCAGGACATCCGAGAGTAATTCCTTAGTCAATATCGCGCTTTGTGGGGCTTTTTTGCATCTTATTGCCCTGTAGCTACAGCTTACCGTAAATGGGTATACACCCTTTTCGCAGTTTTTTATGATGAGTTCATCACTTAACGCGAAAAGGAGAATCCCTATGCACAGCGGCATTAAGCTCATAAGCTGGATTAGAATCACCCTGTTTATCGTATTCGTTATTCTTATATTGTCCCCCGTTATCGATTGGAGCTTCAGCTTGGTATTACTGGCGGCATTGCTGTTTGTTTTTGCGCTGAAAGGCTCGGTTAATCTGATCCGTAAGAAGGCGGCCGTGAGACCGTCCAGACGTTCAAGCCGTGTGTGGAAAAGGCTGCTAACCGCTGTGGCGCTGCTAATCGCACTTATCCCGCCTGTTCTATTCCCGCAGTATCGTACACCTGAAGTAACAGGGGAATATGAGGTCAGAACGGCAGTATACACCTATACGGACCCTGACCGGATGGAGGGATTTACAGATACGGGGGAGAGCCGGAGGGTGAACGTGAAATTCTGGTATCCGGACTATGCCGGGGGTACCTATCCGTTGGTGGTCTTTTCTCATGGTGCTTATGGAGTTAGAGAGAGCAACACGTCAACCTTCACGGAGCTGGCCAGCCACGGCTATGTTGTGGTATCCATCGATCACCCCTACCATTCTTTTTATACACAAGGCGTGGACGGGAAGGTCACTATGGTTAATGCAGAATATATGCGGGAGGTTAACGATTCCAATAAGGACGGAGTGTACACCGTGGAAGAGCTGTATGGCCTTACGCGTAAATGGATGAAGCTGCGGACCGGGGATATGAATCTGGTAATCGATCATATCCTGGAGAAAGCCGCCAGTAGCGAGGAACCCGTGTACCAGCGGATTGATACGGGGCACATTGGCGTATTCGGCCACTCGATGGGCGGTGCGGCAAGCGTGGCGCTCGGCCGGGAGCGCAGTGATGTGGATGCTGTTGTGAATCTGGATGCGCCGTTCTTCACCGAGCTGGTGTATGACCGGAAGCTGAATGATCTGGCGGCCAAAAATGAACCCTACCGCGTACCGCTGCTGAACATCTATACGGACGATGTGTGGAGACAGCTCGGGAAGAACTCGGCTTATGCGGCGAATAAGACCGACAATCCGAACTTCAAGGATGCCTATACCGTTCATTTTGAGGGAGCCAAGCACTTAAGCCTGACCGACCTGCCGCTGTTCTCCCCCATCCTTGCGAATATGTTACAGCGCGGGCAGGCGGATATCGATAAGTATTACTGTATTGAGACCATGAATAGGCTAATTCTTGAGTTCTACGACTACACGTTAAAAGGCAACGGGCAGTTTGCGCCGCAGGCGGTGTATTAAGTGGGGATGCAAAATCAATTGCTACATATCCAAGACAGAAGACTGAACCAGTTCGGCTATCCCTTCCTCTAACCCCGTCACACCCTCATCCTCCAGCCACTCCGGCGGGACGAGCAGATAATGGCTGGAGCTGCTCTTCAGGTAGCTGTAGATGATCTGTGCCTCGTCGATCTTGTGGCGGCTCATCTCTTCCGTAGCGGCGGTCTGGCTGCTGCTGCGGAAAACCTCCCGGGCGGATGCAGCGATCATCCCGGTGATCTGCCCTTCGTTCAGCGCGTCTCTTGCCAGCAGGGTGCGGTAGAGAATCACGCTGCCCTTGATGAAGATCAGCTTATGGGACTGTTCGTCCACCGGCTCCAGCACGATAATATTCTTGTTCGCTCCGGTGAATTCAATCACTTGCTCCTTCTGCAGCAGCGAATGGACTGCCCCCAGATAATCGCGGAATTTGGCAGCGGTCTCGAAGTCGAACCGCAGCGCGGCGTCCTCCATCCGGGCTTCCAGTCCGGCCACAATTCCGCTGTCTCTGCCTTCCAGTAAGCAGATCATCTCGTCTATGACGGCTTCATACTGCGCCACAGCGGCCTCCCCGCCTCCGCACATGCCGATACATAAGCCCAGCGAATGGTTCAGGCAGCGGGAGCTGCGGGAATGGGGACTGCTGCACAGAATGCGCTGTGATTCCTTGATGCCCAGCACCGCTCTCTCCACTGTACTCCGGCTGGTATAAGGGCCATATATGAGGCTGCCCGCCTCTGCACTTGGCTCGTAGCCAATCTCAATCTGCCGGTAAGGCGAAGGCGCCTTGTCTACGATGGAAATATAGCTGTAGGCGAGCGGGTTCTTCATTTTGCGGTTATACATCGGCTTGATCTCTTTGATCAGCTGGCATTCGAGCATGAAGGCTTCAAATTCCGTATCGGTCAGCCTGTAGTCGAGATCGCGGATATGCTTAACGAGCTGCTTCACCTTAGGCGAATGCCCCTTATTATTATAAAAATAAGACTGGACCCGCTTCCTCAGCTGCTTCGCCTTGCCGACATAAATCACATGGCCCAGGCCGTCCTTCATCAGGTATACGCCAGGCGTCAAGGGCAGGCTTGCGACCTTGTCTGTTAGATTTGCGGTCATGGCAGCCGCCTCCGTTCGTCAATTTCTTCCGTATCTTTCAAGTATAGACCATGCCGCTGCTACCTGCGACAGGAAAAGCTCTTCCCGGTCCTCCGGCAGAAGCGGTGTGACATAATCCACAATGTCTCCCGGCCAAACCCTCTATCATTAACTACATGAACGATAGGCATGAGCGTATGCGATCAAGTAAGCTGGGGGGCTGCTGATGAAGTATTCGATCGGTGAATTTGCATCCATTCTTGGAGTGACGGCAGATACACTGCGATTATATGAGAAACATGATATTGTCCGGCCGATGAAGGATCATCATAATAACTACAGGTATTTCAACGATTTGGATGCACGCAATCTATTGACGAGCAGATGGTACCGGAGCATGCAGATTCCGCTTCAGGATGTAGCCGGGTTGATTAAGGACGCGCCATGTGAGCAAGTGATGGAGTCGATTGCCGCTGCGGGTATGCAGCTGGAGGAGGAGATCCGGCGCAGCACGCTGCTGCTCGGCAAGATTCAGGAGATTCAGGCGGAGCTGGCGCAGGTGGGCGCATCCCTATATACATGCAAGATGAAGCAGGTGCCGGGCATGTACCGGATTCAGCAGACGAACAAGAATCATTTGCTACACAAGGAGGAGCTCAAAGACACGGTCCAGGCGTGGATGGAGCTGCTGCCGTTCACCTTCTACTCCTTCCGGGTTGAGAATAAGGCAGGCGAATGCGTCTGCGGACTAGGGGAGCTGGAGTATAGCTGGGGACTTGGCCTGCTTGCGGAGGATCAGGTGAAGCTTGGCGTTAGCTTGAACGACAGCGTGGAGGTTCTGGAGCCGGCGGCCTGCATCTCTGCCGTCATTGTCAGCGGCCACGAGGATTACCTGGAGCGGGGAGCGTTCGGGTTCATGCTGGACTATGTGAAGGCACGGAATTATAAGATTAGCGGGGACATCAGCGGTAAAATTCTGTTCACCGAGCGCACGGGTAACGGCAGCAAGACGTATCTGGAGATTAACATTCCGGTAGAATCGGAGGAAGCGTCCGTTCTACTTTGAGAAAAGTTTCACATATTGTTCATTGACCTTGGTACAGTACCAAGGTTTACACTGTGTGCGGTAGTCAGCAGTCCTATTAGAGAGAGAAACGGGGCTGCATTAACCACATAGGGGGAGAAATTGATGCGTAAGCAAGCAACTAAAAAGGTGTTTCTATTCACCGTATGTCTGGTATTGGTCCTGTCGCTCCTAAGCGGCTGCAGCGGTAACAATTCCGCCGCACCGGCAGCTTCAGAGCAGCCGTCCGCTTCGCCGCAGGCGTCACAGCCAGCGGATACAAGTGCTGTACCGGCAGGCTTCAAAGCGGGAACCTATAAAGCAGAGGCTGAAGGCAAGGACGGCAAGATTCAGGTTGAGGTGACTCTTGACGATAATTCGGTTATTACCGGAATCAATGTGGTCAGCCAGAATGAAACCGCCGGAATCGGGGTGGAGGCGATCAACAAGGTCAAGGAGGAGATTCTATCCGGCCAGACCCTGAATATTGATGCCGTCAGCGGGGCGTCCGAGTCCAGCAAGGCGATTCTGACCGCTGTGGAGGACGCGCTTAAGCAGGCGGGCGGCAATGTGGAGGCTTTTAAAACCAAGGCTGTAGTGAAATCGGGAGAAGGCAAGACTGAGCAGCTGTCGGCGGATGTTGTCGTTGTGGGAGCAGGCGCTTCGGGTGTATCGGCAGCGGTATCAGCAGCGGATAAGGGCGCGAAGGTAATCCTGATCGAGAAAACAGCGACGATCGGCGGCGCGAGCAACCTGTCCTGGGCGGGTAAATTCTACAACTCCTCTGCCGCGCTAAGCAGCGGGCTTAAAGTAGAAGTCGAGAAGGAAATTGCAGACTGGATCGTGAACAACCACTGGCGTGTGGATGCCGCGGCAATCCGCCAGTACGTCACGAAGTCGGGCGAGACCTATGACTGGCTGACCGGTAAGGGCTACACCACTACCTTCCTGAACTTCGCCGGGGAACAGCTCCATATGCTGCCTCCTTATGAGACCCGCCAGGAGCTGCTGCGCAAGATGCTTGCAGCATCCGTAGAGAAGGGCGGCGGACAGGTGATCACGGAGGCCACTGCACAGAAGCTGATGACGGGCGCCAATGGAGAGGTTACCGGAGTCGTGGCCAAGAAGTCTGACGGAACTACCCTGGAGATTTCAGGAACGAGCGTTGTAATGGCTACCGGCGGTTATGCCGGGAATAAAGAGATGGTTAAGGAAGCTTTTGGCTTCGAGGGCGTGAACGGCGGGCTTGGGCAGAACATCGGCGAAGGGCTGAAAATGTCCTGGGAGATCGGCGCGAAGGTGCCGGACAACTTCGGCGGGCAGATGCTGCACCAGACGCTGGCCAGAGCTACAGATAAGCTGAAGACGCAGTATGAGCCGTTTGAAGCCAGCTATCCGATGATGCTGTCTTACCTGCCAACCCTGATGAATGTCGGCCCTTCGGGTGCGAGATTCAGAGATGAGGCGGCGACGCTTACAGCGGTTGCGGCAGCGAATACCAGTGCTTTTAACGGAGCGTATCATCTGGTGATTGTCTCACAGGCGCAGCTGGAAGCGCTTAAGACCAAGGGAATGAAGGGGCTTAAGGCACCTAAGCTGCCGGGTATGCCGCCGGAATTCTATGCCTCCTATAAAGACAAGTTCACGCTGGACCAGCCCTGGAAGGATGCCGATAAAGTCTTCGAATCCATGGTAGCCAGCGGCGACGGCTTCAAGGGCAATACGCTGGAGGAGCTGGCGAAGAATGCAGGGATGGACCCTGAAGTGTTTACCGCTGATTTCAAGCTCTATGAGGAAGCAGCGAAGACTGGCGCCGATACGGAGTTCGGCAAGGCGAAGGAATATCTGGTTCCTATGGGCAGCAGCGGACCGTATTACGCCGTTATTGCCGAGATCAACAACCTCTGTTCGGTGGGCGGTCTGCTGGTCAATACCAAGTTCCAGGTGCTGAATGATAAGCGTCTGCCGGTCAAAGGACTGTATGCCGTGGGTGTGGAGTCTGAAGGGGTGTTATTCAATGATACCTATGTAGGCAACGGCGTTGGACTGGGCTACTCCTTCACCTCCGGGCGGCTCGGCGGCGAGGATGCGGCTGCGGGCGCATTGGCTAAGGAATAGCCCTTTATAAGTAATTTTCCTCTTTTTGCCGATAAAGAGTTGTCCTGAACTTTACGCGCGAGAAGAGGAACGTCCGATGTATATTCCCATATCACGAATCAACGCTGCTTCGCTGACCCGCTCACCGCAACAGGCGGAGTACACTTCCGCCGGGTCATCTCCGCTCAGCTTCCCGGAGATGATGGCGGCTGTGGGAGCGGCAATCGAAGATCAGGCACGCAGAATCAAGGCAAGGTACGGTCTGTCCGTCCGCATTATGGCGGTAGCCAAAGACGGCAGCAAGGGGGAGAAGACTGATGCAGGAGACCGGAGGGATCAGCGAGAGCTTGTAATCGCTCCGAATATTCTGCAGCGGATGAGCAAAGATCCTGTGATGCAGCGTAAGGTATATGGCTACCTTGACGAGTATGTGCGTGAGCCGCACTCCTCGCCCGGCCATAGCCTGATCGTTCACAGGGACGGCACCTCCACTCTTCTTCCTGCCGCCGCAAGACCGGCAGCAGTGCAGGAGATTACCCATCTACATACCGGGCAACCGGAAACCGCGGGCAGCTTATACGATCAGGACAGACTGAAGCAGCTCGCGTTCCTCCGGGCCAGAAGAGCAGGCAGGCACCGGTAACAGAGTGTAATCCGCAAATAAGATCCCTGAACCCATGTGATGTGGAGACGGGGGTCTTTTTGTGAGGTTATGCGCGTCCCTGAAGCGAACAATGGCCTATCCTCCTGCATAGCATATAGCACCTGCTTGCTATTTGTAAGTGGAAAGGGGGCGCATGGCTAATGGGTATCCAGCTTACTGCGATTCATTGGGTGTATCTGGTGTTTATTGTGTTCATTCTGGCGCTGCTGATCAAGCGGCGTGATACAACCATGATCTGTGTGACCGGGATTCTGGCGCTCGGTCTGCTGGCAACGGTGACGCTCAGCGGGTCGGTGTCGGGGATCTTTAACTCTTTTGTCTATGCGACTAAGGAGCTGCTCGGCACCATAATGATTATCTCCATTATCGTGGCGATGAGCCGGATTCTGATTATAACAGGCATCAATGAGACGATGGTATCGCCGCTCACCCGGTTCCTGCGCACACCGGCGATGGCTTACTGGGGAATCGGGCTGATTATGATGGTAACCTCGTTCTTCTTCTGGCCGTCCCCTGCGGTAGCGCTGGTCGGGGCGGTTCTGCTGCCCGTGGCGGTCCGGGTCGGCCTGCCTGCGCTGGGCGCAGCGGTAGCCATGAACCTGTTCGGGCACGGGATCGCCCTCTCCGGCGATTATATTATTCAAGGCGCTCCGAAGCTGACGGCGGATGCCGCCGGTCTTCCGGTATCCAGCGTAATGCAGGCCAGTATCCCGCTGGTTGCTGTGATGGGGATTGTCACTACGGTAAGTGCATTCTGGATGATGAAGCGGGACCAGAAGAACGGCACGTGGAGAGACGGCCTGGTCTCTTCCCCGGAAGCAGCTGAGCCGCTGGCTGATGCGGGGACGGATGATGACCAGCCAGTCCTCGTGAGTGACCGTCTGCGCAAAGGGCTGGCCATCGCCATTCCGCTGTTGTTCCTGTTGGATGTGACCGGCATGTTCGTGCTGCATCTGCAAGGGGGCGATGCTACCGCGCTGGTCGGGGGAACCGCCGTGCTGATCCTGATAGTCGTTACCCTGCTGGCCCATCGCGGCCAGGGTCAGGGGCTGGAGAAGATCACCGCCTATCTCATTGAAGGATTTACCTTCGGCTTCAAGGTCTTCGGGCCGGTCATCCCGATTGCCGCCTTCTTCTATCTGGGCGACGCCGCCTTCACCGAGCTGTACGGCAAGGTGCTGCCGGACGGCTCGCACGGCATCGTGAACGACCTGGGCGTAGCCCTGGCGAATCACGTGCCGCTGAACGGGGCGGCATCCGCCATAACGCTGACGGTAATCGGCGCGATCACCGGCCTCGACGGCTCCGGGTTCTCCGGCATCTCGCTGGCCGGCTCGATTGCCGGGCTGTTCGCCGCCGCGATCCACTCCGGCGCAGCAACGCTGACCGCCCTTGGGCAGGTGGCCGCCATCTGGGTCGGCGGCGGCACCCTGATCCCATGGGCGCTCATTCCCGCCGCTGCGATCTGCGGCGTCAGCCCGTTCGAGCTGGCCCGGCGCAATCTGAAGCCGGTCCTGCTGGGCCTTACGGCCATGACGATTGTCGCCATGTTCCTGGTGTAGGCGCCGCTTTAGTTCTATACACTCCACCCGGCCCGGGCAGATACGGACTCCAGGCCACTACCACTCGGCGCGTTCGGACCCCAACGCCGTAATTCCATAGCCACCACCACTCGAGTCCACACCATACCTGAGCATTGTAACTTCATAACCGCGCCCACCCAGGTGCATACGGACCCCAGTTCCGTTATTTTCAGAAATCAGCCTGTTTTCGAACCCATGCGGACTCCAAAGCCTTTATTGCTACCATTTGGCCTAACTCGGCCTTGCTTTTGCTGGGATAAGATCTCTCCAGTCCGCATGTAGCCAAAAGCCACGATTTTGAGAGTACTAACGTCCGTATGGTCCGCATGGAAAAAGAGTGCCCGCCATAACCCATCCGATATTCGATCCGGGTGAACCCCTCGCTTACAATCCGCATAAGATTTCCTTCCCTAATCCATCCTACAGAAGAACGGACATTGTGATGGAGGGGAAGGATCTTATGAAGCATTACGAATCTAGTCTGCGCACCAACAGTACGGTGGATCAGGCGCACGATGCGTTGACGAAGCTGCACAATGCTGTAACCCAGGCTTCGAGTCATCCGACCGGACAGATGATGGAGCAGGCAGAGAACAGCCTGGAGCACGCTGAAGAAGCCGTGCGCCATGCCCCGGAAGGCTCGGTCGGCAGACAAGGGGTAGAGCTGGTCCAAGAGAGGCTGGAGGAAGAGAAGCGCAGATTGTCTTCGCTGGACGGGCAGGTAGGCGAGTCACAGGATTAAAGCCTGAACCAGGCTATAGTGAACCGGCATTCCCGGAGTTGATCCGGGAGTGCCGGTTTGCTGTTGCTGGGATCCGAGGCCCGGATATGGGGTCTCTGCAATCACTTGCTGTGAAATAGGGTTATAAGGTAATGACGAGACCATTCAGAGGAGGTACACACCTATGCCAGAAGCGGACAACACCGGTTCATGGAATCCTCCGGAGACACCGGAGATGCTGTATTCCGCGCTTAAGGAGATTACCAGGTGGGAGAAAGAGCAGAACAGGCTGATGATCTGGGACCGGATAACCCGGCTGCCGTTCAAGCTGCTTGATGCCATCACGCCAAAGGTTATCCACGAGAAGGTAGGCCGGCTGCTCGATGAACTGGGCGGCTACATCCAGAACGGCGGCAACTATCTGGTGGCCGGGCGCAAGGTGGGCAAGCTGATGGAAGAGACAAGCCGGGCGGCGGGCGCTCCCTCTACCGGGCCTTACCCGCTGGCTGTCATGGATGCAGTGGCACTGAAGCTCGCGGAGCGAAGCCGGAATACGGCTACGGCCCAGGGGGCGACCACGGGCTTCGGCGGGATTTTCACACTGGCTGCGGATATACCGGCTGTCCTGGGCCTCTCTTTGAAGTCGATTCAGGAGATCGGCTTATGTTATGGCTACGATCCGACGGATAAGGCGGAGCGGATCTTTACCGTGAAGGTGATGCAGTTCGCCTCCTCCGATGTAGTGGGGAAGCGCACCCTGCTGAAGGAGCTGAATCTGCAGGCAGGCGGGGACGGCAACATTATTGCCGCAACTCAGGAGACCGTCTCCAGGATTCAGGGCTGGAAGGAGGTAGTGACTGTATACCGCGACAATTGGGGCTGGAAAAAGCTGCTCCAGACCGTTCCGGTCGCAGGCATGTTCTTCGGCGCATACCTCAACCGGAAGACGCTGGAGGAGGTCACAGAGGCTGCGCGGATGCTCTACCGCAAAAGACGGATTATCTCCAGGCTGGCAGAGCTGGAGCAGAGATGATACGCTGAGGGTACTGTAGCAGGGCACGCATGGATAGGAGAGAGAAGATGAATCACACAGTTCTACAGCATAGCACTCAGGAGCTGATCTGGCAGGCGGAGTCCTTCATTACGGCCTGCTATCAGGAGCTGGGGTTAACAGAGGGTGAACGTGACCTTCGTCTGGCGGAGATACGCGAAGAGGTGCAGCGCACAGGTACATATAGGCATACGGCAGAAGAGCTGGCGCACGGGGCAAGGATGGCCTGGCGCCATAACAGCCGCTGCATCGGAAGATTGTTCTGGCATTCCCTAGATGTGATTGACGCCCGCAGAGCAGAGACTGTGGCGGAGGTCGCGGAGGCGTTGCTGCATCATATGAAGCATGCGAATAACGGCGGCCGGATACGGCCGGTCATTACCGTCTTCCACAGTGAAGAGCCGGACCGTGCCATCCGGATCTGGAATCATCAGCTGATCCGCTATGCCGGTTATCCCGGGGACGGGGAGCATCCAAGAGCCGGTGACCCGGCTTCGGATGAATTCACCGCTATCTGCTTTAAGCTGGGCTGGCAGGGCACAGGCGGGGATTTCGACATTCTGCCGCTCGTGATCAGCATCGGCGGGGAGGAACCCCGCTGCTTCCCTATCCCGGCAGGACTTGTACAGGAGGTGCCGCTCAGCCACCCGGAGATCCCGCAATTCACGGAGCTGGGTCTGCGCTGGTACTCCGTTCCGATTGTCTCAGACATGTGCCTGGAGATCGGCGGCATCCGTTACCCGGCAGCGCCATTCAATGGCTGGTACATGGAGACGGAGATCGGCTCGCGGAATTTCGGGGATACGGACCGCTACAACCGCCTGCCTGCGGTGGCTGATCTTCTGGGCTTGGACCGCTCCACTAATACCTCGCTGTGGAAGGACCGGGCGCTGCTGGAACTGAACCGGGCCGTCCTCCATTCCTTCAAGCAGGCCGGAGTCAGTATTGTGGACCATCATACAGCCGCAGACCAGTTCGTCCGCTTCCAGGAACAGGAGAAGCAACATGGACGGGAAGTGTCAGGCAAGTGGGGCTGGCTGATTCCGCCGATGTCTCCTTCCTCCACGCCGATCTGGAATGATAATAAGCTGCGAGATTTGCAGCTAAGCCCGCGCTTCGTCTACCGGAAGAAGCAACAGGCGGATTCTGGGGGGCATGAAGCTGCGGAAGCGAAGGGTTGCCCTTTTCATCAGTCCATGAAGGGTGATTGATCAATAACCAATTGTTGCGGGAGCGGATGCTTCAGCAGAAGGGGAGGGCTATATGAATAAGCAATCCGGTAAGACCCGTTCACAGGGGGATGAGACTCTTACAGTGAACCGCCGGGAGCAGATCTTGGAGGCGGCGGTGATTGTTTTTGCCGAACATGGCTACTACCGCGCAACAACCGCGCAGGTAGCGGAGAAGGTGGGAATCTCCCAGCCATACATCTTCAAGCTGTTCAAGAATAAGGAAGAGCTGTTCATAGCTGCGCTGGAGCGTGCATTCGAACGGGTTCTCCGTACTTTTGCCGGATTTCGCGCCCCTAAAAAACAAATGCTAGCCGAAGCGATCCAATGTTATGAGCAGCTGATGGAGACTCATCCGAACGAGATGATTCTTCAGGTGCAGGCAAGCGGCATCCGGGATGAAGCGATCCGGCAGGCCATGCAGGCTGGAATGCAGGAGGTGACCGGTCTGATGGAGAGTAAGTTCACCGCTGCCGGGTTTGCGCATCCTGAGGTCAAGGTGAGCACCTTCCTGGCTAACTCAATGCTGTGCAATATGGCTCTTACACTGGATATGCCGGAACTGAAGCCGAAGCGTAAGTAACATAAGAGCCAGACAGTATAATAATAGTGACTGATCAATTACCTTAATTATTTAAAGGCAAGTGGCCGGATTTTTTGATTTTTCCTTATAGCTCAAGAGTAATTTGCACAAGATAGAAATAGTCACGTTACCTATTCTGTGATACTATTTATTTCTATATCCAATGAGGAAGTGAAGCTTAATGATCAGCATTACCATTCCGTCACCGGAAGTTATTATTTACAAGCAAGCTAACCCTGAGCTGAGCCATATTTACGGATTTACCGATTTCCACCTGATTACCCGCGAAGCCGGCGGCATCTTCATGTTCTACAATGATCAGGATGAGCTGCTGTTTGTGGGCAAGGCCCGCAAGCTGAGACCGCGGATCAAGAAGCATTTCGAGGACAATGTATCCGTGATGAAGCCCCACCGTGATGAGGTTACCCGCATCGAAGTCTGCCTCGTCGAAGATCCGGTGGACAGAGAGATTTATGAGACTTATATTGTGAACAAGCTTCGTGCGAAATACAATGTCGAGAAGGTTCTGTATAAATAAGGTTTAACGGAAAAGGCGTGGTCCCTGCGGACTGCGCTTTTTATTTTCCCTGCTCCAAGCCCCCAATTCCGCAGTGTTTCCTCTTGTTTTAATAAACGAAATTTGAGACAATAAGGTATTGTTGCTGCTAATGTCCCTGTCAAGGTAGAATAGATAGATTGAACTTTAATGTTTTGAAAAGAGGATATGAAATGAATAAAGAATCCATTTATGGATTGACTTTGGAAGAGTTAACGGCATGGCTGCTGGAGCATGGCCACAAGAAATCCCGGGCCACTGCTGTCTGGGAATGGCTGTACCGTAAGCGGATCACCAGCTTCGCCGAGATGGACGGAATGAATCAGGAATGCGTAGAGCTGCTGGAACAGAATTATGTGTTTCAGACGATGGAAGAGCATGTGAAGCAGGAATCGGCGGACGGTACAGTGAAGTTCCTCTTCCGCCTCCAGGACGGCAACCTGATTGAGACAGTGCTGATGCGGCAGAAATATGGCTTGTCCGTGTGTGTCACCACTCAGGTCGGCTGTAATATCGGGTGTAGCTTCTGTGCAAGCGGGCTGCTGGCGAAGAGCCGGGACCTGACCAGCGGAGAGATCGTGGAGCAGATTATGAAGGTCCAGCATTATCTGGATCAGGCCGGTCTGGGCCAGAAGGTTACCCATGTCGTGGTTATGGGGATCGGCGAGCCGTTCGATAACTTCCGGCATCTGCTGAACTTCCTGATTACCATCAAGGATCATAAGGGTCTGGCGATTGCCGGCAAAGGAATCACCGTATCCACCAGCGGCCTGGCGGACAAAATCAGAGAATTCGCCGACGCTAATATGCAGGTTAATCTGGCGATCTCGCTGCATGCCCCGAATAATGAGCTGCGGACACAGATTATGAAGATTAACCGGGCCATTCCTATAGAGAAGTTAATGCCGGCGATTGATTACTATCTGGAGAAGACGAACCGGAGAATTACGCTGGAGTATATTCTGCTGAAGGATATCAATGACCGCGAGGAGCATGCGCTGGAGCTGGCCGAGTTAATCGGAGACCGCCGCCAGTTGGCGAACGTCAACCTGATTCCGTATAATCCCGTGGATGAGCATAGCCAGTATCAGCGGAGCGAGCGGGAGTCGGTGCGTGCGTTCTTCGATACGCTGAAGAAGCAGGGCGTCAGCGTCAGCACCCGGCTGGAGCAGGGCGTTGATATTGATGCGGCCTGCGGACAGCTGCGCAGCAAGCAGATCAAGAAGACCAAAGGCAAAGCCGCAGATACTGTGTTACAATAATCTGGCAGTGAATTGAGAAATGAGGAATGCAACTTGTTGACATTTACAAGCTACACCGTGGAGAACGTAAGAGATCCATTTAATATCCTAAGCGGCAAGCGGTATGAGTTCGTCGTGAATATTGATGTACCGGAGGATGATGAGCTGTACGTGGAGAACGGCGTGTCCGCCCGCGTGATTGTCAAGGTGGAAGAAGAGCAGGCAAGCATTGTCAGCTACGATCTGCTGGAGACCTCGTCAGGCCAGCTGCTCGATTTCGATATGGAAGAAGATGAGGAAGCCGCGCTGCTTCAGTTCTGTTCGGAGCATGTTCCTGCATAGGACAAGGCGATAGTGGTCTCGAGAAAAAGGAACTGCCGATTTCAGCAGTTCCTTTTTTTGTACAAATGGGTTCGCGTTCAAGCCCCGGCTTCACTAGCCCAGGCAGCCTTCCACATAATAATGAATCTGCTTGTTCCACCACGGCCAGTCATGGCTGACATCATGGCCCCAGTAGTCGATCCGGGCCGGAATGCCCTTCTGCCCCAGCACCTCCTGAAGCAGCCGGGTCTCATGAAGCATCTCGTCCTCATACGCCCCTTGACCGACACAGGCGATAATTGTGCTGCTGCGGTACTGGTTCAGATAATGCTCATCCGTGAGCCCCGGCAGATAATGCAGCGGTGAATTAAGATAGACGTTCCCGCTCATATAGTCGCCGAAGAAGTAGTAGGTGGAGTAGACGCCGCTCAGGGCAATCAAGGTATCGAAATAGTGCGGATAACGGAAAAAGAAGCTGGCGCTGTAATACGCGCCCATCGAGCAGCCTGAGATCAGAATGCGCTGGTCGGTCCCGCCGTTGCTGTGTTTGCTCTCATGGAGGATGCCGGGAATCAGCTCATGCGCAATATATTTGTCATACTGCTCATGACGGTGTATCCGGTCCTCATTGTTCCAGTGGGTGGAGAAGAAGGTCTCCTCATCCAGACTGTCACAGGCCCAGATCTGCAGCTTACCCGCTTCAATGAAGGACGAGAGCGTATCGATCATGCCCGAATCCTCATATTGATAAAAGCGTCCAAGTGAGGTGGGGAAGACGAGCATCGGTTTGCCGGCGTGGCCGTATATTTTATACTCCATGTCTCTGCCCAGGTTGTGGCTGTACTCCTTATGTAGCTTATCCTCATCCGTTAACACATCCTATCCCTCTTCTTGTTGAATATAGCCTCTAATGTCTCTGACCTCCGAAAGCTCGGGGGAACGGAACTGATAAGCGCGGTTGCCCATCGCTCTGCTGAAGACCTCTTCAATCTCGTCATAATTGACGATCTTCCCGCCGAATGCACGGTAGATGTCCTCATGGCTGTGAGCGTAATGCTTATGATTCTTGCGGCTGGCGTAGCCGGTATAATATTTGCCTTCATATGGACCGCCGACTTCATTATGCACGACCATACTGGCCCATTCCTTATACACATTGACATCATAGGCGAAGTTAATCGCATCAGTCATCCAGGCGCCGGGCGGACGCATATTCACTTCCAGGGCAATAATGCGGCCATCCTTGTGCGATTTGAACAGCTCGATATGGAAGAACCGTTCCCGGATGTCAAAAGCCTGCAAAATGCTAAGCCCCGCCTCCTCGACCTCCGGGCTGATCTCCCGCAGACAGAAGTAGTAGAGGTGATTGTCCGTATTGACGACATCCATCACACTGTTCTCGAACAGGTGGCTGACCGCGAAGCGTACATTCCCGTCCCTGTCCACCAGGCCGTCATAGGTGAGGATGACCCCGTCTATGAATTCCTCAATAATGAAGGCAACATCCTCCGGCTTCGTGTCAAAAAAGTGCTGGAGCTCCTCTTCGTTATTGATCTTATACGTATTACTGGCCCCGGAGCCAAGATCGGGCTTTACCACCAGCGGGAAGCCGGCGCTCTGGATGAAGCTCTCGACGCTCACGCGTGTTGTACCGGTGGAGAACTGGACGGTGCTTACCCCGCTTTTGCGGAAAAATTCCTTCATCTTGGACTTCTGCTTCAGATTATGGACGAAATCCGACTTGGTGCCGTAGATGTTGAAGTCCGTACGGATGGCGGCATCCTGCTCCAGCCAGTATTCATTCAGCGACTCGAAGCGGTCAATCTTGCCGTATCTATGGGTGAAATAGCCAACGGCCCGCAGAATCTCTTCATAGCTCTCCAGATTGCTTACCTTATAATATTCGGTCAGTGCCGATTTCAGCTTGTCCTCCAGCTGGTCATAGGCTGCATCGCCAATCCCGAGCACCGTGGCCCCCTGCTCCCGCAGATGCGTACAGAATTCAGCGCTGTTCTTGGGGAAATGCGGGGAAAAGAAAATAAAGTTCATGCAGACCGGCCCCTTTGGCTAAAATATAATTCCGAGTTATTTTGTATGATTAATTCAATCTACCAGCTTCGCCAGCATCCGTCAATCCTCTTCGTGCTATTTTTGCTGCAGGGTGCGGTTGAGCCGGGCGAGCAGTCCGCTGAAGAGTCCGCAGTCCTCCGGGGACCAGTCCCCGAAGATCTCCCCGTAGCGTGCAAGCCGGATGTCCCGGGCCTCGGCGAAGGTCTGTTCACCAAGCGCAGTAAGCTGAAAATAGCTGGAGCGGCCGTCCTGCGGATCAGGCACCCGTTCCACATAGTTCTTCGCCTCCAGGACACTTGTCTGTCTGCTGATGGTAGAGGTATCGAGGCCGAAATGCTCGGCAAGCGCCTTAACGCCTACCTTGTCGTGCATCGACAGATGGTGGAGCAGGGTATACGAGGAGCGGTCCAGCCCGCCATGCTTCTTATCCAGCGAGCCGTGGCGGATCAGCGTAATCAGCTCCTGGTTCAGAGCTTCGAGGTGCTTGTCCTTCTGTTCGTCAGCCATAGTTAGATTCCGTCCTTTACCGGTTACTTTGTCATATGTCTCCCTAGTATAATTGATAATACCGGCCTTATGCTAAGACACCGGATATTCTCGCCTCATTATGAAAGAATCATGAAATAAGTCACATTGACTTTCAGAAATATAGTTGTATAATACACATATATTAATTTAATTGTATCATACACCTATATTAAGGTGAACCGCAAAATAGAGGAGAGAGCGCCCTTGAGCAGTCCGGCGGCAAAACATTCATCATTCTGGCTGATTATTCTGGCCATTTTTTTCGGCAACTTCATGGCTATTCTCAGTACAACTACCATTAACGTAGCGTTCCCGGTCTTCTTGAAGGACTTCCACGCCGGGATCAGCACCGTACAATGGATGATTACCGGGTATCTGCTGGCTACCGGCGTCATTGCGCCTGTGGTGGGTTATTTCGGGGATAAATGGAGCTATAAGGTTCTATACGTATTCGCCCTGTCGGGCTTCACCTTGTTCTCGGCACTGTGTACGGTGGCCTGGAATATTCACTCCCTGATTACCTTCCGCATTATCCAGGGAGTATTCGGCGGCCTGATTATCCCCACCACCATGACAATGATTTATCAGTTTATCGACAAAGAAAAGCAGGCCTTCGCCATGAGCCTCTGGAGCCTGTCCTCGATGCTGGCGCCTGCCTTCGGCCCGACACTCGGTGGCTGGCTGACCGGATACTTCGGCTGGAAATCGCTGTTCGTGATTAATCTGCCGATTGGCCTGATTGCCATTGCCGTAGCTCTGAAGTGCCTGCCGTTCCAGCGGCAGAATACCGGGAGCAGAAGCTTTGATCTGCCGGGCTTCGTCACAGTCATTCTGAGCAGCGCCTTCATTATTCTGGCCTTCAATAAAGGGGGCGCCTGGGGCTGGACATCATGGAACACCCTGACCCTGCTGCTGGTTGGGGCGGCCGCCTTAACGTATTTCATCCGCAGAGAGCTGTCGATCCAGGAGCCGCTGCTGAATCTGAAGGTATTCCGGCAGAGCCGGTTCACCTACAGCCTGATCATCAACTGTATTATCACTATTGCATTATACTCGGGGACCTTCCTGATCCCGGTCTTCCTGCAGGATATCCAGCAGTCCACCCCGCTGAAGACCGCGCTGGTACTGTTACCGGGCTCCATCGTGATGGCCGTTCTGTCACCGGTGGTCGGCAAGCTGTACTCCCGGATTGGACCGTTCTGGCTGATCCTCGGCGGCATTCTGCTTCTAAGCGCCTCGACCTGGGAGCTTGCCCACATCACGCTGGCTGTGACCCATACCCGTGTGGCGGTGCTTATGGCGGTGCGCAATGTCGGCATTGCACTGGCCTTCATGCCGGTGACCAATGCCGGCATGTCGGCGGTGCCAAGAGCCATAACCGGCCATGCCTCCTCTGTAACCAACTGGGTCCGCCAGGCTACAGGTGCCTTATCCATTGCCGTATTCAGCTCGCTGCTCGCCTCCAGATCGCTGGCCCATCAGCAGCAACTGGCGGACGGGACGGCCCGGGCAGCGGGTTCTCTGCTGAAGGCGCAGGGGATGACGATGGGCGTACAGGATATTTTCCTGATCGCTACGGCAGTGGGGCTGCTGGCTATTCCGCTGACCTTCCTCCTGAGAGGCAGTAGCGGCAAATCTGCAGCGGCCGCTGCTCCGCAGGTGGAGGCTTGAAGCCGTGACTCTGCCGTAAATACTCCTTTATCATGCGTTATAGCGCTTTCTCTTCGCATGTTGGGCGATTATGAGTTAGAATACTATAAAGCGAGCAAATAATAGGAGTTGTATACATGTCTAATAATGACGAAGTATTTTTGACTAAAGAAGGCTTGGCCAAGCTGGAGGAAGAGCTGAGGGAACTGAAGGGAGCAGGGCGCAAGGAGCTTGCAGCCCGGCTTAAGCTGGCGATCAGCTACGGCGATCTGAAGGAGAACAGCGAATATCACTCCGCCAAGGAGGATCAATCCTTCATGGAGACCCGCATTATGATTCTGGAGAAAATGCTGATCAAGGCGCAGATCGTGGATGCCAGCAATATGGATCTGAGTACAGTCAGCGTAGGCTGCATCGTTATCCTCAACGATGTGGAGTACTCGGAGAAGATTGAATATAGAGTGGTTGGCCCGGCGGAAGCCGATGTGCTGGACAACAAGATCTCCTACGAGAGCCCGCTCGGCAAAGAGCTGATCGGCAAAAAGGTAGGCGATATCATCAGCGTCAACGCCCCGATGGGTATCATCAAATATGAGCTGCTTGAGATCAAAATGCTGTAAACCGAAGACCTAACCGGAATCCCGTGGCCCTTAATTTAAGGGTGCGGGATTTTTTTAAAAATATAAGAAATTATATGTTGCACACGATAACTTATCCTTCTATTTCTCCCTGAAACGGTCCCGTCCTTTAAAAGGACGGCAAAGCCGTTTCCACTTGTAGATAAGAATGTCTTGGGGCCCCCGCAAAGTACCTGAGTCATCACCTACGCTAAAGCCCCCCTGCCCTGGAAATAACTTTACGAATGAAGATAAGCGTGTAACCATTTCCACTTTCTGTGGTGCCGCGTCAGCGGCATGGATGGCTTTGTGGGGTTATTTTGTATAGTCTTGGGTACGTACGTAGAATTCAGTAGTTTTGCCTATCGCAGCCATACATCATCCATGCTACCGCAATCCATGCGGACTGGGAGGCCGTTATTTCAGACGTTTGGGCTATTCTGCACGCTCGGAGGACTGAGGTGCTCTTAACTAACTTATTTGCTCTTGTTTTCGGCTCGTCCAGACCCAATAACGGCCCCTCTGGACTTCTGTCAAGAAAGTAGACTGTTACGCAACGGATTTTTTAGTGAATTGCTTAGCAAAGCGGGCGGGGGAAAGATACCCCAGTGAGCTGTGCATTCGCTTGCGATTGTAATAGAACTCAATGTATTGGAAAATAGCATCATATGCCTGTTCCGGGTTTTTGAAGCGCGGATTACAGTAGATGAGCTCTTTCTTTAAAATACTGTGCCAAGACTCAATGCAGGCGTTATCGTAACAGTTTCCTTTACGGCTCATGCTGGATTTCATGTGGTATGTCTTTAGTTGGTCGACATATTCTTTTGAGGTATATTGAGACCCTCGGTCAGAGTGGTGCAGTAGGCCCTCGCCGGGTCGCTTCGCCGTGTACGCCGCCTGCAGCGCGTCTAAGACCAGGCTCGTCTCCATATGGTTATACAGCCGCCACCCTACAATTTCTCGCGTGCATAGATCCATGACGCTAGCTAGGTATAAGCGACCTCCACGACAAGGGATATACGTGATGTCGGTGACCCATACGGTATTGGGCTTAAGCACCTTAAACTCTTGGTTCAGTGTGTTTGGTGCAATGGGATTATTATGCTTGGAATCGGTCGTCTGCACTCGGTATGGCTTAGATACAATAGAGCGGAGCTTCATTTCTCGCATGTACACACTCACTGTGCGTTCCGTGACCGTATAGCCTTCCTGATGCAGCAGGCGGGTGATCTTCGGACTTCCATACCGTTTTTGATGGTCGTCAAAATGGTACCGGATTCGCTCCATAACAGCAGCCTTGCGGAGGGCTTGCACACTGGCTTTGGCGTTCAGCCACTTGTAATATCCGCTCCTGGATACCTGTAGGGTACTGCACATCTTCTCCAAGCGAAATGCGGAGCGATGGTCCTTCATAAACTGGAATCTTAATTCCTTGGTTTGCTGAAGATGTGCACTGCTTTTTTTACGATTGCCAATTCTTCCTCTGTATCGGCAAGTCGACTGTCTTTCTCTTGGAGCTGACGGCGCATCTCTTGGAGCTCGGCTTCGAGTTCCCGTACCCGATCCATACTGGCTACCGGTTCATTCTTTAGCTCCCGGTATTTCCCCATCCACTGGTGCAGCGTACTTTTCGGAATGTCCAGCTCTTGCGCGATGTCCCCTATGCTCTTCGTCTGCTCTTGAATGAACTTTACCGTTTGCTTCTTATATTCTTCGTTGTACCGTTGTCGTTTTTCTCCCATAGGGATGCACCTCCGTTGCCCTTATTATCCCTCCGTCCGTTAACTGTCGTCTACTTTCAATTCTAATCCCACTCAGTCCGCAATAAGCAGGATAGGTGTCTTTTTGGCAATATAAGAGACTCCCAGTCCGGCAATCACCCGAATTATTTATTTCATGCACCAAAAAACCGCGAAGCCGTGCTGCTGCGCGGTTTTTTGGTTGGGAATGTATGCAGCGGGCTGCCATAGGCAATTGCTATCAAGGATATTGCTTCCTTGTCTTAGACGCTCCCCGCCAAGGAAGGTTATAGTAGAAATAACTACTACATAGAGGAGTCCTGGCTTGTGATTCAGACTGTACTCACGACACTTGTTGAGGTCATCGTACCGCTGTCCATTCCGGTAGCCGCCGGAGCGCTGCTTGGACGGTATAAACAGCTCGATACGAAGCCTCTGCTGACGCTGTACCTGTATTTTCTCAGTCCGGCCATTATTCTCGACACGCTGGCTACGGCAGATATCTCCTTCGACGATGTCTATAAGACACTCTCATTCTCGCTGCTGAACCTGTTCCTCTTATGGGGCGTGGCGACGCTGATCGGCAAAATCCTCAAGCTGGCTCCGCCGGAAGCCGCCGGTCTTACGCTCATCTCCACCTTTACGAACAGCGTCAATTATGGCCTGCCGCTGGTGCTGCTGGCCTTCGGCCAGCTGGGCCTGGACAAGGCATCGGTCTACGTCATCGCCCAGATGGTGATCGTGAATACGATCGGCGTGTATTTTGCCGCCCGTTCACAGTTCTCTGTACGCAGCGCGTTGAAGTCAGTCTTCTCGCTGCCGGCCATCTACGCCGCCATTTTGGCGCTGCTGCTGCGGGCGCTGGGTCTGCATATGCCGCATGAGCTGGCCTCGGGCGTATCCATGGCCGCCGGAGCGTATTCGCCGGTAGTGCTCGCGATCCTCGGTGCGCAGATGGTGAAGGTCCGCGCAGCGCATACGGAACGTAATGTGCAGCTGGCCTTCTGGACAGGGCTGACCGTCCGGCTGGTGCTGGCTCCGCTACTGGCCGCGCTGGTGCTGCTCGCCCTGAACATCACAGGCCCCCTTTTCTCGGTGCTGCTGATTCTGGCTTCCATGCCGGTGGCAGTCAATTCCGTCGTCCTGGCCGAACGCTTCGGCAGCTCGCCTGCGCTGGTCTCGCGCTGTATCGTCTGGACGACACTGGCCTCCTTCCTTGTCCTGCCGGTGCTGATTGCGGCGGTGGGGGGATAGGGGCGCGGGCCAAATGTAATCGAAAAACAGAGGGGCAATAGTGCCCCCTCCCGGAGGTAATTATTGGGACACAGGCACTTCACTCATCAGTGCATGTACATTTTTATCGGGGTCCTGAAAGAACGTCATCCAGGTTGCGGTTTGACCCATCTCAGCCACTTTATGCGGCTTGTCCAGGAAATGCACATTCCGCCCGACTAACGTTTCGTACGATGCGTGTATATTGTCAACTTGGAAATAGAACACCGAGCTGGGATGATCGAACCGCGGGTCTTCAGCAATACTCAAGACCATCTGAAGTCCGTTACACTCCAGGAAAGTCATGTTTGGGATCTGAAATAACAGGTTTAGGCCTAGGGTATCTTGATAGAATCGGGTGGCAGCCTCCATGTCATGTACCCGAATGGATATTTGCCCAATGCCTTTGATTTGAAATTCTGAATTCATGTGAATATCGCTCCCTTGTTATATTGTATGTTCCACGCAGTAAATGTAACATGTGCGGATGAAGCGTTACTTTTCCAAAATCACTTTTTTCTAAACATCCGGGGTGAGTATCCCATTCTTTGTTTAAAAACCTTATTGAAGGAAGAGACATTGTCGAAGCCAACACTTAGGCTAATCTCGGTTACACTGCTTTCCGTTTGAGCAAGGAGACGCTGTGCTTCAAGTATCCTTTTTTCGAGGATGAACTGGTGTGGCGTTCTTTTGAAAAAGTGGCGGAAGTTGCGGATCAGATGGTTTTTAGAAAGACAAGCGACTCTTGAAACTTCTTCAAGCGACACGTTTTGGTTGTAATAAGCATGTAAGTACTCGTATGCTAGTGTCAACCGCCGAAAGAGTTCTTCTCTAGTGGCTGGCCGCATACCTGGCAATGTATTAATTTCTTGAGAAATCTTCTGGTGGACGTTAAGCATTGCTTGAATTAGACTTTGATATTGTTCATCGACCCAGAGATTCTCGCTACCGAGTGCAGGTAAGGAATTCTTGAAGTTCTCGAGAAGTGGAGTTATCAAATGACTATTGCGGTATGACTTGGTGTGAAATTGCAACGGGTGCGTTGTTTCTGAAAATGGATCGTCTAAGGACTTCTCTATTCCTAAATGAACGGCTCTATGAACCTCTTCAGCAAAGCCAGTCTTGAAAAATACACAAAAAGAGTCGACTTCGGTTTCTGACTCTATGGCTATAGCGTACTGCTCCCCTTCATTTAACAGGAGGTAGCCCTCTCGCTCAACAGCATAATGGCCGAGTTTTGTTTTGTAATAGGCTCGGCCATTCCGAAATGTCTTTAAGGAAAGGGGGCCAGTGCCTTCCCAATGATGAGTTGTACTTCGCGCTTGCAGAACGAAGTTCCGCTGGAACAAAGGGAATCTGGAGGTTCCCATCTATAGAGTTCATCCCCTTCCACAGTTGGTCCACTCCATTCTACAATAGTCCGCAGCAATAACAAAGAAGCTCCCTCTTCATGATCTGAAGGGGGAGCTTCTTGTATACAGTGAGGCTGCTTCATGCTGAACAATAGGGCGAAGCCTCAATCCGGCTGGCCTTCAGCGACCTGGATGGTGAAGATGAAGGTAGCTCCGTCCACTACACCTGGCTTGGCATAAATCGTTCCGCCCATGAGGTCGACCAGCATTTTGCAGATGGACAGTCCGAGCCCGGTTCCGCCGAACTTGCGGTTGATGGTGGCTCCGATCTGGGTGAATGGCTGGAACAGATATTTCATCTTGTCTTCTGGAATGCCAATACCGGTATCTTCAATAATGAATTCCAGCTCCAGCAGCTTATCCATAGCCTGCCGGAGATGGACATGCACTTTGACGCCGCCGGTAATCGTGAACTTGATGGCATTGCCGATCAGATTATTCAGTACCTGGCGCAGACGGTTGGGGTCACCAATCAGCAGGGCAGGAATGTCAGGATCAATAGAGGTCTCGAGGGTCAGGCAGCGTTCTTTCGCCAGAGCCCTGAACAGATCGACCGTTTCTTTGATGCAGGAGTGAAGATTGAAGAGCTCGTAGTCCAGCTCCATTTTGCCCGATTCAATCTTGGTGAAATCCAGGATGTGGGTGATGACAGAGACAAGCGCATGACCGCTGGTATGAATGATTTCCGCCATTTCCTGGTCGTCCGGGGACAGATCAGAAGAGCGCAGCACATCCGACATCGCAATAATCCCGTTGAGCGGGGTACGGATCTCATGGCTCATCATGGCAAGGAAGCCGCTCTTGATCCGCAGCGCCACCTCGGCTGTCTCCTTCAGCTCGGTCAGGATAATGTTGGCCGTCTCCAGCTCCTGTGTTTTGAGCTGCAGCTCCTTGCGGGTCTGGTAGAGACGGACGAAGCCGTCAATCTTGCTTTTTAACACGGTCGGATGGAACGGCTTGGTCAGGTAGTCAATGGCCCCGGCCGAGTAAGCCATCATATAGTTCTCCAGCTCCGAGGTCAGCGAAGTTAAGAAAATAATAGGGATATCCCGTGACTTCTGACGCATCTTAATCCGTTTCGCCGTTTCAAATCCGTTCATGCCAGGCATGAGCACATCCATAATGATCAGGGCGAATTCTTGCTCCAGCAGACATTTCAGAGCATCCATGCCCGAGAGGGCGTGAACCAACTGGTAGGGCGCATCGGCCAGCAATGCTTGAATGGACAGGAACTCGTCTGACCGGTCATCTACAACCAAAATATTAATCGGATACTCCATGCTGCCTCCTATTGAATCAACCACAATTTCAGCACTCTCACCAACTGTGTGGTATTAATCGGTTTGGATATATAATCATTGGCTCCTGCTTCCAGGCATTTGACCCGGTCTTCCTCCAGGGCGCGGGCGGTCAGCGCGATAATGACGATCTGATCATAGTCCGGATTCAGCCGGATATGCTGCATCGTCTCGTAACCATCCATCTCCGGCATCATGATATCCATGAATATCAGCTCTACGTCCGGGTGGGTCTTCAGATGCTCGAGGGCTTCTCTGCCATTCTGGGCAAAGCTGATCTCCATATTATAACCTTCCAGCACACTGGATAACGCAAAAATATTACGCATATCATCATCCACAAGCAAAATGCTTTTTCCGGCAAAGGCGGATTCCGGATTATGCAGATTCTCGATCAGGCGCTGCTTATCCAAAGGCAGGTCTGCATGCTTACGGTGGAGGTACAGGGCCGTATCATCATAGAGACGTTCCATTGAACGCACGTTCTTGATGACAATACTCTCGGCGTAGTGCTTAAGGCGCTGTTCATCTGTCTTGCTGAGATCCTTGCCTGTATAAATAATCACCGGCAGTGTTTGCAGCTTGCGGTTGGTCTTGACCTGCTCCAGCAGGTCGAAGCCGGAAATATCCGAGAGGCCCAGGTCCAGCACCATACAGTCAAAATGATGGCTGGCCAGATGCTCCATTGCTTCTCTTCCGGTGCCAACCGCAATAATGTTCACATCGGGGTGGGCGATGAATTCAACAAGACTGCCGCGCAGGACCTTGTTGTCTTCGACAATCAGCAGACTCTTCACCGGACGGCGGATATAAGTCTCAATCTGGAGAAAGGCTGCTTCCAGCTCGGCATAATCATTCGGTTTCTTCCAGAAGGATAAAGCGCCCATCGAGAGGCTCTGCTGGTTCTCCTCAGCTGTTGAAATCACATGCACGGGGATATGCCGCAGCTCCGGCCGGCTCTTCAGGCGGCTGATAATGGACCAGCCGTCCAGAACGGGAAGATGCAGATCCAGCAGGATAGCATCAGGCTTATAGGCATGGGCCAGGGCAAGCCCCTGATCGCCCTGGAAGGCGACGATGGCCTTGAAGCCCCGGCAGCGCGCCAGCTCCAGCAGTCTGGCGGCGAATTCGGCATCCTCCTCGATAATCAGCAGGGTAATATCTCCGCTAAGCAGATTGCCCCGGTCATCATCCATTTCCGCATATTGCAGCAGCTTCGGATTGGAGATGGAAATGTCGGGCACGAAGGACTCACGGAAGGCCGGGTTCTCGCGGCGGACAGGCTCGGAAGCCGGAAGCTCCGGAGAGGCTGCTGAATAGGCTGCGGCAGCAAGGGTCTGGGCATCCTCACCCGGTTCTACAGCGGGAATAATCAGGGAGAAGGTGCTGCCCTTGCCCTCTACGGAATCAACCTCAATTCTTCCGCCAAGGAGGGTGGCCAGCTCCCGGCAGATCGTGAGGCCCAGACCGGTGCCGCCGTATTTGCGGCTGGTGGTGCCGTCTGCCTGCTGGAACGCCTCGAAGATGCTCTCCAGCTTGGAGGCGGCAATGCCGATACCGGTATCACTGACGGCGAAGATGACCTCTTCGCCGCTGGTGCGGATCGACAGGGAGACGGAGCCTTGCTCAGGTGTGAATTTGATGGCGTTGGATAACAGATTATTCAAGACCTGCTGCAATCTGTGACCGTCGGTCATCAGATAATCAGGCAGCCGGTTGTCGGAATGGACATCGAACCGCAGGTTCTTCTTCTTGGCCTGCTGTTCGAAATGGCGGTGGATATGATTGCTGAGGTCCAGCGGGGAGACCGGCTCGATGACCGGAGTCATTTTGCCGACCTCCAGCTTCGCCAGATCAAGAATTTCATCGATTAGCTGCAGCAGGTCCTTGCCTGCCGAGAAGATCGTGTGAACGTATTCCAGCTGCTTCGCTTCCAGATTGCCGTCCTTGTTCTCGGCCAGAATCTGCGAGAGGATCAGCAGGCTGTTCAGCGGTGTGCGCAGCTCATGAGAGACATTGGCCAGGAATTCCGATTTGTACTGCGCAGCCATGAAGATCTCCTGTGCCTGCTCCTGAATCTCCTCCTTCTGCTTCTCGGTAAGCTCAACTTGAAGCAATAGCTGATCATGGGAGGCAGCCAGCTCCTCCTTCTGGATCTGAAGCTCCTCGGTCTGGGATAGAAGCTCCTCCGTCTGAGATTGGAGCTCCTCCGTCTGGGCTTGAAGCTCCTCCGTCTGGGCTTGAAGCTGTTCTTTCTGTTCCAGCAATTCGTTGGTTTGGGCCTGAAGCTCCCCGGCCTGATCTGCGATCTCGGACTTTTGGATTTCGGTGATTTGAAGCTGCTTCTGCATATCGCGGTTTGCCGCAGAGATCTCGTCGGCCTGTGCCTTGATCTCCATGGTTTGCCGGCGGGAAATCTCCATCTGATTCTGCAATTCCAGGTTGGAGGCATGCAGCTCTTCCGTCTGCTGCCGCAGTTCCTCCGTCTGGGCTTCAATCTCGTCCTTCTGGGCCTCTGTGAGCTTCATTTGTGTCTGAAGCTGTTCATTGGAGGTCAGCAGGCTCTCGGACTGCGCCTCCAGTTCAGTCTTCTGGTCCTGTAACTGGTCGGTCTGCAGGCGCAGCTCCTCTGTCTGGGCCATCAGTTCTTCGGTCTGAGCTTCCAGCTCCTGGGTCTGGGCGGTCAGTTCTTCCGTCTGGGCTTCCAGTTCATCCTTCTGCAGCTGAGTCTCACTAAGCAGATCTTCGATCCGGGCGACATCCGCCAGGGTATTAATCAGCACGCCCATATTCTGTGCGGTGCGTTCAATCAGCTGCATCTCCTTGGAGCTGAACGGGCGTAGTGCCGCCAGCTCCATGACAGCAACAATTTCCTGCTCATGCTTAATAGGAACTATAATCAGTGAGGCAGGCGCAGCCTCCCCCAGACCGGAACGGACCTTGATATAATGCTCTGGAAGATCCTGCAGAACAATCATCTGCCCATCGAGTGCGCATTGTCCGACCAGGCCGCTGCCCAGAGGTATGGACTCCTGTTGTCCTGCGGTGTCATCGAAGGCATAGCCGGCCGCGAAGTTCAGCTGACCGCCCTGCTTAAGATAGATAGCCCCGTAGCTTCCGCCTACAGCGGTAGCCAGCCTGCCGATGAACACACGCGAGGCCGTCCTCAGCTGGACAGAGCCTTGAAGCAGCAGCGCCATCTCAGACACCTGCGTATTAATCCAGGCCTGTTCTTCGGCTCTAAGCCGCAGTTCGCGCTCATCGGCGGTTCTATGATGAAGGTCAGCCGCCAGCCCGAAAAAGGAAGCGGCCAGCTGCCCGAATTCATCCTTCTGAACTGCAGCCGCAGCATCAGGGTTAAAAACGCCTGCTGCGATATCCTCTGAGATCTCCGTGATCCGGCTCAGACCGCGGTCTATATTTCGCTGAATATTGTATAGAAGGCCGATACTGACCAGAATGCCGCCCGCACCTAATCCTGCTGCAACCAGGCGCGAGCTACCCTCCATAAAGAGTATAGTTATAATAATCATACTGCCTAGCAGCAGTATAGAGGCTAATGTAGCTAACCAAACCTGTTGTTTTATTCTCATTGTTCGCCGCCTTTGTTCAGTTAGAGTGTTAAGCTATATAATTATAGCTTTTATGGGGCTTCAGTGATATAGAAGACATGAAGAAAACACCGGAAATCTAAAATTTACAAGCCTTCTCGGGGTCAGGCCAGCTTTTGCCTGAAGTTTCATGAAAACTATGAAATCAACGCAATTTACTTAAAATTTTGCTTGTAAGCGGCGATTAGAGCGTGTAAGATATACGAAGGTTTGTGAGCGGCCTTCTCTTATGAAGGTCATGTCTTACAGACAGGATTCATTTAACAGATTTCATATAACTCATATAATCTTGGGAATAGGGCCCATAAGTTTCTACCGGATAACCACTGTAATTATCCGACTATGAGTGAAATAGCGCATCTAGGGTTCCGTTTCTTGTGCTGCGGCACGAAGAAGGGCTGGTCCAAGCGATGCGGACACGTTATGTGTTACACCACCAAGGGACAAAAACCCAGAAGGACAGATTCACTTGAGAGAAATACTCAGGGGATCTGTCTTTTTTTATTTAATCTGCTTTTTTTATTTCTAAGGAGGAAGATCCGCTGTAATGAAAGTATTGGAAGAACGCATTAGACAAGAAGGCTTAATTCTATCGGAGACTGTACTGAAAGTGGACTCGTTCCTGAACCATCAGGTAGACACAGCGCTTGCGCTGGAGATCGGGAAGGAATTCGCAGCGGTCTTCGGGGACCGGCAGATCACCAAGGTGCTGACTGTAGAGGCCAGCGGTATCCAGTTCGCCATGGCGGCGGGCATTGCGCTGGGCGTACCGTTCATCTACGCCAAGAAGAAGAAGGCAGTTACTTTGTCCGAAGCGGTGTATTCCGCACCGGTCCATTCCTTCACCCGTCAGGAGGACTACCAGATCAGCATTTCGCAGAAATATCTCGGGCCTGACGATACCGTATTGATTGTCGATGACTTCCTGGCTACGGGCGCGGCGCTTGTAGGGTTATGCGATATCGTAGCAGAGTCCGGGGCGCAACTGGCCGGGGTCGGCTGTGTTATCGAGAAGAGCTTCCAGGAGGGACGCGGTCTGCTGGAGCAGCGCGGAGTTCCGGTGTATTCCCTGGCGCGGATTGCTTCCATGTCGCCGGGTGAGATTCATTTCATAAATAATGAAGGATTAATCAAGGAGAGTGCAGGATGTTAAGCAAACAGAAGATATTTGCCCTGGGGCTTCAGCATGTGCTGGCGATGTATGCCGGAGCGGTTATTGTACCGCTGGTTGTCGGGGGAGCACTCAATTTGAACGGTACGCAGATGGCGTATCTGATAGCAGCGGATCTGTTCACCTGCGGGCTGGCAACCCTGCTGCAGATTATGGGCAGCAAATATTTCGGAAGCGGGCTGCCGGTGGTACTCGGCTGTACCTTCACGGCGGTCAGCCCGATTATCGCCATCGCTTCAGGCTCCAATCTGGCAACGGCTTACGGCGCGATCATTATCTCCGGATTATTCGTGGTACTGGCAGCCCCGGTGTACGGGAAGCTGCTGAAGTTCTTCCCGACCGTGGTCACCGGCTCGGTAGTTACAATCATCGGACTGTCACTGATTCCTGTTGCGATGAATAATGTGGCCGGCGGCCAGGGAAGCGCCGACTTCGGGCAGCCCAGCAATCTGCTGCTGGCTCTGATCACTCTGCTCGTGATTCTGGCCGTGAACCGGCTGACTACAGGGTTTCTGCGCTCCGTATCCGTGCTGGTAGGACTTGTAGTGGGTACTGTAATCGGCTATGCCATGGGCATCGTACATTTCTCTACCGTGACCACAGCTTCCTGGGTCAGCGTTGCACAGCCGTTCTACTTCGGCTGGCCTCAGTTCAGCATCACCGCGATCTTCACAATGATTATCGTGAATATCGTGTCTATGGTCGAATCGACAGGGGTCTACTTTGCCGTTGGTAAGGCGACGGACCAGCGGGTGGAGCAGAAGCAGATCGTGAACGGTCTGCGCTCCGAGGGACTGGCCATCATGCTGGGCGGCCTGTTCAACGCTTTCCCGTACACCGCATTCTCCCAGAATGTCGGCTTGCTGTCGCTGACGCGGGTGAAGACGCGGAATGTTATTTTTGCAGCAGGCGGAATTATGATCGTACTTGGTCTGCTGCCGAAGCTTGCGGCACTGACTACAGTGGTGCCGAATGCGGTGCTGGGCGGGGCGATGATTGTCATGTTCGGCTCGGTCGCTGCTTCAGGTATGTCGATTCTATCCGATGTGGATCTGCGCAAGGACGGCAATCTGCTGATTGCTGCCTGCAGCATCGCGGTGGGCCTCGGTTCTGCAGTGCTTCCGTCCATGTTCGACCAGCTTCCGGAATTCGCCAGAATGCTGCTGCAGAACGGAATCGTATCCGGGTCGCTGACAGCGATCATTCTCAATATCTTCTTGTCGAAGACCCAGGAGAGTGCGGTTCCTGCCGCAGCCGCTCCAGAAACGAAGTAAAATATTCCATCCACGTAGCTCTAATAAGATGAACAGCCGATTCCGAAATATATGGAACTCGGCTTTTTTTTGCTTCAGATGAACGGAGCCTGTTGTATAATTTATACAATGACAACTAGAAGGGACTGGCAGAGGACATGAGAAAGTATTGGCTGAGTATTCTCGGCAGTCTGGTGCTGGTGCTGATCGTTCCGCTGCTCTCGGTCCTCCAGACACATCAGATCAAGGGAGACAGGCCGCAGGCCGTGCAGGGCGTGATTGACCTTCGCTCCTGGGACGCCCGCCACGACGGGATTATGAAGCTGGATGGAGAGTGGGAGCTGTACCGGGATGTGCTGCTGTCGCCTGAGGATTTTCATCCGGTGAAAGCGGGTAAGGAGGTTCCCGCCGCCTCTGCGATGATTCAGGTTCCGGGGAAGTGGAACGACGATATCACTGAACAGGGCGAGCGCAGAGCCAAAGGCTATGCTACCTACCGTCTTCAGGCGAAGATTATCCCAGGGGAAACCGTAGTCTATGGTCTGCGCACCAGCAACATCCGCAGTGCAAGCAAAGTCTATCTGAACGGGCAGGAGATTGGAAGCAGCGGGTCTCCGGCAGCCTCGGCTTCTGAGGGCAGACAGAATAACATGCCTTTTATGGGATTCGCCTCGGTAACCGGAGATAACATGGAGATTATTGTGCAGGTGGCTAACTACAGCTACTCCTCAGGCGGGATCGTTCAGCCGATAGTGATCGGTAATCAGGCCGCTATTTTGAAGCACAGGGAATTTGCCCTGTTTGTAGACGGGGCTGCGCTGATCGGATTCTTCGTGCTGTCCCTCTTCCTGCTGATGTTCTCCAAGGTAAGGGAGAGCCGGGGGGTCACATTATACCTGGGCTTGTTCTGTATTGCAGCGTTTGTCTACATTTTTACGCATGGCGAAAAGCTCATCCTGACGGCGCTGCCAGGCTTCCCTTACGAGATTATACTCAAGCTGCAGCTCGCATCCTCCACACTGGTCTATTATTATCTGCTGCACTATGTCGCCAATTCAGTGAATTACCCGATGTCTATCGGGGTAATTAAGGCCTCCAGGCTGGTTACGGCATTCCTGCTGCTGATTGCTGCCTTCGTCCCGGCCTATCTGTTCAGCTATCTGGAGGTGCTGCTGCTGACCTGGGGCTCTGTAAGCCTGGGCTTCGTGCTCTACTCCATGGTCCAGGGCACCCGGCGAAATCGGAAGAATATGTTCCTGATGATGGTCAGTATTGAGAGCCTGAGCGTGGTCATTATCTATTATCTGGTCAGCTTCATGGGCATGACCTTCAGTTATTTCATCATCTCCTACGAAATACTCCTGTTCGGGTTCGTGCAGGCGATCCTTATGACCCGGCAATACGCAGCTTCCTTCCGCGAAGTGGAGCAGCTCTCACGCCGCCTTTTGTCGCTTGACGGCTTGAAGGATGACTTCATCTCCGATACCTCGCAGGAGCTGCGGAGGCCGCTGCAGGGGATTGTCAACCTGGCCAAGGTGCTGGCTCAGGGGACGGCCGGCTCTATCAGCGCTGCCCAGCAGGATCAGCTGCTCACGATTGTCTCCACCGGCAAGCGGCTTACAGCCCTGATCCATGATATGTCGGACTTCGCGAAGCTGAATCACGGCGCGCTCTTCCTGCGCCGGCAGGCCGTCGATCTCCGCATGGCAGCTTCCTCCATTATGGCGGTCACCCGTCAGGTCTACGGCAACAGCCAGCTGGAATTCCGGCTGAATCTGCCGGAGCAGCTTCCGCTGCTGGAGACAGATGAGCAGCGGTTCGCTCAGATTCTGCATAATTTACTCGCGAGTGCAGTGAATTATACGCCCAGAGGCGTGATAACGCTGTCTGCTGAGGTTAAAGAAGAGTATGTTGCCATCATCATAACAGACACTGGCCAGGGTATCGCGCCTGAGCGTCTGCGTACGATCTTCGATGCCAATGATCCAAGCGGTCCTGCCGCCAGTAAGGTCTACCGTGAGAACGGGCTTGGCCTCAGCATTACCCAGAGGCTGGTAGAACTGACGGGCGGGGAGATTGAGGTGCATTCCGAACTGGGGCAAGGCTCCGTCTTCAGCTTCACCCAGCCGATCCTGCAGAGGAGTCATGCACTGCTGGAGGAGGAATTCGGAGAGCTTCACGGCTGGGAGACGGAGCCTTCGTACACGCTTCCCGGAGAAGAACCTGTGCAGCTGCCGTCTGAAGACTGCTGCTCCATTCTGGTAGTGGATAATGATCCCGTTAACCTCCGCGTGCTGGTAGGCGTATTGCAGCTGGATAACCATTCCGTGATTACTGCCAGCAGCGGAGCTGAGGCGATCCAGATCATCCAGCAGCATCCTGAGCTTGATCTGGTGATTGCCGACTGGGTAATGCCGGAGATGCCGGGGCTTCTGCTCTGTAAGGCCATCCGTGAACGGTTCACCTTGTCCGAGCTGCCGATTCTGGTGCTGATGGCGAGCAGCCGCCCTGATGATATCCTCGCAGCCTTCGAGGCCGGAGCGAATGATTATCTGAGCAAGCCGGTGGAGGTGCGCGAATTCAAGGCACGGATGCAGACCCTGCTGGATATGCGTAAGTCGATTCGTGTATCTGTCCAGTCGGAGATTGCCTTCCTGCAGGCGCAGATTAAGCCGCATTTCTTATATAATGCGCTGAACGCCATTATCTCGGTCTGTCCGGAGGACCCGGACAAGGCTACGGAGCTGCTGCTGGACCTCAGCCAGTATCTGCGGAGTAGCTTCGACTTCCAGAACCGGGGACAGACGGTTTCTATGGAGAAGGAGCTGGGACTCGTCAAATCCTATCTTGCGCTGGAGCAGGCACGATTCGATGAACGGCTGAATATCGAGTTCGAGGTGCCGGAAGATGTGATGGCGATGGTTCCGCCGCTGAGCATCCAGCCGATTGTGGAGAATGCCGTGAATCATGGCCTGATGCAGAAGGAGGCCGGAGGGACAGTAAGGCTGACCGTCGAGCTGCTGCCGGGCAGGCTCAAGGTAGCGGTCACAGATGACGGTGTAGGAATGACTCCGGAGAAGATTGCAGAGATCCTCTCGGAAGAGCGGACAGAGGGGGGCATCGGGCTGCGCAATATTCAGCACCGTCTGCTCAAGATGTACGGAGCAGGCCTGAATATCGACAGTGTACCGGGAAGGGGGACCGCTATATCATATACCATCCCCACCTAAAGGCATTTGAGAACTACGAACGAAGAGGAGGTGAGTCCGCCTGATGAAGGCCATATTGATTGACGATGAGAAGCCTGCGCTGCAGCATCTGGAGCGTATGCTCCTGAAGGATGGGCGTCTTACAATCACCGGGAAATTCACCTCGGCACGCCTGGGACTTGCGCATCTGGAACGGGAGAAGGCGGATATTGTATTCCTGGATATCGGGATGCCGGAGATGAACGGGCTGGAAGCAGGTGAATACATTGCCGGTATCGATCGGAGCACCCGGATTGTCTATATTACCGCATACAGCGAGTATGCGATCGAAGCCTTTGAACTCAATGCTGCGGATTATTTGCTGAAGCCGGTGACCTCCCAGCGGTTAAGCAAAACTCTTGAGCGGCTGGAGGTCGGCAAGGAGAGCGCTGAAGTGAAGATGCCGCCTGCCCCGGCGTCTGCGGCGCCCGTTAAGGAGCTGTCAATCCTCTGCTTCCACCGGCTTGAATTCACAGACAGCACGGAGCCGGGGCGGAAAATGCAGTGGAGAACAAGCAAGGCGCAGGAGGTCTTCGCCCTGCTGCTGCATAACCGCGGCCAGTGGATACTCAAGGACACCATTGTGGATCTCGTCTGGCCCGATTTCAAGCCCGAGAAGGCCGTAACGAACCTGCATACAACCGTATATCATATCCGCAAGCTGCTGAAGGCCTGGGATATGGAGGTGCTCGTCGAATTCTCGCAGGAGCGGTACAGGCTGACCAAGGAGCAGGTGCTGCTGGATGTGGAGGAGTTCGAGCTGGGCTACGCCGGTACTCCAGTGGAGTCAGAAGAGGAATGGCTGCGCCGGGAAAAGATATTGAAGCTGTACCGTGGAGACTATCTGCAGGAGCATCATTACGACTGGGCAGAAATCCGGCGCAAGGAGCTGCAGGTCCGGTATATCCGCATGGCGCTGCATTCCGCCGAATATGAGCTGTCCTCCGGGCGTCCCCGGCTGGCGCTGGAGCGGCTGCTGGATCTGCAGGCAGCAGATCCTTATTCCGACCAGCTCTGCAGGCTGATCCTGCGAAGTTACGCCGACCTGGGGGATTTCATCGGATTCAGGACACACTACGATAATTACAAGGAGCTCCTGGAGAATGAGTTGGGCATCCGCCCTGACCAGGTTATGGACAGCTGGGTCCAGAAGGTATTGTAAGCCCGTAGCCAGCCACTGCAAAACTGCTTGATGCCATTATTATTTATATGCTGTGGTATACATATTCAAGGCTGCGGGAGTTGAAACGGAAAGCGTCATGACAGCGTATCAGAAGCATACGAATATTTAAGAGGAGATGGAGTGGGAATGGATAACGGGTTGAAGGTCATCCTGTTCGAGAAGCTGCCTGAAGGCGACCTGCAAATGATTGAAGAGCGTGTCTGGAGCATGAATATGGTTACGGCACTGGAACATGTCAATTATATTGTCGTTGGCGGCCGTGAGTTCGAGGCGGTAGAGGGAAGGCTGAATGTGGATGAAGGGAAGCTGGAGCTTCTGCTGGTTCCCATGCGTACGGAGGGTTAAGGATGAATAACAGGAAAGGAGGTCCCAAGTTGGAAAAAGACGAAAGTGCTAAAGAACCCGCAATCAGCAGGCTGTTCACGCCGGACGGCAAGCCAGTCCGCGTATTATCCACCTCGCTCGGCATTGCGCTGCTGGCTAACGCATTATTCATTCCCGGCAGCGCGGGTGCAAGCGGTAACGGCGGCGAGGAGCCTAAGCTGGTCTCCTGGTCTACCGAGGAAGTTAAGCAATATTTCGATAAGAATGTAGACTGGAATATTCCTTACCCGGAAGATCAGGAAGAGAAGGTTCAGGAAGGGCAGGGGGCAGTAACCTCCGGCGGCACGACAGTAATCAACAATTACGGCGGGTACAATTCGGGGTTCGGCTGGGATGATGTGCTTCTGTACCACATGCTCTTCAATAGCGGTTCGTTCTACTCTTCCAGAGGCTGGTATAATGACCGGCCTACTTATTATGGCGGTACACGCAATACTTATAAGCCGCCCTCTTATAATAGCGGACGATTCCAGAACAAGCCGGTGGCCGGCTCGGTGGTGAAGCCGAAGACCTCAACTTCATCCACCGGCTCCATTACCAGAAGGAATACCTCTTCCAAATCGGGCGGCATCGGCGGCACCTCCAGCGGGCTGGGTTCGAGCAAATCCAAATCCGGCTCCAGTAAAAGCTCGGGCAAAAGCTCGGTGCGCTCCGGCAAGAGCGGGTTCGGCGGATGATCCAGGCGGAGCAGGTATTCGAATATATAGACCAGTCCGGTCTGGAGCGCGCTCCCCGGGTAGAGCGGCTGCATGAGCTGGGCTTCACCTGGGCCGATCTGGAGGACGAGGAATACTGGCTGGATGCGGTGGCTGTGATGCGCAGCGAGACCTATCAGGAATTGAGGGAAGCCGCCGCAGCACTATGGGCGATTCTGGATAAGGCTGTGCGTTATGTCCATCTCAGACATGACCTGTACGACCTGCTGGGGATTCCTCCGGTGCTGTGGCAGATGCTGGATGATTGTCCATTGCCGGAGCCGGGACTGATCAGCCGGTATGCCCGGTTCGATTTTGCCGTGGCAGGGGATGGTACGATCAAGCTGCTGGAGCTGAATGCGGATACACCGACTGGTTATGTGGAAGCCTCCATTGCTACGCCGTGGATCTGCGCGGAAGCAGGCGTCGGAAGCGCGAATGCAGCCATGAAGCAGCAGCTTGCCGCAGCCTGGAGCGTGGAACGGCCCGACACGGTAGCCTGTGTGGATTATGGCAGCCATGAGGAGGACAGTGGAACGATTGAGGCGCTCGCCGCGCATAGCGGACTGGAAGTCCGCTGTGTCGATTGTCTGGATCTGTGGATTGATGAGGGTGTGGTCAAGGACGGGGAGAACCGGATCATAGAGCGGATGTTCGCGCTGTATCCGAAGGAGTGGATGGCCGTAGATGAAGGCGGCGAAGCTCTGGCTTACGCCATTGAGAGCGGGAAGCTCCAGCTGTTCAACGGACCGCATAGCATCATCCTCCAGTCCAAGGGGCTGATGGCTGCTGTCTGGGGAATGTATGAGCTTGGCCTGTTGTTCACAGAGCCGGAACGCGAGGCCATCTCCCGGTACATCCTGCCGACTTATAATAAGGCAGTCTTCTCGGAGAGCTTTGTATCCAAATCCGTATTCGGCCGTGAAGGCGGATCTGTACGGATCTTCGATGACAGCGGCGCGCTTGAAATCGAGGACGAGGAGGGCTACGACAGCAGTCAGCTTTTCCCCGTGGTCTATCAGAAAAGGGCCGAAATGGCCCGGATCATGACGGCGGAAGGTGAGCTGCACCTGCTGACCGGCGTGTTCGTCATTAACGGAACGCCCTGCGGGCTGCTTGGCCGGGCCGGCGGGCCGATTACAGGCAATGCCAGTCATTTTATCGCGCTAGGAGTGAGGGGGCTTGAAGATGTTCAAGGATAGAGAGGGGCATGCTGCCGGGCGCAGATCCCGGAGTGCCCTGCTGACTACATTGCTGCTGCTGGCGGTTATGGTGCTGAGTGCATGTTCGGCGAATAGCAGCAGTGTCTTTCATACGGGTACTAATACAACGGATAATGTATCACGTGTACCGTGGGATTACCGGGTGGTGGAAGGCAAGGTTGGCGATCTGGTCGGCAGCGATATGACTATATTGCCGGATAATGAGCTGCTCCCCAACGACGGGAATTATGCTACAGGCGACACTATCTGGACGCTTCAGTTCATGGACGCCGAGCTGGTGACAGATGCCGACCAGAAGAATGAGATCAAGCTGTCCGCCTGGACGACGCTTAAATCCTACGCCGATCAGAAGGCGGCCACGGAGGATCTGGCTAATCTCAAGGTATCGATCACAACGGATGTGGACCTGGTTGGCGTGTACAAGACGGAATACCAGAGCAAAACCAGAAATTTCGCAGTGCTGGAGCTGCCTTCCGGCAACCGGATCAAGCAGCCTATTGACGACAAGCGCTACGCCGCGCTGGAGAAGCAGAAGACAGCTTCTGTGGTGCTGGAGGAAGTACATGATTTCGCCGACTATGATTCGGCCTATGCGAAATTTCGGGGGTGGGCTAAATGACGATCGTAATTAATCTGGTGGTCAGTATTCTGACCATTGTTCTGCTTCAAGTGCTGGGTATGGTGATCTTTGCGCTCATGACTCCCTTCAAGGATATGGAGGAGCTGAAGAAGGGGAATGTGGCGGTAGCGCTGGCGTTCGGCGGCAAGTTCCTGGCGACGGCGGTCATTCTTGGAGTAGCGGCTTATACGAATACTTCCATCTGGTTCATGATGCTCTGGTTCGCGGTGGGCTATGTCTGCCTGATCGCCTCTTACTGGATCTTCGAGCTGTTCACTCCCGGCTTCCGGATTTCAGAGCAGCTGGAGAAGGGGAATACGGCGGTCGGCGTCATGCTCTGCATGGTGTTCATCGGTACGGCCTTCGCAGTCAGCAGTCTGATTATTTAGTTTTGGCAGACGGGCGGCGCCAGTGTCCCGCAAGGGACTCAGCGCAGGCTGCTGCCCGCCGGCTCAATTCACCCGGGAGGCAGGGATGAGTGTTGCATTTTCTAATCCAATTATCCGGCAAGCTGCTTCATCTCAAGAAGAAGTCCATTGCCATTATTATTCTGGCCTTCATTCTTCTAAGCGCAACCATCGCCTTCCTGCTGGAGCCGGATACGTTTCATAGCTGGTTCAACGCCTTTTATTGGGTAATGACCACCATGGCTACCGTCGGGTATGGCGATTACTTCGCCGCTACCGTCACCGGCAAGGTGTTTACGATTTTCTTATATATCTTTGGCATTGGTCTGCTCAGTCTGGTGATCGGCAAGATTATTGATGCCATGGGCGAGATGCAGCGCAGGAGAGGAGCCGGAACCTTGACCTTTCACGGACATAATCATGTGGTGCTGATTAACTGGAACCGCAAGACACAGGCGGCAGTAGATGAGATTCTCTGTTACGACAGGGAATGCAAAGTGGTCATTATCGATGAGAATGGAAGGCATCCGCTGGAATCTATGGAGCAGGTCCACTTCATCAGCGGCGATGCTGCAAGCGATGACGTTCTGCTGAAGGCGAATATCGGGAGCGCCAGAGCAGCGATTGTGTTCAGCGACACCCGGATCGACGAGGCTTCCTTAAGCGACGGCAAGTCGCTGCTGATTGCTTCCAGCATTGAACGGATTGCCCCGCAGGTACATACAACCGTAGAGATTATGCAAGAGAAGAACATTCAGAACTTCAAGCATGTGCAGGTGAACGAGTTCGTGCTCTCCCATGATGCGATCTCCAGACTGGCCGTCCGCTCTGCCCTGCAGGAGGGGAATTCTGAGGTGATCACCCAACTGCTCAGCCGCGAGCACGGGGATGATATCTATGAGATTCCCCGCCGCAGCGGCTGGACAACCTATGGGGAGGCCTTTCAGGACCTGCTGCGCCAGGGGGCGACCCTGCTGTCCGACCGCGGCGATCTGGGCATTAACCGTAAGCTTGGCCAGCCGATTCCGGCAGATGCCAGACTCTACATCGTGGCCGATGAGGCTACGTACCGGAGAATTAAAGAGAGCTAGAGACAATACCAAGGTATTCATAGGAGCTGTTCCGGTCGTTAAGACCTGGAGCGGCTCTTTTTTTGGGACAAAAGGAGAAAAATGTGATACTGACACATAATGTTCGAAGAAACAGTAAATAATGTGACAATAATTACCGTTATATTAGTATGAATTAATTGTTAGTTGTCATTTAAGGATGTGATCGATTGGGAAGCAGATATAGCAAGGCTGCTGTTCTGGGGATGTCGCTGCTCTTGCTAACCTCCTGCAGCGGTAATCAGGCCGCGCCAGCGCCATCCTCTCCCGGCTATACTCCGGCAGTCTCTCCTACAGGGACTACACGGCCGGATGAAGCGCCGCAGCTAGAGCCTACACTGGAACAGCAGGAATTATTCAATTTCATAAATACGCAGCTTACAGGACCCGATGGTGTATATACGAATCTGAAGGAGACCTCTGAATCGGCAGAGGTGGCTACCGGCCATGAAATTTTGAGCGAGTCCGCATCTCTGCTAATGGAGACTGCCGTCCGTACCCGCAATCAGGAGCAGTTCGACCGGCAATGGGAGACGGCCCGCAGAACCTTCGATATGGAGGGAGGCTTCAGCTACCGCTACAGTCCCAAGCAGCAGAAGCGTTATCCCGTGAATGCAGCGGTGGATGACCTAAGGATGATCGGAGCGTTATATGAGGCAGGGCTGGCTTTTAACCAGCCGGAATATACCAGAGAAGCCGATAAATATGGAGAACGTTTCTATAAAAACAACACTAAAAAAGGTTACATTTATGACATCTATGACAATTATTTGAAATTGGTCAACGGATTCGTAACTTTGTGTTATATTGATCTGAGTGTATTGCAGAAATTGTCGATATCTAGCGAATCACAAGAGAATTTGTCGAAGAATATGAGTGGTATTTTGGAGGAGGGATATTTGTCCGATTCTTTTCCATTCTATGAGACCCGCTTCGATTACAAGAGTGGACAGTACAGCTCTGAAGGCATCAACTCTGTCGAATCTCTGCTGACTATTCTGCATCTGGCAGAGACCGGCCGTCAGCGGCCGGCAAGCATCAGCTACATCAAAGCTCAGGTCGCAGCGGGAACTTTGTTCGGACAATATACCCGTGAGGGCAAGCCGGCTAATGACATCCGTTCAACAGCGGTCTACGCGCTCACAGCCATGATTGGAGCCGTGCTGGAGGATGGTGAGCTCTATCAGTCCAGTATGGACCGGATGAATGAATTCAGGGTGACAGATCCTCTGAGTCCGCTATACGGCGGTTTCGGTGATCCTGCCTCCGGGCAGGCGTACTCTTTTGACAACCTCATGGCACTGCTGGCTTATTCCTATAAGGCTCCATAATATAACCACAAAGGGGAATCGGAATGATAGACAACTTAGAGCTTACATCCACCCGGCCCGGTATCACGTTAGCTGGCTTTCGGATTACTCCGGCATTTGCCGCCGCGTTCTGTGTGCTGCTGGTGACGGCTATTTCGCTGTTTACCTCCCCTTATATCGGCATGGCGGATAACGGAGACTTTTACCGGATTATATATAGCAACGGCCTGTATTTCAATGCTCCGGACTATGACAGCCAGTACTTCGGCTATTTCGTGAAGCAGTTCGGAATCTTCCAATATTTCAACGAGAACAGCACGATGGTGGTCTCCTCCCAGTCTCTGTTCATCAAGCTGGCGATATTCGTGAACAAGCTGTTTTTCAGCCGCGAGGTCTTCGATATCCGCTTCCAGGCTGCAATCTACACATTGCTGTATGTTGCAGCTGTCTACCTTCTGGTTGAAGCGATCACGCTGAAAATGTCACTTAAGCGGGGGATGGCAGTCGCGGCACTTGCGGTGTTCATCTTCGGGGATACGGGTTACACCAACTATTTCAGCTCCTTCTTCGGCGAGAGCCTGGTGATGGTGACCATGATTCTGGTGTTCGCCTCCTGGCTGCTGCTGTACCGGAAGAGATATAACGATTATGCCATGCTGGCGATCCTGTTGATCAGCACCCTGATCCTGACTACCTCCAAGCAACAGAATGCTCCGGTGGGGATGGTGATTTCCCTGCTCTCGATTCCGCTGGTGCTGATCCGCCGGGACAAGCTGTTCCGCTGGGTTACACTGCTGTCGGCCGGTCTGATGATGTTCGCCGGAATTGCGACGTATCTTAATATCTCCAAAGAGTTCGTGAATATTAACCAGTATCATGCGATGACGCGCGGGGTGCTGATGGAATCCAAGAATCCGGAGATCGCGCTCGGTTCATTTGGCATCAATGAACAATACGCGATTCTCAAAGAGAATACCTACTATGACCAATACGGGACGGTGGATGTGAAATCCGAGCTGCTGGATAAAAATTTCTATAGCCGCTACGGCTTCGTCTCCATTCTGACCTATTATGCTTCTCACCCGAATGAGCTGGGCTCGATCCTGGATACGGCTGCTGAGAGTGCCTATAAAATTAAGCCGGCGGCTATGGGTAACTATGAGCAGTCCGCAGGTAAGGAGTTCCGGGCGCAGAGCCATTTCTTCAGCTTGTACAGCACGCTTAAGGAGAAGCTGGCTCCCCGTCCCTTCGCCTTCATTCTTCTCTGGATGGCTGTAACGATTGGGGTCTATATGCCATCGTTCGTCCGGTCCATCCGGACCCGGGATTTCCGGGGCATGCAGCGTCTGCTTGTGATTCTGGCGACCATGCTGGTCGGACTGTCGGGAATCGTAGTCTCCATTATCGGGGCGGGTGACGCGGATATTGCCAAGCATGAATTCCTGTTCACTCTAGCCTTCGATCTGATTATCTTCCAGACGGCTGCCAGTGTAATCGGCCGCGGTATCTCTTCACGCAGATCGGTGCCGTCTGCGCCGTCTGCACGGCCGCTCAAGGATTATCCGGCACTGAATAAAGGGGTGGGCATGTGAGACGCAGAGGGATCGTCATTCTGCTGTTAATTGTATTGGCGGGTGATCTGCTGCCCTCTGCCGGGCCGGCATCCGCTGCCGCTTCTCCGGCTCCGGCACAGCGGATTCTGCTGCTGTTCGACAGCCTGGCGAAGAATACAGGCCAGGAAGGGAATGTGGCCGAGCTGCAGCGGCTGCTTGCAGCCAACAGTGCACAGGTCACGCTGAAGCCTATCTCCTCTTATGCGCCGGGCGGCATGAAGGGCTATTCCGGCGTGATCACTGTGATTAACAATGATGAGCTTGAGATTATGAATCAAGCCTACCTTCAGGAGGCAGCCGGGTATAAGGGGGCTATGCTGCATGTTGGATATAGACCGCCTGCCCGGATGCAGCAGACGCTGCGGCTGAAGACCGGGGTATGGCATAGAGCGGGCGCAAGCCTCTCCATCGGCGGATTCACCGGCATTCCGCTGGAGGTCGAAGGGATGCCCTATATAACCGCTTCGGCCGCGGAGCGTTCTTATGGAACGTGGTCGTCGTCAGACGCGGGGGCACAGGTGCCGTTTGCGGTAAGCAGCGGCCGCTCCGCCTACCTGCCTTATCTGAAGGAGGGCGATTTCACAGCCATCGCAGCGGCTTATGTGCTGAAGGATTGGCTGCACTATACTGCGGAGCCGCAGATGTATCTGGTCATCAAGGAGATCTATCCCTTCTCGGATCTGAATCTGCTGGAGCAGATGGCAGACCGCCTCTATAGAAGCGGTATCCCCTTCATCGCCAGTGTCCGTCCGGTATTCGCAAATACCGATTTCCCCGCCATGAAGCGGTATCTGGAGGCGCTCAGAGCCGTCCAGTCCCGCAACGGCAGCATCGTGGTCAATGCCCCGGCGGTCAGACCGCCGATCAATTCGAATGACCGGTCCCTGCGCGGGAAGATGAATCAGTTCATTAATGTGCTGGCGGAGGGGGGCGTGGCACCGCTCGGCGTTGCTGCCGAGAGCTACTGGACGTTTGACAAGGAGTATTCCGCCGCAGGCATGGGATTCTTCAATTCGGCGGTGCTTTTCCCGGATGAAGAGACCCATTATATGGAGCAGACTGATACGTCTGCGGCCTTCTCTTCCTCTCTGTACAGTCTGCCCCCTGAGCTGCTGCAGGGAATTGGCAGAACAGGCAAGGCGATGCCGGAGCTTCCGCTGAATACGGCGGTGACGCTGGATCTGCCGGAGGATGCGCGAGGACTGGAGGAACTTATGCAGAATCTGAATGCGGAATGGTATACCTTCGCAGACTATAAGCAGGAGGCGCATATGGTCCGCACGGATATGCACATTCTTGAGTCTGCTGACGGTGTGGTCCGTGTGGACGGCAACACGCTGGATGTGGATTATACCCCGCGGAAGGTCGCCGTGGATTTCGAGTATCAGGAGAAGCAGGCGACCAGCTTCAACAGGCTGTTCAGCGTACAGAATCAATTCTTCATCATCGTGATCTTCGCTGCGCTACTCTTGTTCGGCGGCCTGCTCACAATTGGCTACAGGCTGTACCGCAGGAAATATTTGAACAAGTGATTCGGGAAAAATATAGCGAGCTTAGGAGAATACTATGACGATCTCAGACGTATTGATGGTGATCGCGGTCATCTGTATCTGGTCCCTGCTGCTGGTGAATGTGATGCTGATTATAGCGGGGTATCTATACTACATTCAAACGGAAAACGAACCGGTGCCGGAGATTACCGGGGAGCATCCCATGGTGACGATTATGGTTCCTGCTCACAATGAGGGGGTCGTCATCAGCAAAACCGTGGAATCCCTGCTGGCGCTGGATTACCCGCATGACCGGTATGAGATTATTGTCATCAACGATAATTCATCAGACAACAGCGCCGAGCTGCTGGCTGCTATCCGGGAGCGGAATCCGCTGCGCAATCTGATCATTATTAATACAGACGCCGTCACAGGCGGCAAAGGGAAATCCAATGCGCTCAACATCGGCTTCACCCGCAGCAGCGGGGAGCTGATTGCGATCTATGATGCCGATAATACGCCGGAGCGCACGGCGCTGAAATATCTGGTGGCAGAGATTATGAATGATGCCTCCCTGGGGGCGGTAATCGGCAAGTTCAGAACCCGCAACCGGGATGCCAGCCTGCTGACCCGGTTCATTAATATCGAGACCCTGTCCTTCCAGTGGATGGCGCAGGCGGGGCGCTGGAAGCTGTTCAAGCTCTGTACAATCCCGGGAACGAACTTCATTATGCGCCGGAGCATTGTCGAGAGCATCGGCGGCTGGGATGTGAAGGCGATTGCCGAGGATACGGAGATCAGCTTCCGCATCTATATGATGGGCTACCGGATCAAGTTCCAGCCGAAGTCGGTCACCTGGGAGCAGGAGCCGCAGACGGTGAAGGTATGGTTCAAGCAGCGGACACGCTGGGCGAAGGGCAACATCTATGTCATTGTGAAGAACCTTCCGCTCCTCATCGACCGGAAGGCGGCGAAGATCCGCTTCGATATTCTGTATTATGTCTCGATCTACTTTCTGCTGCTGATTTCGCTGGTCACCTCCGATATTCTGCTCGTGCTGCATGCCATGGGGTATGTACATACGACCATCGCCGGACTCAGCAGTTTCCTGTGGCTGCTCGCCATTGTGCTGTTCGTGGTGGGGATCTTCGTTACCCTGACCACAGAGAAGGGCGAGATGAGCCTGTCGAACCTGTGGATCATTCTGCTGATGTACGTATCGTATTGCCAGCTCTGGATGGTAGTGGCCGCTTACGGGCTGTACAACTATTTCAAAGACGTTATTTTCAAACGGGAAGCCAAGTGGTACAAAACCGAGCGTTACTAGTGCGCCGGAGGTCCAGAAATAAGATGTCAGGAGATACGGAACATGATGAAAAAACAGATCCTAACAGTGCTGCTCTGCCTCTCCCTCTTCCTGGTTCAAATCCCTGCGGCGCAGGCGGCGGTGCTTCCCGGTGAAGCCGGAGCAACGTATGAGACGCTGTTCACGGGCAGCGATGTCTCGCTGAGGGGCGCAAGCTCCCAGCAGCAGTTCTTCACAGTCATGGATTATTGGAATGTGGATAAAGTGATGATCAATCTGCAATTCCAGACCTCACAGATCAGTGAGGATACGCTGTCGAGCGTAACACTGTCGCTGAACGGCATTCCGTTCTATTCCTTCCGGCCGTCCCTGGATAATAACGGGCAGCAGAGCCTGAGCGTGGAAGCGCCCAAAGGGTTCCTGACGAAGGGGAGTAACACGCTAAGGATACAGGGGAGCTTAAGAACCACGACAGGCGGCTATGAGCTGTGCAATATCGATGATATGCAGGACAGCTGGCTGCATCTGTTCAACACCTCGAATATTGCTGTGAATTATACGCCGAAGCCCATTACTGGAGGCATTCAGGATTTCAGTGCCAGATTCTCAGGAATGGATACGGTAAAAAATGAACAAAGCCTGCTCGCCGTGCCGCAAAATGCCAGCGGGGCTGAGCTTGAGAGCGCTACCTACGCCCTCTCGGGATTCGCCAAAGGCAACACGCTGAACGACAGAACCATTCCGCTGCTGCCTTACCGCGAGGATACCGTCAAAGACAAGAGTGCAGTAGTGCTGGTAGCTACGTATGATCATCTGCCGGAACGAGTGAAGAAGCTGGTAAGTACGGCGGACGACCTTGGCACCCATGCGGTTATTCAGCTGGTGAACAAGGATTCCCTGCCTACGCTGGTGGTGACCTCGAGGGACGAGAGCCTGCTGATCAAGGCCGGACGGCTGATGGCCAGCCGGGAGCTGATGAGCCAGCTCCGCAAGGATCTGAAGGTTGTTACTAATGCTACCGATGTAGTGAATCCTGCGCCGGCCATCAGCTCGAACATTACGTTCACGGAAACAGGGGACAAGCTCACCGGGCCGAATCATCAGGAGCAGACGTATTTCGTCTCCCTCCCGTCCAACCGCTCCATTGCGGATGACGGCAGAATCAGCCTGGATTTCCGGTATGCGGCGAATCTGGACTTCAACCGTTCCCTGGTGACGGTGAGCATCAATAATACGCCCATCGGCAGCAAGAAGCTGACGAAGGAGCTGGCGAACGGCGATGTGCTGAATCTGAATGTGCCGCAGAGCCTGAATATCTCCGGCAACTTCACCGTGACGGTGGCCTTCGATCTGGAGCTTGCCAGCATGCTCTGTACACCGAACAAGGAGCAGATGCCGTGGGCCTATATCAGCAAGGAATCACTGATGCGCCTGAACACGAAGGACCGCACCGACCTCCTGCTGAGCAATTACCCTTATCCGTTCCTGCGGGACGGCATCTTCAACCGTGTGGCGGTGGTACTGCCGAAGGAGAAGGATGACTACACCTACCGGAGCCTCGGGAATGTCTTCAATATGCTCGGGCAGTTTGCCGGAGGAAATACCGGCGATGTCCACTTTTACAGCGATAACGCAACAGCGGATAACCTGAAGGACAACAATATTATTGCGATCGGGAGCTATAAGAATAATAAGGTGATCCGTGACAACAACGGCAAGCTCTTTTTCAAGTATAACAAAGACGGTCTGGCCCTCCTCTCCAATGAGAAAATCGCCCTGGACGAGCAGTACGGAGCCGCCATCGGCACGCTCCAGCTCCTGGAATCCCCTTATGAGAGCGGACGCGGCCTGCTTGCGGTCACTGCGGTCAGCTCTGAAAGCTACTTCGTAGTCTCCAAGCTGATCGGGAGCGAGAAGGACAGGTGGAGGGTGTACGGTGACGGCGTTATAGCGGATAAGGACGGCACGGTAAATGCCTACCGCTTCAAGACGGTCTCCGGCGCCAAGCCGGACTCTCTGGTCTCGCGGGTGATGGAGCGCAGCGATGTACTGGGCTTCGTGACCGCAGCGGTGATGATCGTGACGCTGGTGGTCGTGGCGCTGATTCTGATGCTGCGCAAACATAAGAAGAAACGTGGTGATCAAGCGTGAGACGTAACCGCAGCAGTCTAACCTCGGATCTGGGCTTCCTGGCCTTTCTGGTTCTGATCTTCGCCTGCATCGTATATATCGCGGGCTCACCGGATAACTACGTCCAGAACATTATTATTCTGAATGTATCGTTCATCCTGGCGCTGGTCACGTATTTCACCACGGTCACGGCGGGACTGACGCTAAATCTGGCGTTTGTCTTCGGCTACGGCTTCTTCGTGGTCTATCAGACGGTATCGCAGGGCGCATCGATCGGTGTAGAGACGTATTTCTGGCTGATTATGACCCCGCTGCTTACGGTGGTGCTGTGGGTCTTCACCTCAAGCACCCGCGAGCTGCAGGCGGAGAATGAACGGCTGCTGAAGCGTACGAATAATCTGGCTGCGGTGGATGAGAATACGGATCTGCGCAACAGTATTTCTTTTCAGAAGGACGCCAGTCTGTTCACCGGCATCTCGGTCCGTTATAAAATCCCGCTGACGCTGCTTGTGGTGAAGGTGAAGTACTGGAATGAAATCCGCCGACTGATCCCGGAAGAGCAGCTGTCCGAAGCCATCTATGATGTCTCCCAGCTCAGCCAGTCGAGCATTCGTACCAATGATGCGCTGTATCTGCTGGACAAGGAGGATGCTACCTGGGGCCTTCTGCTCTTCACGGACCGGGAAGGGGCCAAGATTGTCATTGAGCGGATCAAACAGCGGCTGCAGGAGCTGAATGACTCAGAGTTCTCCGGCAAGTACAAGGTCACCTTGGGGCTGAAGATCGGTGCGGTGGAATATGCGGCGGACACCATCGAGAATCCGCTGGATTTCATTGTCCAGGCCAAAAAGGAACTGGAATACGATGTATAATGAGTGGGAGCAGGAAGTCCTGCAACCAATCTGACAGGAGGACTGGACGATGGATTTGGGTCTTGAGGGGACAGTCCCTGCTGATCGACGGCGGAATGGTGAAATCGCTCTAGGACAGGCTCTTGACTCAGCGGCTCATTTCACTTATGATAGTATGGCGTGTAAAAATCGGAAGATTTACGCATCTCCCTTTGTCTAACCGGATTTTTCAAATAGACCAAGAGATGGCTTCAATACTTCTTCATAAGTTGTATCCGTACGGAAAGGAGGTTACTACAATGAAACAAGGCATACACCCTAAGTTCAACCAGGTTATTTTCTTCGATGCTAGCGTAGGCTACAAATTCCTTAGCTCATCCACCAAATCATCCGGTGAAACTATGGAATGGGAAGACGGCAACTCTTACCCGGTGATCCGTGTAGACTCCAGCTCTGCATCCCACCCGTTCTACACAGGTAAACAAAGAGATACCGAAACTGGCGGCCGCGTTGACAAGTTCAAACAACGTCTCGCTCAGAAGAAATAATGGTATTACTATAGAGGATATTCCCGCATCCATGCAGATGGTGAAGGAGTATCCTCTTTGTTTTGCGTACTTACTTTTGTAAGAATGATTCATTTGTACGAAAGAGTAGGATATAATAAGGCAAAGCAATCTCAAAAATAGGAGAAATATGACATGCCGTGGATGCAGGGTTATCCGTTTTACTTGGTAATGGGCAGCGTTCTAAGTCTCTACATGGGCATCGGTTCTTACAAGCACCGCCATACACCAGGAAGATGCTATTTATGGATTTTGATGCTGCTGGTCAGCATGATCTTCGCAGCTACGGCCGGAGAGATTCTATCGGGTTCCTTCGGGGCGAAGCTATGGTGGAAGAATGTGCAGCAGGGCCCGCTTTTTTTGAGTGCGATCTTCAGCTATGCGGTTATTAAAGAGTATGTGTCCCGTTCCTCTGAGGGTTTGTCCAAGAGGCTTATTTACTTTTGTATCCCGGTGGTGCTTGATGTGCTGCTGATCTTCACTGACTCCTACCATCATCTGATGCGCAGCGGGGTCGGACTGGCTACGGTGGCGGGGGTTACCGGAATTGTAGTGGAGCCCACCGTGCTCAGCATGATCCTCATCGCGTACGATCAGCTATTCGGACTGTATGCTGTATATCTGCTGGCCATCTCTCTCCTGAATGGGCCTAAGTATTATTTCCGCCATAATGCGCTGCTGTTATTCAGTCTGCTGGTACCGGTCCTGTCGGTGTTCCTGCTTCCGCTGCTGCAGATTACGATTACAGGCTTCACAGCCTTCACCTACCTGCCCCCTATCGTGGCCGCTTACCTCACCTTGTTCCGCGATCCCAGATTGTCGTTATATCCGCTGGCTAAGAATAAAATCTTCGAGAATATGAAGGACGGCATCGTCCTGACGGACCGCTACGATTACATCATGGATGTGAATGAGGCGGCGGACGCTATGCTCTCCGAGCTGCTGGAGGAGAAGCCGGAGACCTGGATGGGCACTAGCATTCAGCCGCTGCTCAGGCAGCACGGGCAGTTGTCTGCCTGCTATGCGGAGCGGCGGGAGGGGCAGTTTGAAATCGAGCCTCCCGGCCGGAGCGGGTCCTGTTATGGAGTGGCGCTCATTGCTACGGAGCAGGTCCGGGGGAAGGGAGCGGGGATGCTGCTGGTCTTCAGTGATCTTAGCGAGAAGAAGAGGTATGAGCGGGAGCTGCTGCATCAGGCCACGGTGGATGATCTGACCGGGCTGTACAACCGCAGGCATTTCATGAGACTGGTACAGAATTACTCTGCGCAGATCGGTGCGGGTATGGCCTTGCTGCTGTTCGACATCGATGATTTCAAATTAATTAATGATACATACGGACACATGGCGGGTGATCAGGCGCTGGTGGATTTGTCCGGAAAAATTATGCAGGTATATCATAACAAAGGGATTGCGGGGCGCGTGGGAGGCGAAGAGTTCGCCGTCTGCTTCTCCGCCGGCAATGAAGCTGCGGCCTTGAAGGAGGCAGAGAGCTTCCGCACCGCTATGGGCGAGCACATCGTTGAGCTGGATGGAGGGCATCACATCCAGCTTACAGTGAGCATCGGCATTGCTTTTACGGATCAGGCAGATGTGACCTTCGAGGACCTGTACCGCGAGGCGGACGAGGCCCTCTATCTGTCCAAGGCCACCGGCAAGAACCGGGTAACCTTGGGCCGTGAGCCTAGGGTGCGTCAGGCGGCTAAGGGGTAGGCGTCAGCTTCAGGACCGCGCTGCTGCGGTCATAGTGGATCGTTACGCCCAGCTCGGAGCATAACGCATCCAGCGGGATCATGACTTTCCCGTTCCGCAGCTTGGGCGGAGTTCCGGTAAGGAGAACCTTCTTCCCATTCACGGTCAGGATCATCGGCGGCTCGAATTGCTTGAGCTGCTGGATGGACAGCTCTGGCGTGAGTGTCCGGTTCCCTTCATTGATCCGTGGAGCATTCAGCGTGGTTCTGGAGCCCAGGCCCAGCCCGATATTGAATTTCAGATGGATGCCGAGTGAATCGCAGATTTCCAGCAGCTTTTCGTTATAAGAGCCGTAAGGGAAGGCGATAGCCGAATCCGTATTGTCCAATTCTTCTTTCAGCCTGCGCTCTGCATGAGCGAGGTCCCCGGTTACTCTTCTGTAGTATTCTTCATTCAGTTCATTCCGGTTCTCGTCATGAATGTACAGCAAGGAGCTCGCCGCCGGGCGGGTGCCGCCCTCTGCATCAACAACTGCATAATAATGTAAATTATACGTATGATTATAAAAGCCCATTCCGGCGCGCTTCATCTCCCGCATCTGCTCCCAGGTCAGCTTGGGCACCTGACGCTTATTAGTGTTGTCTACATCGGAGACAATGATGAAGTTCACTGCGGTGTAGCCGTACTTTTGCAGAATGGGAAACGCCAGCTTATAAAAACTCTCATAGCCGTCATCGAACGTCAATAGAACCGCATTATCGGGAACCGGCGCACGGTCCAGCATGAATTCCCGGTACTGCTTCATCGTAATGACATGGAAGCCCTCCTGCTTCAAGAGCTGCATTTGCTCATCAAACTGTACGGCGGGTAATACGCCGGGATAGAGCGTTAACGGGGTTTCCGTCAGATGGTGATACATGAGTACCGCCACATGATCCTTGTAGTACACACCCTTGGGGAGCGGAGCCTCCTTCTCCCAGCCGATACGCGCATGCAGAATCCGTTCAGCGAGGTCTTTATCCACCATCAGCTTATGGTCCGCTGTCAGTGCATAGGCATCTGTCTTGAATTCGACTCCATCAAGGCCGGTAATGCTAAGCTTGGTCATTGCTTTATGTCTAAAAGGCACAGGCAGGAAGACCACCACCAGCAGCAGCAGGATGAGGATATAACGTGTTTGCGGTTTGTGCAGGTTCAGTTTCAATGTCCGATTCTCCCCATCTCCCGAATATACAACAATAATAAACCTATAACGTCTGCCAAGACAAAAATGTGACAGGATCTTAACTAAGTGATGTGGTTTTTGTTAGGTCTGTGGTGGTAATTAGAAATATAGTAATATCAATATAATAACAATTTGCCGATTAGCAGATACTGGGGGACGGCTATGGAGGATTTCAGAGATCGGATGAGGGCTGTGCAGCAGCAGCAGGACGGGCTTTTGAAGGAATACCAGTCTTTGATTGAAGAATACGAGAGCAGTGATCTGGTCCGCGAGAACGAAGTGTTAAGAAGGGAAAATGGGGCAAACAGGCTGAGCCTGGCGGAGCTGAAGGCTCAGGCCGCGAGGCTTGAGCGCGACAACTCGGAGCTGCGGACTGCACTGGCGGAGCAGATTCTGGATGAGAAGCTGGGGATTCTCCGGGTATCGCGGCAGAAGCTGCAGACTTATTTTGCCTCACGGGATCATGCGTATCTCGACCGGCTGACATCCTTCGAGCAGGACGCCAAGCGGCGTATAGAGGAGATGTACAGTATCGGGGCACGCGAGCTGGGCCAGGAGAAGACCCAGATCACTTATATATTGGATGAGGTGCAGGCGAAGCTGAATGAGAGTATCCTGCTGCGCAGGCAATGGCAGCGGGAAGCAGCGCGTTCGCTCAGAGGGACGATGGACAGCGGGCTGGATGATTTGGCTGCTGAAGGGGTTGACGAGGAGACCCTGCTGCGCCGCCGCAAGCAGAACCGGATCGAAATGAAGATCGGCCTGAACTGGATCAACCGCCTGGGAATTCTGCTGCTGATCCTGGCAGTGGGCGCCGGGTTCAGATACACCTACTCCACCTGGTTCAATGATTATATGAAGGGCAGTGCCTTCTTCCTGCTGGGGGCAGTCATGCTGGCGGGCGGGGAGTGGCTGTTCCGCAAGGGGCGGGGAGCCTTCGCTCTGGGGCTGATTGGCGGCGGGGTGTCGGTGCTGTACGGCTCGATATTTTACAGTTATTTTCTGCTGGAGATTATCGGGTTATGGGCCGGGATCGGCCTGTCGGTGCTGGTCACGCTGTCCGCTGTGCTGCTGTCGCTGCGCTATGAGTCACGGACGATCTGTTCTATGGGGCTTGTAGGGGGTTATCTGCCGCTTTTCTCTTATATTGGAGCCTTCGGGCTGGAGGGCAGTGCAGTGTATGCGGCAATGGGGTATCTGTTTGTACTGAACCTGCTGATTCTGCTGATCTCTCTGCGCAAGCGCTGGGTGGTTGTCAATTACATCAGCTTCCTGTTCAACACGCCGTCTATCCTGCTGCTGATTTATCTGGCGGATAGCTATGCTGCAGGCATTCTCTGCGCTGTGCTGACTTTCGCCATGTATCTGGGGATTACACTCTGGTATCCGTTCAAGTTCAAGACGAAGCTTAACTGGCTGGACTTCGGCCTGCTGGGCTGTAACACGCTCGTTAGCTGCATGACACTGTATCTTCTGTTCCTGAATGCCGGGCTGGATGAATTCAAAGGCGCGCTGGCGCTGGCCTTCTGCCTCATGTATCTGGGGCTTGGTGCGCTGCTGGAGAAGCAGATGCCGCAGGAACGCGAGAGCCGTCTGCTGTTCTATGTCACCTCACTGACCTTCGCCATCCTGATGATTCCGTTCCAGCTGGGAGCGGCCTGGTGGTCGATCGGCTGGCTGGTGGAAGGTGTGGCGCTTACGGTCTACGGACATCTGTACCGCTTCAAAATGGTAGAACGCGCAGGCTGGGGCATCCTTTCCCTCTGTCTGCTGACCTTCTTCGGATTCGACGTTCTCCTGCAGCTCTCGGATTATAATGCGGTAATCTACTATACGAACTCCTATTTCGATCTGAAATATACATTCATTACGGCGGGAATGGCGATTGTAGCCTTATTGTATGCCATCCGTTATTCGAATCAGGAGACGCTGCTTCGCAGTACGCCTGCGGAGGTGCAGGCTACCGTATGGTTCAAATATGCAGCTATTATCAATTTCTACGGGTATGTGGTGTATGAAGCATTGCGCCTGTATGACTGGATGGTGCCGGAGGATATAGCGCACAATGCCTTTTACAAGCTGCTGCTGGCGGGTCTGCTTACCTCTGGACTCGCTTATGCGCTGCCGAAGGTGAACGTTCTGTATGACAAGGTGGTCGGCATCATGGTTCTGGTGCTGCACGGGATTGCCTATGCGGTCTGTATCGGCATCACGCTGGGTCTGCCCAGTCTTCCGGAAGGGTGGTCCGGCAGCACTGCTGCCGATGTAGTGGCGCTGGGTGTGCTTATTCTGTTCAATGTGTTCGTATGGTTCAGCAGTGCAAGGCTGCTGCGGACAACGCTGCTGCACGATTATAAGAATATAGAGCTGTATCCTGTAGCTATGGGCATCTATCTGCTGGTGATGGTTACGGCGTTCCTGGGGGTGCAGATGCAGGTGCGTGACGGAGGGCTGGCCTTCAGTCTGCTCTATCTGCTGCTGGCCGTGCTGTTCATTATGTACGGCTTCTGGAAAAGATATCTGTATATCCGCCGCTTCGGACTGGCGCTGTCCCTGCTGGCAACCGGCAAGCTGCTGCTCTATGACCTGACTCTGCTGAACACCGGCAGCAAGATCATCGCGTACTTCAGCTTCGGACTCTGCCTGCTGGGGATATCCTACCTCTATCAGCGGATAACGGTCAGAATGGAGGAAGCTTATGCGCTTGCTGAGCAAGACAGGCCGGAGAGCTAGGGCGGCTGTGCTGCTCGCTGTATTGGGCGGACTCGTGCTGGGTTCCGGCACCTTCCCGGCGCACAGTGCGGCAGCGGCATCCGGCGGAGCGGAGAAGACGGACGGCGGGCAATGGAAGTTCTCGCGTGAAATCTCCCTGCCGGAGGCGGCTCCGTACTATGGATTGTATCTGGATGAAGCGGTGTACCGCTCGGCGGCAGAGGACTTGCGTGATCTGCGTATACAGGACAGCACTGGCGCTAAGGTTCCCTATTATATGGAGAGCGGAGCGGAGACGGTGGAGGAGCATAGCGCGGTCTATGCCTCAGAATTGATTCACAAGGCAGTGAAAGGAACGGATACCCTGCTGGATTATCAGATTAAGCCGCTTGCCGAGCATGTCGATATTCAGGGGAACCGCCTGGTGTTCGAATTGCCCGCAGAATCCTTCCTGAAGCATGTGGAGGTGTGGGGCGGTTATGACGGGCAGGCCTGGGAGCAGCTCGGCACAGGGGATCTGTATGCCACGAACGGGTTAAGTGCGGACAGCATTACGCTGGAGAGCAGCTACAAGTTCGGCTATTACCGTCTTGTAGTGAAGAACAACCCGGAAGGGCTGGAATTCCCCGGCCTGACCCTGGTAGACAGCAGCAGGGAGTGGAGTACAGCTGCATTCATGCGGCAGAAGACGCCGCAGACAGAGATTAAGCAGGTGGAGAACCGTACCGAGATCATGATAAGCAACACGGACCGGCTGAAGATTGGGAAGGTGATGCTCGGCAGCACCGGGAATTTCCTGCGGCGCTATGCACTGTATGACAGCGCCGGGAGCAAGCTCCCGGTCACCGGAAGCGGGGAGCTGTACCGGCTGGACTTCAAGGATACCCGGATCTCCCGGACGGAGATTCAGCCGGTGGTGCCGGCCTCTTCTGATTCCCTGCGCGTGATCATCTACAATCTGGACGATGCCCCCATCTCCATCACGGACCTTAAGATCGAATATCTGGTAGACCGGCTTGTATTCGCGGGCGGGGAGAAGACGCCGTATTCCCTGCTCTATGGCAACACGCTGGCAACTGCTCCGCAGTATGATATTATTAATTTCAAAGACCGGATCAGCAGAGAAAAGCTTGCGCCGGCCGCGCTGGGTGCAGAGACCCGGGTACCGGTAACGGCAGCAGATCCGCCCGGCACAAGCTGGTGGCTTCAGGGCCGCTGGGGCTTCAATGCCATTATTATTGCAGTCTCGCTGCTGCTTATTCTCATCGTTGCCCGCAAGCTGGGTCAGGCGAAATAGGAGATTTGGCACGAACCCGCAGAAAGAAGGATTACCGCATGACCCTGATTATTATTGCTTCCATCCTGCTTGCCGTTATTGCCGCTGCGTATCTTATCATGACCGTCTATCCGGCGTTCGGGCGGAGGGCCGGGAAGCAGGAGAGAACCCGTAATCTCCGTTCTGCCCAATACAGCAACGGCAAATTTGCTTATCCGCAGACTGCAGACCTGAGCGGTGAGAAGGCCGGAAGCAGCGGATTCTCTATTCTGAGGGACTTCATTAAGGGCAACCCTAACTCCAGACCTGCTGAGCCTCTTCAGCCGCAGCCGCTGTTGCCGTCCTCTATTGGACAGGGACGCGACACCCGGGTTACCTGGTTCGGGCATTCAGCGGTGCTGCTGGAGATGGACGGCCTGACTCTGTTCCTCGACCCTATGCTGGGCCATGCACCGTCACCGTTTCCGTTCATCGGCGGCCGCCGCTACAGCAAGCAGCTTCCGCTGGAGGCTGCCCTTTTGCCGCAGCTGGACGCGGTGCTGCTCTCCCATGATCATTATGATCACTTGGACTATGGAACCATCCGCCAGCTGAAGGATAAGGCAAGGCTGTTCATTGTACCGTTAGGTGTCGGCGCCCATCTGCGCCGCTGGGGTGTGGCCGCAGACAAAATCCGCGAGCAGGACTGGGGCGATTCGCTTTCCTATGAAGGGATAACCTTCACCTGCGCTCCGGCGCGGCATTTCTCGGGGCGGAGTCTGCTGGACCGCAACACCACGCTGTGGTGCTCCTGGATTATTCAAGGGGAGAAGACCAAGGTCTTCTTCAGCGGAGACAGCGGATATGGCCCGCATTTTGCCGAGATTGGACGTATGCATGGTCCCTTCGATCTCACGCTGATGGAATGCGGCCAATACGATCCGCGCTGGGCGGATATCCATATGCTGCCGGAACAGACTGTCGAGGCGCACATCGATGTGCAGGGAGGTCTGCTGATCCCCATCCATTGGGGCGCTTTCACCCTGTCGATGCATGACTGGACCGACCCGGCAGAACGGGTCTCAGCTGCGGCGGCGCTGAGAGGGGTACGGCTGGCCACGCCTAGAATCGGGGAGACTGTAACCGCAGGGGCCGCCGGATATCCGGTTCTTCCCTGGTGGAGATGAGGCTGCGCGCCCGAAGGGGACTTGTGGTACAATCAGGGTTCATAGAACCCAAGGAGCTGACGAACGAAGATGAGTAATGAAGTGAACGAACAGGAACTGGTGGAGGTATTATCTGCACAGACGAAGGTGGACCCGGCCGTCATCCGGCTGGTGCTGAAGCATGAGCAGACGTTCATCAATAAGGCCAAGGCCAACGCCAAAGGCGAGATTGATATCGATAATGATGATCTGGTCGACTATGTGACTGCGCAGCGCGATGTGAAGCTGGACGAGCTAACGGTGGAGACCATTCTGGATGCGGAAATGGATTACCTGATGGACAAGGGACTGGCCGGATATATCGACTGAATGCTGTAGCCAGAGGCGCATGGCTGATCTCAAGAATCCGTGCGCCCGGCCAGGCTTCTCTAAAATTTAAAATTTATTTTGGGTATTTGGCAATAATCCTTTGCATTTGGGAAATCAGTGTGCTACAATGAAGTTAATCATAAATTTAACCCTTAATTCACATATTGTAAAAGGTTATCAATTTGTGTTTGAAGCCTTTTCCAATGTGTGAATTTTTATTTGTTCGTACAATACGTAGGAATAAAAGGACATGTGTTAAATAAACTTTGGAGGTAATATCATGCAAACAGGTACAGTAAAATGGTTCAACGCAGACAAAGGTTTCGGTTTTATCGAGGTTGAAGGCGGAAGCGACGTATTCGTACACTTCTCCGCAATCACTGGCGAAGGCTTCAAGTCTTTGGACGAAGGCCAACGCGTTGAGTTCAACGTAACTCAAGGCGCTCGTGGACCACAGGCTGAGAACGTTGTAAAACTGTAATATCAACAATAAGCTGCCCTTAACACCAGTTGAGGGTAGTTTTTTTTGTGACCAGGTAGTAGAGGAGTAGCTTCCGTTCTGCCATGACAGTCCGTAGGACGCACTAACCAAGCTATTAGGAGGGGTACTTATGTATTTTCGTAAAAAAGCGGTAATAGATCTTCCGCAGGAAGAGACGGCCATCTGGTCCTGCACCAAGGAAGAATGCACCGGATGGATACGCGACAACTTTGCCTTCCAACATGTGCCGACCTGCTGGCAATGCAATTCGCCTATGACCCGGAGCATGAAGATGCTGCCTACGCTCGTTAATAAGAACTTGGATGCGAAGGCTACCAAGAAGAGTGTGACTATCCGCTAAGGTTGCCACTCTCTGACCGGTTCATACAGAATTAGAGGATAGCAACCCTATACCGCTGTCCGTTTCTTGCCCGCAATGGGCTATTTTTTTTGGATTTTTACCTCTATATAAAAGGCATTTAAAGTTTGAACTCGAAGCTTGGTCGTCACTGCGGTGAACATTTGGACTTCCGGCCGCTGTTGTCACCAGATTTCTTGATTTTAACCGCTAATCGCGGTGGAAATCCGGTGACAAAGGCGGACGCTATCGCTCCTACAGTTCCAAATTTCCCCTCCGTTTCTTTTTGCTTTTCGTTAATTTCTTTAGTACCTCTTTTATAAAACGGTACTATCCATGAAAAAGACGGCAAAGCCATTCTTAAACGCCGGCGAATCAGCGGGTTGACAATAATGGATAATACAGGGATGATGGAGCTATGAGAAAATATTTTCTGCTTCTGACGCTTCTTGCGGTTGCCCTGAATGCAGTGGGGATTTTTTATCATAAACCTATGTTTAACATTATCGCAATTGGTATGATTCTGATCTTGATTCCGCTGGATATATATCTGGAGCCGACCCGCCGCAAAGTCCTGAGTTACTGCATCGGTGCGGTATTGCTGGCTCTGCTGTGGGCGGCCCTGCATTTCGAATGGATTACTCCGTTGATGTTCATCTAAGTAGTCTTCTGTGCAAGCCCTTAGGGCAGCTCCTTGAACCGGGAGAACTGTGCTAAGGGTTTTTTGTTGCTGGTATCCGCGGGGACCTCAGGGCCGTCTCTCGCCTGCGGGCAATGATTTATCTTGACAAAACTCCCGGGGTTTGGAGAATAGAGTTGGAAACGCTGCCAACGAAAGAGGGAATTCTGATGCTTCAGAGGTTCAGAGAGCTCAACACACTGCGCAATCAGATATTCATCGGTTTTTTGCTGGTGATGCTCATTATTATTCTGGTTTCCGGGATATTTGTGTATGACCGTGTCTCTATTCTGCTCAAAAATAATGCCGAGCGGCATATCCAGCAGACGGCGGTTCAGGCCAACGGAAGGCTGGACGCGCTGACCGGCCAGATAGACGGTCTGATGGAGCAGGTGGCCAATCATCCTACCGTTCAGCAGCTGCTGCTGGAGGAGCTGGACGGCAATGAGGTGTCCTTCAATCAGCGCCAGTCGCTGCTGCAGATTGTCTCCAGCTATCAGGCGTACATGCCGAGCGTGGGCTCGCTGGAGCTATATACCACTGATTACAGGCTGCTGTTCCCGATTAAGGAAGGCAGCCTGGAGAGCAGAATTAACGAGCAGCACATCAGTGAGGCTAATGCCCAGAAGGGGCGGCTGGTCTGGATCGGTGTTGATCCGCATGATGAACAGAGCCTGCTGGCGATCCGCCAGGTCAGCCTGATGGACCGCTGGTTCTCGCGGGGAGGCTACCTGATGGCCCGCATCCAGCGCAGCTACTTCCAGCTCGACGATCCGTTCTCCGGCAGTGACAGCGGGGAGTCAGTGCTGCTTGTGAATGATGAAGGCCAGCTCCTCGGGAGCAGCGGAACACCGCAAGAGGATCTGCTGCCGCTGCTGGAGAGCGTGGATCAGACGGTCAGCTTCCGGGGCAAGGAGTATGTGCAGGTCAAGCTGCGCTCGGACAAGACCTCCTGGACGCTGCTAGTGCTGACGCCTGTCAGTTATGTGACCAAGGGACTATCCGTGCTGCGGACGGTACTGCTGGTGTCAGGCGGAATCGGAACCCTGCTGTTCCTGATTATATCCTTCCTGCTGTCGACAATGATTACCCGGCCGATCATTCACCTGATCCGGGCGATGCGCAAATCCCGCATGGGGGTGCTGACCCCCAATTCGCAGAAGGTATCGACCATGGAGCTGCGGGAGCTGAATAATACCTATAACGGTATGGTGGCTAATATTAATGATTTGATCAGGGTGGTCTATGAGAAGGAGGTCCTGCAGAGCCGGACTGAGCTGAAAGCCTTGCAGGCGCAGATCAATCCCCATTTCCTGTTCAATACGCTGGAGGCCTTCAACTGGTCGCTGGAGGAGAAGGGGGAGGAGGAGCTGGCCGGATTAGTGGTCATGATGTCCAGGCTGTTCCGCTACATTATCGGCACTCCCCATAACAAGGATGAATGGGTTACGCTGAGCGAAGAGGTCGAGCAGATCAGGCGGTATTTGCGGATTATGGAGATGCGGATGGGGGAACGCCTGTCCTGGGACATCAGGCTTGATCCGCATGAGGCTGCTGTACCGGTGCCCAAGCTGCTGATTCAGCCGATTGTTGAGAACGCGATTCTCCATGGAGTGGAGAGCCGCGTGGGCAAGGGCGTTATTGAAGTCATAATTAGCCCCTCTTCCCGCAAGGGGTGGACCTCAGTCGAAGTGTCGGACAACGGTCCGGGCATGGATGAGGCTACGCTGCTGGCGCTGCGCGATGCGCTGGATGGCGGGCCGCCGGTCTCTGCCAAGGGCAGCGGAGTGGGGCTGGTGAATGTGCAGCGGCGGTTGAAGCTGTACTACGCGGAAGCAGACATGCAGACGGAAGGCCTGATCGTGGAGAGCCGGCGGTCTGAGGGGACCTTAATAAGGTTTGAGATTCCAAGCAATGGAGGAGATACCTATGAGTCTGGGCAATAAGACGATTCTAATCGTAGATGATGAACCAAGAACGCGTCAGGGGATTAAGCAGACGCTGGAAGTATGGGCGGCAGGCCGGTATATCGTGGAAACCTGTGACAATGGGGTGGAAGCGCGCGAGCGGCTGCGGCATGAGCGGGTCCATCTGCTGATTACAGATGTGCGCATGCCGGAGGTGAGCGGGCTGGATCTGATCCATTCGCTGCAGGAAGCTCCCCGGAAGCCGGTGATCATTGTGATCTCCGGCTATGCGGAGTTCGATTATGTGCAGCAGGCGATGCGGCTGGGGGCGGTCAATTATCTGCTGAAGCCGCTGGACAAGTCCGAGCTGCTGACAGTGGTTGAGGATGCGCTGAAGCGGGAGGAGGAGCAGCAGCGCCATGTGAAGCTGGAGAAGCTGGTGGATCACAAGCTGCTGGAGATTGACCCGGAGCAGGCCGGGATGGGGCAGCCGGTTAAGGAGGCCATTGCCTATGTGGAGCAGCATCTGCACGAACAGCTGACGATGGCTGAGGTAGCGGGGCTGATTCACCTGAATGCCAGCTATTTCAGCGTGTTGTTCAAGGAGCAGGCCGGGGTGTCCTTCACTGAATATCTGTCACGTCTGCGGATTCAGCGGGCGAAGGAGTTGTTACTCCAGACTGCACTGCCGGTCGGGGAGATCGGAGAGCGTGTAGGGTACCGGACGGATAAATATTTCATTAAGGTATTCAAGTCCTTGGAGGCCATAAGCCCTAGCCGTTACCGTCAGCAGATGAAAGGCGGAGCTCAGGAGATCCAATAAATGTGGTATTTTAGCCAATAAGTGTGCCCTTATCTGCCTCAGGGTACGATGCTAGAATTTTAATGATAGCGATTACATGGGTGAGTTCGGCCTTTTGCAATGTGAGATGGGGAGGCAATGCAATGCGAAGGAATCACATGACCAAGGGGCTGCTTCTGGCCTATATCTGGGTGCTTGTTCTGACGGGTTGCGGCTCTGCGGAAGACAATAATAGTACGCTGGCAGCTAACGGCGCCTCTTCCCCCAAAATAACCATTCATATGATGCACATCTGGCCCGCCGGACTCTCTGCGCAGCAGTATAAGCTGGTCAGCCAGATTATCGCACAATACGAGAAGGAGCATCCGGGTATCCTCATCAGGCAGGATGTGCTGGAGAATGAGCAGTATAAAAGCAAGCTCAAGGTGCTCTCTGCCTCCAATGACCTTCCCGATGTGGGCATAACCTGGGCGGCCGGCTTCATGGAGCCTTATGTAAAAGGCGGATTATTCGCTCCGCTGGATGACATCCTGAACGGCGGGCAGCTTAAGAATAAGTTCGTGAAGAGCACTACAGAGTCTTATGTTGTCGATAACAAGACCTATGCGCTGCCTCTGGAGATGAACATCTCCCCGATCTTTTATAATAAAGAAATCTTCGCCCAATATAATCTTCAGGTACCTTCAACGTATGAGGAGTTCAAGGCAGTTGTGAGAGTGCTCTCCGGTCATGGTGTGCCTCCGGTGGCGCTGGGCAATAAGGACCGGTGGACAGGCTCGCTGTGGTATATGTATCTGGCAGACCGCATGGCCGGAAGTGAGACGCTGAAGCGGGCGACGAAGGGGACGGGATATTTCGATGATCCCGGACTGGTGCAGGCTGCGGCGGAAGTGCAGAACCTCGTCGATATGAACGCCTTCAACAACGGCTTCAACGGCTTGTCATATGATGAGGGCAAATCGGAATTCATGGAAGAAAAGGCGGCCATGTACCTGACCGGTACCTGGGAGCTGCCCAACTTCACGACCAACCCGGAGATTCCGCAGGCCTTCAAGGACAAGGTCGGCTTCTTCAAATTCCCTACGGTGGAAGGGGGGAAGGGGAATTCGGGCGACTGGGTAGGCGGTCCGGGTGTCGGACTGTTCGTAGCGGAATCGTCCAGGGTGAAGGAGGAGGCTAAGGCTTTTGTCGAATACTTCGTCTTCAAATGGGGCGAGGCTTCAGTGACGAGTGCGGGAGTGATTCCGGCGACCAAGGTCGATACCACGAATGAGAAGCTGCCGCAGTTATACGTGGATCTGTTGAATGAACTGAACAATGCCAGCAGCATTACCTTGTTCGCGGATGTGCAGATGAAGCCGAATGCTGCCCAGGTCCATCTGGATATGATCCAGGCGCTGTTCGGCAAAGCGGTCACGCCGGAGCAGTTCGCAGCCAGACATAAAATTGCAGTGGCCAAAGGGAACTGAGTATGGGACAAGCTTACGACAAAGGGATGTTAATCAGCCGTATTTCCTGTGGCTGATTAACATCCCTTATTTGTGTGAGTAGCTGGCACAGAATTAGTGCGCCGGGACTGCCGGAGCGGCTTCCGGCGGTTCGTGCTGGATCAGGCCATGCTTCTCCCAGGCTCTGCTTTTCCAGCGGAAGTACATAATGACGGCCCGCACCCATTCGTCGAAAGCTGTGGCCAGCCATACCCCGGCCAGACCCAGATCAAGCGTGAATACCAGGAAGTAGCCCAGCGGCAGACTCATGCACACCATAGAAATCATACCCATGTAGACCGGGAACTTGGCATCGCCCGACGCGCGCAGCGAGTTGATAATGACCAGATTGCAGGTCCGTCCGGTCTCCAGGAAGAAGCTGAGCAGGATAACTTGGGCGCCCATGGTGATAATCAGCTCATTATCCGTGAACAGGCCCAGCAGCGGCTTGCGGAACAGAATGACGATCAGATCCATGATCACTGTGACCAGCAGCGCCCACTTCACACTGGTGAACACCCGTGAGTAAGCCTCTTGCGTCCGTTTTGCACCTACAAGGTGCCCCACAATAATTGAGGTCCCCATTGCCACCGCTACGCTGAACAGGAAGATGTAGTTCGAGATATTAACTGCATACTGGCGTGTAGCCATGGCCTCGGCTCCCAAATAGGTGATGTACAGGGTGAAGACGAGCTGGCAGCACTGGTACATTACGGATTCGAAGGCAGATGGAATACCGATTTTGAGAATCTGCAGCACATATTTCTTGGAGAGGTGAACGTAATAGCTCCATTTCACACGTACCTCCATTATCCGGTAGAGCAGCAGGAAGAAGATCAGGAGAGCGATGGAGCGGCTGATTACGGTTGATACGGCAGCACCCTCTACGCCGAGCGCAGGCAGTCCGAAATGGCCGAAGATCAGCAGATAGTTACCGCCCACATGGATAACGTTCATCAGCAGCGACACCGCCATCGTCTGCTTGGTGAAGCCGTGGGTGCGGATGGTGGCGGCCAGCGCATTGATGAGGGCCTGCAGGAAGATGGCGCCTCCGACAATGTTGATATACGAGCGGGCGTAGTCTAGAATGTCGCCCTTCACGTTCAGAGCCTGCAGCAGATGACCTCCGAATAGCAGCATCACTGTACTAAGTACGATCCCTACCGCAAGATTCAAGGTAACCGCATTGCCGATCACTCTGGCGGCTTCCTTGGGCTGCTTGGAGCCGAGGTATTGCGATACTACGATCGCCGCGCCGTTCCCGATAACACTGAGTGCCAGAATGGCTATGGCAATAATCTGATTGGCCGCTCCAACACCGGAGACTGCATCATCAGACACTGAGCTGATCATGAAGGTATCCATACTGCCCATGAGCATGAACAGGAACAGCTCAAGGAAGATCGGCCAGGTCAGCTTCATTAGGTTGAATGTCTTGGGCGTGTTTGTTTCCATCATACACCTTCTTATTAGGATTCCTTACGGCTGTGAATTTTCGAATCAAATGTATGGTAGCACAGCTGTTGTGAAAATGCAGTAGGATTTCCAACATGTTGTCTATAAATCCGCCGGCTTTGTCCAATAGTATCCTCCAGGTGACTACCTCACAAAAAAGTGCCTACTTCCCTTATCGGCAGTATATCCCTAAACTGAGAAACAGCACTTCCTAAAATACATTACGGATAAGGAGAACTTACACATATGAAATTACAGTTAGCACTCGATCTGGTGGATATTGCTGGAGCCAAGGAGGTTGTTGCAGAGGTTGCCGAATCTATAGATATTGTTGAGATTGGAACACCGGTCGTTATTAATGAGGGGCTGCATGCGGTAAAAGCGATCAAGGAAGCTTTTCCGGCACTTACCGTGCTGGCCGATCTCAAAATCATGGATGCCGGCGGATATGAGGTCATGAAGGCAGTGGAAGCGGGCGCAGGCATCGTGACTGTGCTGGGGGTATCCGATGATTCAACGATCCGCGGTGCGGTGGAGGAAGCGAAGAAGACGGGTGCTGAGATCCTGGTCGATCTGATTAACGTGAAGGATCTCAAGGTCAGAGCCGCTGAAGTGGATGCGCTGGGTGTGGATTATGTCTGCGTGCATTCCGGCTATGACCATCAGGCTGAAGGCAAGAATTCCTTCGCGGATCTGAGAGATATTAAGAGCGTGGTGACCCGGGCCAAAACTGCAATTGCCGGCGGCATTAAGCTGAGTACGCTGCCTGAAGTGATTGCTGCGCAGCCTGATCTGGTAATCGTGGGCGGCGGCATTACTGGCGAAGCTGATATGAAGGCAACTGCGGCGGAAATGAAGCGCCTTGTAAGCCAGGCTTAAGCAGCCATGGACACGCAGTATTACGCACATGAAATTGTGAAGGAGCTGGAAGGCTCCGTCTCCGGGCTGGATGCCGGAGAGGGCGAGGTGCTGACGGAGCTGCTGCTGCGCGCAGGTCAGATCTTCGTGGCCGGCGCCGGGCGTTCCGGCCTGATGGGCCGGGCCTTCGCCATGAGGCTGATGCAGGCCGGGCGGACAGCTTATGTGGTCGGAGAGACGGTAACGCCGGGCATCGGCCCCGGCGATGTGCTTGTACTGGGTTCCGGCTCAGGCGAGACGAAGGGACTGGTCTCCATGGCTGAGAAAGCCAAGGCGATTGGTGCGAATGTAGTTCTGGTAACCATTCAGCCAGACTCGGCGCTCGGACGTCTCGCAGATCATACAGTCAAGCTGCCTGGCGCTCCCAAGGAGCGGCCGGACGGCGGCTATACTACGCTGCAGCCGATGGCCTCCTTGTTCGAACAGACGCTGCTTGTATTCTATGATGCAGTCATTCTGCGGATCATGGAGCAGACGGGGCAGACCTCCGGCCGGATGTTCGGCAAGCACGCCAATTTGGAATAGTATACGATTTGGAATAGAATAGAGCTTGGAATACAATGTAGCTATCACACGGATGCTTTCCTTGACGGGAGGGCATCCTTTGCTGCCTATGTGCGGTGGCTGATGGATTTGTATTATGATGATAGCCGGAAGGGGGCTGAATATTGGCGACTGAAATTAAAGACCGGATCAACCTGAAGGAGATCAACTGCGAGAAGGAGCTCACGCTCGCTGTGATCGGCGGCAAGTGGAAGCTGATTATACTGTGGCACCTGGGTCTGGAAGGGACTAAGCGGTTCAGTGAATTGAAAAAGCTGATCCCCCATATCACCCAGAAAATGCTGACCAACCAGCTTCGCGAGCTGGAGGAAGATCAGCTGGTATTCAGGCAGGTATATGCGGAGGTTCCTCCGCGGGTAGAGTACTCCCTGACAGAGTATGGACATACTCTGATGCCGGTGCTGCGCATGATGTATGACTGGGGCAAGAATTACGGGGACAAGGTGATCTGGAAAGATGCACCTCACTGTGATAGATAGCATCTGTAAACGAAGGCGTTCTATTTGTATTGTGCAAAATTAAGTTGTATACTAACATTTGTGAGGATTTAAATAAATGGAGGCTGGTAGGTATGCTGAAGACAGAATATAGCCCGCTGCTGGAGACGTTCAAATTCAAGAACGGGATTGAACTGAAGAACCGTGTAGTCATGGCGCCGATGACTAACTTCTCCTCGAATGAGGATGGAACCGTCTCCCGGCCGGAGCTGGATTATTATATCCGCCGTTCGGGCGGGGCAGGGATGGTCATTACCGCCTGTGTCTATGTCTCACGCGGAGGGAAGGGCTTCCCGGGCGAATTCGGAGCTGACCATGACGGTCTGATTCCAAGCCTGCGCGAGCTGGCGGAGGCCATCAAGGGCGAGGGAGCGAAGGCAGTGCTCCAGATCTTCCATGGCGGACGCCAATGCCCGCCGGAGCAGCTGGTTGACGGGCAGCCTGTCAGTGCAAGCGATGTGCCGGCTGAGCTGCCTGGCGGCGGACAGGGTGCGGCTCCGCGCCCGCTGACAGACGAAGAGATTACCGGAATTATCGCTGATTTCGGAGAAGCGACACGCCGGGCGATTGAGGCCGGCTTCGATGGCGTTGAGATTCACGGTGCGAACGGATATCTGCTGCAGCAATTCTTCTCGCCGCATTCCAACAGACGCGAAGACCGCTGGGGCGGAGATCTGCAGAAGCGTCTTGCCTTCCCGCTGGCCGTTCTGCGCAGTGTCAAGGCTGCGGTGAAACAGCATGCACAGGGTGCATTCCTTGTTGGTTACCGCTTCTCGCCTGAAGAGCCGGAGACGCCGGGGATTACGATGGCTGACACGTTTGCTCTAATCGATGCGCTGACAGCAGAGGGGCTGGATTACCTGCATGCGTCCCTCATGGAGCTGTGGTCGCTGCCTCACCGGGGAACGGAGGACAGCCGTCCGCGTATTGAGCAGATCGTAGACCGGGCAGGGGACAAGGCTCCGGTAATTGGCGTAGGCTCACTCTACTCTGCCGCCGATGCCTTGAAGAGTCTGGACAGCGGGATCAGCCTGGTGGCCCTGGGCCGCCCGCTTCTGATTGAACCGGACTGGGTGCAGAAGCTGGCCGGGGGCCGTGCTGATGAGATTAAGACTGAGCTTGATCCGAATGCCCAAGCAGAGCTTGTGATCCCGGACCCGCTCTGGAGAGCGCTAGTCCATACACCGGGCTGGCTGCCGGTTAAGCAATAACCATTAAAACCCCGGACCGCCTGTAGTTGGGTGGTCCGGGGTTTTAATGGGGGAATAATGGTCGCTGGACACAGGCTGAATGAAAGCGGAAAAGCGAATACAATGTGCTGGTGTGGATGGTTGCGGGCAGATGTTTGCGAAAAACCGAATACAATGTGCTGACGTAGAGGTACATGGGGCTCCGTGCTCCACAGCCAGTAACATTTATAGAAAAATCCTGCAAGAAGTGCAACATTGCTGCTCCATACAAGCAGTCGGTGAGAGAAAACTCTCGGAATTGGCCGGAATTAGGCAGAGCGCTGATATGAAAGGGTGAAACGGCTTTGAAGGGGCGGGGTGGCCGTCCAGGAAGAAGTCCCTGACAACACGAAGAACCCCGAATGAGCGGATTACGCTTCTTGCGGGGTTCTTGTGCTGCTCAGGCAGGCGCTTACGCTTTCTGCTCTGCCAGACGGGCAATCTCAACGATAACCTGTACAGCCTGCAGCATGACGTCTACAGAGGCGTATTCAAATTTGCCGTGGAAATTCTCGCCTCCGGTGAAAATATTCGGTGTAGGCAGCCCCATATATGAGAGCTGTGAGCCGTCAGTCCCTCCGCGGATTGGACGGATAACCGGCGTGATTCCGAGACCCTCCATCGCTTCCCGGGCGATATCGACGATATGGCGGACGGGCTCGATTTTCTCGCGCATATTATAATATTGGTCATTCATCTCCAGCACGATGTTGTCCGCCCCGTACGTAGATTTGAATTCCTCCACAATTGCAGCAATATTCGATTTGCGGTTCTCGAACTGCCCGCGGTCAAAGTCACGGATAATGTAATGCAGCTTGCTGTGTTCGGCACTGCCTTGCATGGAGATCAGATGGTAGAACCCTTCGTAGCCGTCTGTGAATTCAGGGGCTTCACCGGCGGGCAGACGGAGATGGAAGGCCATGGCGATTTTGGACGAATGGATCATCTTGCCCTTGGCTGTACCCGGATGGACGTTGACTCCGTGGAAGCTGATTTTGGCGGCGGCGGCATTGAAGCTCTCATATTCCAGCTCCCCGAGCGGGCCTCCGTCCACGGTGTAGGCATAGGAAGCGCCGAAGGCAGCAACGTCGAACTTATGCGGGCCGCGTCCGATCTCTTCATCGGGGGTAAAAGCGACCCGGATCTTGCCATGCTTAATCTCCGGATGCGCCAGCAGATGGGCCATAGCCGTCATGATCTCAGCGATGCCCGCCTTGTTGTCCGCCCCCAGCAGGGTGGTGCCGTCGGTCGTAATCAGCGTATGCCCCTTGTAGCCGCTCAGCTCCGGGAAGCTCTTAGTGGACAAGATAATATTCTGGGCTTCATTCAGCACCAGATCCTGCCCGTCATAGTTCTCTACAATCTGCGGCTTCACATTCGTACCGGTGAAATCCGTGGCGGTATCCAGATGGGCCAGGAAGCCGATCACCGGAACCTCTTTATCTGTGTTAGCGGGCAGCGAGGCCATGACATATGCATGCTCGTCCACCGTAATCTCCGTCAGTCCCAGCTCCTGCAGCTCCTCTGCCAGCTTATGCGCCAGTACCATTTGGCCTGGAGTGGACGGGCAGGTCTCGCTGTCCTCGCTGGATTGGGTATCCATTTCAGCATACGATACAAAACGTCTAATTAACTCTTCCTTCAATGCGGGTCATCTCCTCTTCAGCTTCGTATGTCTATATTATCACGATCCGGCCCGGGTCTCATACTTTAGGCAGAGGGTGAGGAGTGAAAGGGGATAGCTGGCTGGAAGGAGGCGAGGGGCGGGAGGCAAGTTGGAATGAGGAAGGCAGCGGGAAAGCGGGTTATGGCTGCTGCGCCGGAGACTGGCTGGAGACAAGCTTGGCCGAAAGCAGGTAGCGGTCAGGCGCTGAGCCTACATAAGAGAACGGGTAACAGGTAATCAAGGTGAGTATGGGGGCTCTGCTGGGTTTAACCGCTCCCCGTGTATTTCTGTCAACAATCCGGCTGCCGGTTACTTCATAGGTAAAAGTTCCATCCGCTGTCGCAAGCTCAAGCCTATCTCCAGTCTCCAGCTCGCCGAGGCTGCGGAAGACGGTGTCACGGTGTCCGGCCAGCACGCTGTTCCCGGAGGCGCCCGGGGCGGCGCTTGCTTCGTCGTGTCCGGCACCCTGCTTAAGCTCCGCCCGTCCGGTTCCCTCCAGAATGGCAACCCGCTTCTTAAGCTTCGGGAAATAGATCTCCCCGATTACCTCGCCCGCTATATAAGCAGGCTTGTCACCCTTTGGTGATTCTGCGCTGTTGAACATACCTTCAGGAAGCGGTGTTTCTTCTTCGGAACTTAAGGGAAGCTGGGCTTCCTCCCTCTTTTTATCCCAGATTCTCAGGGCTTCGCGGGCTTCGGCGGGCGCTTTGAGGATCTGGAAGGCGGAATACACCATAACGCACAAGGAGAGCAGGAAGATCAGCTTGACGGCTAAAGTGAACCCGCTGCGCATCTTCATGCTCTCTCTCCTCCTTACATATACATAAAGTTACTTCTTCTGGCCCAGCCTGCGGAGTACAAGCACACTGATCATGGCGATAACCAGGCTGGCCGCAATCAGATTGTACCAAGGGTTGGCTGTGTCCGGCAGCCTTCCGTCTTCCTCCGGCCCGCCCAGCGGAAGCGCGTCATCGTTGAGGTTGACCTCTTTCCCTGGTGAGGGGGCTGGTGTGCTGCCAAGTGCAGCGGCTCCGGAATCCGGGGTCGCGGATGGAAGGCCGCCGCCGTCTTCTTCCCCTCCGCCTAGCGGAACAGGATCTTCACTTACAGTTACTCCACCCGCAGGCGGTGTTGCCGTCGCTTCTGGTGATGGCGATGGTGTACCGCCAGGAGAGACTGTACCTGCTGTTGAATCCGTAGGGCCACTTGTTGCTGCTGGCGTATTGCCAGGACTGACCGTGGTGCCGGGTGTTGACCCGGGTAAAGGTGTAGCTGAAGCCGCTGGCCCAGCTGTCGGTTGCGGTGAGGAGGTTGGCCCGGCTGTAGGCGCAGGCTCCGCTGTAGCTGTGAATTCAAAGGCGACACTTACCGTCTTCTCCTGGAACTCGTTGCCTGCCTCCGGCGGGAACAACACCTTCATTTCGATAGCTTCCGCTGCGCCTCCGGCAAGCGAGCCGATGGTCACTGCCCCCGGGGCCTCGCTCATTACTCCTGAATAGAGGATTACTCCCTCTTTTTGCAGGGTCATTTGCAGGATATTGTACAGATCTGCGTCCCCGGAGCGGAACTGGAAGGCAACTGCATAATCGAACGGATCATTTCCGTCATTGATAATCTTATAATCCGAAGCCATCGTATCTCCCGGCTGCATGTTGTTCATGGTTGCCGTACTGGTCGTATGCGAGTTGACGGTGAGCTTGATCGTATCCTCAGCGCTGACCCCTCCGGCATGCCAGATCACACCTGCCAGAACGGCCAAAATATACGCGCCAATTATGGATGTATGTCTCTTCTTCACTCTCCCCGCCCCTTTCATTGCAGACCTCCGGCAGCCTCCAGCCACAATCCGCCCCGGTTCGCGCTTCTAAATCATAGTTTGTCGAATAAAGTGGTTTCTTGAAGGACCACTACATATCAAAGCGATAGTATAAATCAGAACGAGCATTAACGGGTCTGGATGAGCCTGAACATGCGGTGAACAAGCCGGAATGGTAAAAATGCGCTGTTGTTCGTTATAACGAATGATAATTACAGTATAATCTTAAATGGGCATAAAGAAAAACCGAAAAAGGCGTTTTAATTTAGTGAAATCAGGTGATTATTCTGTTTTTATTATATTTAAGTCCGAATATCTGCTGATATCTCTTTATTTCTCTGTATATTACATTTTATTGTATGTTATAAAGAACATTTTGATTGCGGATAACTCGCGGTTGCTGCACAAAAACAGCCCGTATAACTAACCTGCGGGTTTCCGCAGACCGCTATACGGGCTGATGATTTCAAAATATTCGGCCTTATTACTTCTTCAACAGGTCGGCCACAAGCTCATACGAATGCAGGCGGGCAGAGTGATCATAGATCTGTGAAGCGATAATCCACTCATCGGCACCCGTCTCTTCGAGAATCTGCAGCAGCCGTTCTTCGATCAGGGCCTGGTCGCCCGCAATGGAGTATTGCTGTTTGCTCATAAGCAGTGCTTTCTCTTGAGAGGTCCAAATTCCGTCCAGACTGTCTACAGGCGGCTGGAGCTTGCCGGTGCGGCCACGGATAATGTTCAGGAATTGCTGCTGCTGGGAAGTGGCAAGTCTGCGCGCTTCCTCTACCGTATCCGCTGCTGTAATTCCCAAGCCCACCATAACATAAGGCTTGCCCAATACAGCTGAAGGCTTGAAGCTGGTACGGTACAGATGCAGGGCCGGCAGCAGATAATCCGGTGCAAAGTGGCTGGCAAATGCAAAAGGCAGACCTAACTGGCCCGCAAGCTGGGCGCTGAAGCCGCTGGAGCCAAGCAGCCAGATCGGGATGTTCAGTCCTTCACCGGGCACGGCGCGGACACCGGCCGGACGGGAGCCTGATCCTTCGGGGTCGAAATACGCCCGCAGCTCGCTAAGCTGCTCGGGGAATTCACTGCCATCGCTGCCGAGGCTGCGGCGCAGTGCTCTGGCGGCTGCCTGGTCGGAGCCGGGGGCTCTGCCCAGACCCAGATCAATCCGTCCCGGATACAGGGACTCCAGTGTGCCGAATTGCTCGGCAATCACCAGTGGTGCATGGTTGGAGAGCATGATGCCGCCTGAACCAACGCGGATGGTGTTCGTTCCGGCCGCCACATGTCCGATAACAACGGAGGTAGCGGAGCTGGCAATGCCGGTCATATTATGATGCTCTGCCAGCCAATAACGGTTATACCCCCATTTCTCAGCATGACGGGCCAAATCAAGGGTGTTATGAAAAGAATCCGCCGCCGTTCCGCCCTCCCGGATAGGGGCTAAATCCAGTACGGAGAATGGTATGTCGTGCAATTGCTTCACATGAATCCCTCCTATAGTAGATGCCTACAGCATCAGTAGCATTATCTGCAGCCATGAATCAATATACCCGCCAATTATAACATGAAATAATATAATTTACACACTTTAAGTAAGCGGCATGATGGCGAGGGGGAATGTGAAGGGAGAAAAACACAAAATGTAAGCGCATAACAATATACTTGCCAATTTAAGGGAGTCTTGCTATAATCGCTTTGAAAAGCTTTTCTAACTTAAGCGGCTAGGCCAATCCTGATAAGGAGGGCATACGTTTCGGGCTAAAAGACTAAGAAGGAAGTCAGACTATGAAGCCAACAATCAGAGATGTCGCCAAGATGGCCGGAGTATCCATCAGCACCGTGTCCCGTGTAATGAATGCGCCGGATACGGTAGTGGAGAGCAAGCGAAGCCGGGTCATTGAAGCGATAGAAGCGCTCAAGTATCAGCCTAATGCATTCGCACGGGGGCTAATTTACAGGAAGTCTTTCACCCTTGGGCTGCTCATTCCCGATATTGAGAACCTGTATTTCGCAGGGGTAATCCGGGGAATGCAGGATGCCTGCATCAAGCTCGGTTACAGTCTGATGATCTGCAATACAGACCGTGACAAGGAGCGGACACTGTCCTATATGGATACTTTTCATGAGAAGCAAGTGGATGGTGTTGTGTTCGCCAGTGATATTCTGCACCCTGAGTATTATGAGAAGCTGGTGGGCTGCAGAATTCCATTCGTGCTGGTCTCCTCCCATTCCGATGAGTACGAGGTAGCGTCGGTGGAGGTGGATGATGAGAAGGCGGCGTATGATGCTGTGAAATTCCTGATTGAGCTGGGGCACCAAGAGATTGGGATGATTGGTTTCAATCATGATAATTCGGTGTCCGGGCCACCGCGGATGGCGGGGTTCGTGAGAGCCTTGAGCGAATCGGGGCTGGAGCGTAATATCGGGAAAATCAAGTACGCCAACCACCGCTTTGAGCATGCTTATCAGGCAACGCACGAGCTGTTCACTGAATATCCGGAGCTAACCGCAGTATTCTGTGTAGCGGATGAGTTCGCTATGGGAACGATCTCTTACTTAAAGGACCGCAATATTCTGGTTCCCGGTCAAGTGTCGGTCATCGGCTTCGATAATCTGCGGATGTCGGGGATGTTCATTCCGAAGCTGACAACAATCGCACAGCCTATCTATCAGCTGGGATACCGGGCGGCCGAGAAGCTGCATGAATTGTTGACCACGGGCAATGTGGCTGTCATGAAAGAGAAGATGGAACATAAGCTAATCGTAAGAGAATCCTCGCGTGAGAAATGAGATGTAGTTCCTGCGTGAAGCACGGCTGCCTGGGGATAGGGCAGCACGGTTTCATCGCATTATTCTGAAAAGCTTTTCAGAGTGGCGGGTTACAGGAATGTGAGCGAATCGTTTCGGGGACCGTTTCGGGAACTGTTTCAGGAAAGGTGCCCACAGCAGAAGGTACTAACGCACTATTGGAAGCGCATACATTAAAGTGGGATAAAGGAAATGTACGTTTGAATTAGCGGTATTAAAGCAGCCTATGGTCCGTGAATTACTATAAGGGGGTGAGTTGCTGCGCTGCCGGAAGGGGTTCCGGTAATGAAGCTGGCTTGATGCAGTCTCTAAAAACAATTAAAGGGGATGTATGAAACAATGAAGAAAGCTCCAGCACGTAAACTGTCACTTGCGATGGTGCTGTGTCTATCCTTCACCATGATGCTCAGCGGCTGCGGCGGCAATAACAACGCTGCACCAACGCAGGCCCCGGCGGCTACAGAAGCGCCAACAGCAGCACCTTCGGCAGATAACAACGCAGCATCAACGGATAGTCCAGATCCCGCTGCGGCAGGCAGCCCGTTGGACTTGGCGATGAAGGGTGAATACAAAGGCACAAAGGTCACGATGTTCGGACCGTTTGTCGATGCGGACCAGGTGAAGTTTGAGAGCAGCATTAAGGAATTCGAAGAGAAAACCGGCATTGATATTCAATATGAAGGCTCCAAGGAATTCGAAGCCACGATTAATATCCGGGTCGATGGCGGCAATGCGCCGGATATCGCGGACTTCCCGCAGCCAGGCCTGCTGGCCTCTATTGCCAAGACTGGCAAGGTCATCGATCTGACCGGGGTGCTGGATCAGGCGAAGCTGACGGCCAATTACAATAAGAGCTGGCTGGATATGTCCACCATGGACGGCAAGGATGGCAAGATTATGGCCGGGATCTGGAACCGCAGCAACGTGAAGAGCCTGGTCTGGTATCCGAAGAAGCAATTTGACGAAGCGGGATATACCGTTCCGCAGACTTGGGATGAAATGATGGCCTTGACGGAGCAAATCGCCAAAGACGGTGATCCTGCCTGGGCAATTGGTATCGAGAGCGGTGCGGCAACCGGTTGGGCGGCAACCGACTGGGTGGAGAACATCATGCTGCGGACGACGACGCCTGAGAATTATGACAAGTGGGTAAGCGGGGAGCTGCCGTTCACTTCGCCGGAAGTGAAGAACGCAGTGGAAGTAATGTCCAAGATCTGGCTGAACAAGGATTATGTCTACGGCGGTGCTAAATCCATTGTCACTACTGCCTTCGGAGATGCTCCGAAGCCGATGTTCGAGAATCCGCCCAAAGCCTGGTTCAACCTGATGGGGAACTTCATTACCAGCTTCTTCCCGGAAACGGCCAAGGTGGATACAGACTATGACTGGTTCTATCTCCCGCCGATTGATGAGCAGTACGGCAAGCCGGTCCTGGTGGCAGGCGACATCTACGCTATGTTCAATGACCGCCCGGAGGTGCGCGCGGTAATGGAATTCTTCACCACTGGCGAATCGATCAAAAGCTGGGTGCAATCCGGCGGTGTCATTGCCCCTATGAATGATGCTTCCCTGGACTGGTACCAGTCCGAATCCGACCGCCGGATGGCGAAGCTGGTACAGGATGCCTCGACCCTGCGCTTCGACGGCTCGGACCTGATGCCGGGCAAGGTGGGTGCGGGTACCTTCTGGAAAGGCATGACTGACTATGTGAGTGGAACCGCTACGCTGGATCAGGCCCTGGAGCAGATTCAGTCAGGCTGGAAGAACTAAGGACCAGGCAGCACGGGATTTAGACGCCAATAGGTTGAAGGGGCGGTCTTGAGCAATCAGACCCGCCCCTCAGCGGGTGTTAACGGGTGCTTATGAAGAGGGCTCTGCTCTAACGGAGCCTATAGGAGGAACCGATATGGATGCACAAATAAGGCCGGAGCCGGGTGCCGCCGGGGCGCAGGCCAGTCAGAGAATCAGCGGCAGGGCAGTGCTGCTGTCGCTGGGCGTCTTGCTTGCGAATATTGTGGTCAACGGGCTGATTTTCCTGTTTTTCCGCGATTCAACGCTTCAACCGCTGCTGACTGCGGTGCTCGCAGTGTTGTGGGGCGTGCTGGGCGTATATCTGATCTACTACACCTTGACCTGGGCAGTGGAGCAGTACCCGGACCATGTCCGCAGGAAGGTGCTGCCTTATGTTTTTGTCGGACCGGCTGTCCTTATTCTCGGGTGGCTGCTGATTCTGCCTGCCCTGCGGACGCTGTACTTAAGCTTCTTCAACGCGTCCTCCGAGAAGTTCGTCGGACTCAGCAATTACGCCGCGATCTTCAGCGATCGTCTGATGGCCACGGCTCTGCGCAACAACCTGCTCTGGGTGTTCGTGGGCACGCTGGCCTGTGTCTGCTTCGGGCTGCTGATTGCCATTCTTGCCGACCGGAGCAGCTATGAGCGGATCGCCAAATCTATTATTTTCATGCCGATGGCTATTTCCTTTGTTGCTGCCGGGGTCATCTGGAAGTTCGTCTATTATTATCAGCCGGGTGATGAGCAGATTGGACTCTTGAATGCGATTGTCACCTATTTCGGGGGTGAACCGCAGGCCTGGACGAGTATGCTGCAGCCGTGGAACAACTTCTTCCTGATTATCATTCTGATCTGGATGCAGACGGGGTTTGCGATGGTTATTTTCTCAGCGGCCATCAAAGGAGTACCCGAGGATATTCTGGAGGCTGCACGGGTGGATGGCGCGGGTGAGGTGAAGATCTTTTTTGGCATCATGATTCCTTACATCTCCACCACGATTCTGACGGTAACCACCACGATTATTGTCTTTACGCTGAAAATATTTGACGTTGTCATGGTGATGACAGGAGGTCAATACGATACAGAAGTTGTAGCGACGCAGTTCTACCGGCAGTTCTTCATGTACCGCAACTTCGGCTACGGCTCTACGCTGGCTATCGTGCTCCTGATCGCGGTATTGCCTGTTATTCTTATTAATCTGCGGCAGTTCCGCAAGCAGGGGGGATTCTAATGGTGGGCACCAAGAAAAAAAAGGGCAGCAAAACGGCCGTCAATCTGATTCTGGGCGTCATCTGCTTCCTCTGGATTCTGCCGACGTTCGGACTCTTCGCCTCCTCCTTCCGTCCTGCAGCGGATATTCTGCAGACGGGCTGGTGGAAGGTGTTCCCCCATCAGGAATGGAAAGCGGGCGGGACGGTGCAGCTCTCCAAGGAGGTGGATCTGCGGGAGCCCATTGAGGTGAATGGCAAGACCTATACGGATGAACAGCTCAAGGCAGGTGTGAAGGCGGATGGCAGCCGCCTGATGTGGGAGAACCGCAGGGCACGTACGGTTAATATGCAGGAGCAGGGCTGGCAGGCGGTGCCTGACCTTACGCTCGACAACTACAAGAATGTGCTGTCCGGCAAGGAGTATACACTCAAGGAAGCAGACGGCAGTGAAACGGTACAGAAGGGGAGCGGATTGTCGCAGGCGTTCTGGAATACACTTACGATTGCTGTTCCGGCGACGGTGATTCCGGTGCTGATCGCCTCTTTTGCCGCCTATGCCTTCGCCTGGTTACGGTTCCCCGGCCGCAAGACGCTGTTCGTCATCATTATTGCGATGCTGGTCATTCCGATTCAGGTTGCGCTAATTCCGGTACTCAAGGATTACACGGCGCTTGGGCTGAACGGCAGTTATCTTGGAATCTGGCTGGCACATACGGCCTTCGGGCTGCCGCTGGTTACGTACTTCATGTACAACTTCATCAGCCAGCTGCCGAAGGATCTGTTTGAATCAGCTTTTATTGACGGCGCGAGCCACTTTACTATTTTCAGCAGACTGATTCTGCCGCTGTCCGTGCCCGCGCTCGCTTCCATCGGGATCTTCCAGTTCCTCTGGGTATGGAATGATTATCTGGTGTCGCTGATCTTCATCGGGAACCAGCCGTCGGTGCAGGTCATGTCGATGAAGATCGCCGATCTGGTCGGCTCCCGTGGCAATGACTGGCATCTGCTGACCTCGGCAGCCTTTATCTCAATGCTGATGCCGCTGGCGATCTTCTTCCTGCTGCAAAAGTATTTCGTCCGGGGTCTGATGGGTGGCTCAGTCAAGGGCTGATCTACGGCTGGGACAAGAGAAGTCCGCAATCAGGAGGAGAATACGAAGATGAGACCGGAGACAAGTACGGAGATACGCACGGAGATGAAAATAAAGATGAAGTCCTGTGAGCATCCTCCCGCCTTATACCCTTACAGGGAGTGGAGTATTGAAGAGGAACACTACGAGGATGAATTCAATCAGCGGAGCGAGAGTGTCTTCGCACTCGGCAACGGCTATATCGGCATGCGCGGCAATTTCGAGGAAGGCTATCACGGTAAGGCGGGGACTTCGGTCGCAGGAAATTATCTGAACGGCTTCTTTGATTCTGAGCCGGTTGTCTATCCTGAGGGGGCCTTCGGGTACCCCTCCCGCAACCAGGCCATGCTGAATGTGACCGATGCCCGTATCCTCAGGCTCAGCATTGAAGGCCATGAATTCCGGCTGGATCAGGGAAAACTGCACCGGTATAAGCGCCGGCTGGATATGCGCAGCGGTATGCTGCACCGGGAGCTGGAGTGGGAATCTCCAGCCGGGCACCGGGTGCTGCTGGTGGTCCGCCGGATGGTTGCCTTGGCGCACAAGCATCTGGCCGCTATCGACTATGCCGTGACGGCGCTGAACTTCTCCGGGACACTGAAGTTCGATTCTGTGGTGGACGGCGAGATCCGGCGGCCGGAGGCGACGGATGATCCAAGGCTGGGAGCGGGCAGCCCGGTGCCCAGCCTGCTGCTGGAGGATACCGGTTATGACCAAGTCACCGGGGATCTGTGGATGAAGCAGCGGACCCGGCATACAAGATTCGCGCTGCTGACCGCAGTCGGCCATGCGCTGCGGGCGAAGTCCGGGCGGGAGATGAGCCGCCAATTGACCGGTCAGCGCATCTCGGTCTGTTATGCCGCTGCTGTGCGCAGCGGGGAGACTGTGACGCTTACCAAATATATAACGTATCATACCTCCAGAGATTACGGGGAGGAGGAGCTGCCCGGCCGGAGTGCTGAAGTCTTGGCGCTGGCCAAGGAGCTGGGCTTCGCCGGTCTTGCCGGGGAGCAGCAGGCGTATCTGGACAGATTCTGGGCACAGGCTGATGTGGAGATTAGCGGTGATCCTGCACTCCAGCAGGGCATCCGCTTCAATGCTTATCAGCTGCTGCAATCCGTGGGCCGGGACGGAGCAACGAATATCGGAGCCAAGGGCTTAACCGGTGAAGGCTATGAAGGGCATTATTTCTGGGACACGGAGATGTACATGCTGCCGTTCTTCACCTTCACGCAGCCGGAGATTGCCCGTGCGCTGCTGGAATTCCGTTATGCAACGCTCGGCAAGGCCAGGGAGCGGGCAGCGGTTATGTCGCAGAAGGGGGCGTTGTACCCGTGGCGGACGATTGACGGCGAGGAGAACTCCGCCTACTTCCCCGCAGGCACTGCCCAGGCGCATATCAATGCCGACATCGCCTACGGCCTGAAGCAGTATGTCCAGGCCACCGGAGATATGGAATTTCTGGTTAGCCGGGGGGCGGAGATGCTGTTCGAGACCTCAAGGTTCTGGGCCGATCTGGGCCACTATAACCCCGCGCGCGGAGGTGCCTTCTGCATTGATGCAGTAACAGGGCCGGATGAATATACGGCGATTGTCAACAATAACGCCTACACCAATCTCATGGTGCAGGATCAACTCCAGTATGCCTATGAGACGGCTCTGCTGCTTCAGCGTGAATATCCGGCGGAATACGAACGGTTGCGGCAAGCGCTCGGATTAACTATCGAAGAGGCTGAAGGCTGGAGAGCTGCCGCCGCAGGTATGTTCATTCCTTTTGACGAACCGCTCGGCATTTATGCCCAGGATGACACGTTCCTGACGAAGGAGAAGTGGGATTTCGAGCATACGCCTGCGGATCAGTATCCGCTGCTGCTCCATTATCATCCGCTGGTCATCTACCGGCATCAGGTGCTGAAGCAGGCCGATCTGGTCATGGCCCTGTTCCTGCTCGGGGACAAGTTCAGCCTCGCGGATAAGCTCCGCAACTATCATTATTATGAACCGCTGACGACCCATGACTCCTCGTTATCCCCTTGTATCCACAGTATTATGTCTGCGGAGATCGGAGACCTGGCCGGAGCATACCGTTATTTCGGCCGTACGGTGCGGATGGATCTGGACGATATCAACCGCAATGCCAAGGACGGGCTGCATATGGCGGCAATGGCCGGGTCATGGATGTCGATTGTGAACGGCTTCGGCGGCATGCGGCTGTCTCAGGGAGAGCTGGATTTTGCCCCTGTCCTGCCGGAGCAGTGGGAGAGCTACCGCTTCAAGGTTACAGTAGGCGGTCAGCTGCTGGATATCTTCGTTGAACGGGAGGCGGTAGTGTATACGCTGCTGGAGGGGACAGCGCTTGAGATCAGGCATAGGAAGCAGCCGCTGCGGCTGCTTCCGCAGGAGCCGGTGAGGGTTTCGCTGGCGCAGCGGCTGGAGGCTGTAATCTTCGATCTTGACGGTGTGATTACAGATTCCGCCGAGGCTCATTATCTTGCCTGGCAGGCCCTCGCGGATGAGCTGGGCGTGTCCTTCAGCCGGGAAAAGAATGAACGGCTGAAGGGCGTCAGCCGGATGGAATCGCTGGAGATCGTTCTGGAGGGCAGCAGCCTTGCGAAGCTGCCGGAAGCCGGGAAGCTCCGGCTGGCGGAGAAGAAGAACGATCATTACCGGCAGATGATCGGCCGGATCACCCCGGCGGATCTCCTGCCGGGGATCCGGGAGCTGCTCGATTCCCTGCGCGAGCGGGGAATCTCCGTGGGGCTGGCCTCGGCCAGCCTGAATGCGCCGCTGATTCTGGAGCGCCTCGGCGCAGCCCGGTGGTTCCAGGCCGTTGCCGACCCGGCTGTGCTCCGGAAGGGCAAGCCCGATCCGGAGATCTTCCTGCAGGCGGCAGAGCGGCTGGGTGTTCCGCCGGGCAACTGCATCGGCGTGGAGGATGCAGCTGCAGGCGTGGCCGCGATCCGGGCGGCGGGCATGAAGGCTGTGGGCATCGGCGCGGCCGGGCAGCTTGGCATGGCTGACCTGGTGTTGCCTTCTACGGCGGAGCTGGATGCCGGGAAGCTGCTGGAGCTGTTCGCGCGTTAGCCGCTTGCGGAAGGCGGCATCGGACAGCGAGATTGCTGTCCGTACAGTAAGGGAGCAGGGCGTGGCCGGATGTATGCGGAAAACCGCATACAATGTGTTGAGGAGAAATGGAACGTTATTTACTTAAAAGCTGATGTCGTTCATACAACACACCATTTACTAGAAAATTAAAAAGCCTCTGCAGCTATGCAGAGGTTTCCTTCGGTATACGCCGCGAGGCGGAATCTGAATGAAGCTGGAGGCAAATGCACGATCCAAGGTATACGAACTCAATTTGAGGCAGGGATAGTCGGATGAGTCATCACAATATGACTAAATCCTAGTCAGCAGAGGCCATAGTACGGGAGTGCTGGAGTACTATACTTGTTCAACTATCATTCGACGTTAATTCAACTCTTTCGGAAATGTTTTTACTTATTTCTTCAGGATTTTTAATGCCAATGATCAACTTTGATATTTTGAACTTACCAACTTTAAAGCTATCCAAATCGAAATGAAGAGTTTCTGGCTCATTCTCAAAAAAGTGCAGTTGATAGCCACCTTTTGATCTGAATAACCCATTTCTCTTTTCTCCTAATAAAGCACCATATAGTTTAAAAGCATTTGGTATCGGTCTGCCTGTTGTTATTCCCTTGATTGAAGAGTATGGAATTTGCAACCCTTTATCTAATTTTAAAAAGGGTGAGTTTCCAAGGTCGATATCTACGTAGGTTTCCATTAGTTGAATTGTACGTTCCATATTTTAAATCCCTCATTCCATTTATTTCACAACTCATAATTACATATAATACCACAAAACCCTCTTTTCATGAAAAAGTCTAAGCTCTGCCTGCTAGCTTAACGCATGCCGCCAGTCCACAACTTTAATTTTCAGTCTAATAGATGCATTCGGGAAGGAAGGTGTGTGTGCAACAAGGTGAACTAAACACATAAACGCGGTGACGTATGGGGGTTTGTTCGATAGTAGCCCTCTCAGGTATTGGCTCGCCTCAAGTAGTAGCCCCCTCCTCCAGCGCCACGGGCAGAATGTGCGCAGCGGCCACGCTGTGGCCCTGCACCTGCTGCAGGATCAGGTCCACGGCCAGCTGGCCCATCGCTTCCATCGGCTGGCGGATGGTGGTGATATGCGGGTCGAGCAGGCTGCGGAGCGCGATGCCGTCATAGCCGACGATCTTCACATCCTCCGGGACGCGCCGGCCTCTGATGCGGCAGGCCTTCAGGGCATAGGCGGCGATGATATCGCTGCCCGCAAAAATCCCGTCCACCTCAGGATGCTCCAGGAAGAGCTGCCCTAGCAGCTGCTCGTAAGCTTCGAAGTCGAAGCTGTTGTTGTCGGTATGGAGGGTAATGTACTCCAGGCTGTGCTGCTTCGCCATATCCTCGAAGGCCACGCAGCGCAGATGGGATAAGATATTCAGCTTGGGATGCCCGCCGATATGAGCGAGGTGCCGGCAGCCTTTTTGGATCAGAAGAGTGGTAGCCAGCTTGCCTCCCTCATAATTATCCGAGCAGACATAAGGGATATCCGGTGAGATCTGCCGGTCAAACGTCACCAGCGGCAGATTCATCTGCCGGTAGGCATCAACCTCCAGCGTATGGCTGCCCATAATAATGCCGTCCACCCGGCTTGCCCGCAGCATGTGGATGTATTCCTGTTCCTTCTGCTTGTCCTGCCACGAATTGCAGAGCAGCAGCTTATAGCCTTCGCGGTAGGCATGTTCTTCAATATGACTGGTCAATTCGCCGAAAAAAGGCAGAGATACATGCGGAATAATCAGTCCGATGATGTTGGATTTCGAGCGGCTAAGGGAGCGGGCCAGTTCGTTCGGCCGGTAATTCAGCTCCTCCATCGCCTGGTGCACCTTGTGCTTTAATTCCTCGCTTAAGTAACCCCTGTTGTTCAGTACCCGGGATACGGTGGTTGCCGATACGCCAGCCTTCAGCGCAACGTCTTTGATGGTCGGCATGGCCAGGCCTCCTGTCTGAGCGGTCAACTGCAGATTCATTCTAACGTGAGAGGCCGGCTCTGTCCAATATCGACGCCTGCTGTCGCTTTTTGTTGTTTCTAAAAACATCTTTTCCCCCTATAATTGTATCAAAGCAGTCCCCGTAATGAAGCCCCATGTATACATTATCCTTCAACTTGTCAGATTCCGATTATGAGATAGATGAACGGGAGTGTGCGAATGAGTGTAGATCATATTCATCTCAGGTTGTTAAGAAGCTTGCTTGTGCCTCTGCTGATCTTCCTGTGTACATCAGGCCCGGCAGGAGCTGCATTCGCCACAGCCGAGGAGCTTCCCGCCCGGAACGTGCTGGTGCTGCATTCCTATCAGAAGGGCTTCGCCTGGACCGATGACCAAAGTGCCGGAATAGAGGAACGTCTCAAGGGCACAGCTAATCCTCCCGTCATCTACACTGAATATATGGACTGGAAAAGGTACCCCACGCAGGGGAACCTCGAACATTTCTACGAAACCATCCGCTTCAAGTATCAGAACATCCCTATTCATACGATCATCACAACGGACGATGCGGCGCTGGGCTTCGCGATGAAGTACCGCCATGAGCTTCTGAACGATGCTCCGATTGTTTTCAGCGGGGTCAACGAGCTGGGGGTGGACAGCCTGCCGGATAAGCGCAGCATGACAGGCGTTATTGAGAAAATCAATGCAGCGCCCACCATCCGCATGGGCATGGACCTTAACCCTTCGCTGAAAAAGGTGTATGTCGTCTTCGATAATTCGGAGAGCGGACTGTCAACCGGCCGGATGGTGATGGATCAGATTAGCTCCTTGAATCCGGGGCTTGCGCTGTTCCCGATGAACCGCATGTCCATGGAACAGATCAAAGCTACGGCATCGGCATTATCCCCGGACAGCATTGTGCTGATGACTACATATTATAGTGACTCTACCGGAAGAATTGTGGAGTTCGACAGGTTCGCAAGCGAGCTGGGCAAGAGCAGCAGTGTTCCGGTGTACCATATCTATGATTTTGCATTGAACCATGGCGCCTTCGGCGGGAGCCTGATCAGCGGCAGAATGCAGGGGCAGACGGCAGCCGACCTGGCGCTGCGTATCCTGAAGGGGGAGCGTGCCGGGGATATCCCGGTGGTGACCGACAGTCATGTACGCAAGGTGTTTGATTACAATGAGCTGCAGCGGTTCAAGATATCACCGGATCAGCTGCCGAAGGGCAGCGAAGTGATTAACGAGCCGTTCTCCTTCTATCAGACCTATAAGGTGCTGGTGCTGAGCATTGTGGCTGCTTTTGCGGTGCTGGTGACCTTCATTATGGTGTTGTTATTCTATGTGCAGCTGGTCAGAAGGATTAGAAGCAACCTGGAAAAAAGCAATGAACGCTTTAGCCTGGCAACCTACGGCTCGGATGCGGTAATCTGGGACGTTGATATGTCTACGATGATTTACTATTTCTCGGACAGCTGGTATGAGGTGCTCGGATATGCCCGGGATGAGCTGAATGAGAGCCGCGGCGGCTGGCGGGATATCCTCCATCCGGAGGATGCCGAGCAGGAGAACCGGCTGCGTATCCAGCATCTGGAGGGTCGTTCTTCTTACTACTACGCTGAATACCGGATGCGCAGCAAGGCAGGCGAATACAAGTGGTTTCAGGCGCGGGGCAAGGTGCTGCGTAATGCGGGCGGCGGATATATCCGTTTTGCCGGGTCGATGGTGGATGTAACGGACCGTAAAGGCTATGAGAGCAAGCTGCAGACGAGCTATCAGGAGCTGGAATCGACCTATGAGGAGCTGACCGCCCTGCAGGATGAGCTGCTGGAGCAGTATAACAAGGTGGTGGAGAATCAGGCGCTGCTGCAGACCAGTGAGGAGAAATACCGGCTGCTCGCTTATAATGACGTACTTAGCGGTCTGCCCAACCGACTGTCGTTATCCGAGGAGCTGGAGCGGTTCATTGAAGAGCATTCCGGCGGTCATGCGGCGCTGTTCTTCCTGGATCTTGATAACTTCAAGTACATTAATGACTCCATGGGCCATACCTTCGGGGATGAGCTGCTGGTGCAGGTCGGCGAACGGCTGCTTAGCCGCGCTGACGGGCGCAGTAAGCATTTCCGCTTCGGCGGCGATGAGTTTGTGATTCTGTTCAAGGATATAGCTGAGGCGGGTGAGGTGATCCGTTATGCGGATTCCCTGGTACAGGGCTTCAAGGAGCCGTTCCAGTTACATGCGAGTGTGGTGCATATCTCCGCGAGCATCGGAATTGCCCAATACCCGGAGAACGGGAAGAATGCGGAAGAGCTGCTGAAGAATGCCGACATTGCCATGTATAAGGCCAAAGAAGCGGGCAAGGGCAGCTATATGATCTATGGGCAGGAGATGCAGCAGTATTTTGACGAACGGATGATTATTGAGAACCACTTAAGAAGCGCGATCTCCAATAATGAGCTGTCGCTGCATTACCAGCCGCTGGTGGATACCGGCACAGGTGAGATCTGGGGCTTCGAGGCGCTGATCCGCTGGAACAGCCCGGTGCTCGGCTTCGTCTCCCCCTTATCCTTCATCCGAATTGCCGAGGACTGCCGCCTGATCGTGCCCATAGGTGAGTGGGTGCTGCGCTCCGCCTGCCGGTTCACCAAGGATCTGCAGAATCAGGGCTATGAGGGCTATCATATCTCGGTCAATATCTCCGTCATTCAGCTGATGCTGGATGACTTCACAGACATGGTGCTGAGCGTGCTGGTGGATACCGGGCTTGCTCCGGAGTATCTGGAGCTGGAGATTACGGAATCGATCTTCATGGAATCCTTCGAGTCGATCAGCTCCAAGCTGGAAGCGCTCAAGGAGAGGGGCATTGGCATTGCGCTGGATGACTTCGGAACGGGCTATTCCTCACTTAGCTATCTGAAGCAACTCCCGATTACTACCCTGAAGATCGACAAGTCCTTCATTGACAGCATCGATACCCCGAACAATAGGTCACTGGCCAGCTCCATCGTCACCATCGGCCATGATATGGGACTGAATGTTACCGCTGAAGGGGTGGAGACCCCGGAGCAGCTTGCTTTTCTGGAGCGGACCCGCTGTGACAAGATTCAGGGCTACTATATCAGCAAGCCTATTCCGGAGAAAGAGGTCGCGGGCTGGGTCGCTGGGCGGATAGCGGGTTGAGGTGGGTTAGCGCTATTTCAGCAGCTTCCGCGCCAGCTTGACCTTGTTGCCGTAGGGCGGGTAGACAATGCCGAGGTCCAGGCGGGTGCCCCGCTTAACAATGCTTTTATGATGGGAGAAGAGGTCGAAGCTGTATTTGCCGTGGTAGCCGCCAATCCCGGAGTTCCCGACACCGCCGAACGGCAGCCTGGTGCTGGCTACATGGGAGATAGTATCGTTAATGCAGCCGCCGCCGAAGGACACCTCGGTCATCACCTGCTGCTCCACCTGCTTATCGCGGGTGAACAGATAGAGGGCGAGCGGCTTCGGACGGGCATTGATGCTCCGGATGGCCTCCTCCAGCCGGGTATACTCCAGTATCGGCAGCACAGGCCCGAAGATCTCATCCTCCATGGAAGCGTCACTCCAATCCGCCGGATAGATCAGGGACGGCTCGATATACAGCTCCTCTGGGATCACTGTCCCGCCCAGTATCAGCTTATCACGGTCCCGCTCCAGCATCCCCCCGATCCGCCGCAGCTGGCGCTCATTCACGATCCGTCCATAGTCTGTGTTACGCCGGATGTCGGTGCCATAGAAATCGGTGACGCAGCGTTTCATCCGCTCAATCAGCTCCGCTGCCACCTCGCTGTGGACCAGCAGATAATCAGGCGCAATACAGGTCTGCCCCACATTGATCAGCTTCCCCCAGACAATCCGTTTCGCGGCGGTTTCCAGGTCGGCGCTCCGGTCGACGATTACGGGGCTTTTGCCGCCCAGCTCAAGGGTGACGGGCACCAGGTTCTTCGCCGCCGCTTCCATGACAATTCTGCCTACAGGCACGCTGCCAGTGAAAAAAATATAATCGAACGCCGCATGAATCAGCAGATTCGTCGTTTCCTTCTCGCCCTGTACTACCCGGATATAGGCGGGATCAAAGGTCTCCCGGATCATATCCTCGATGACAGCGGAGGTAGCGGGTGTACTCTCGGAAGGCTTCAGTACGGCGCAGTTACCGGCGGCGATAGCGCCGATTAACGGCTCGATCAGAAGCTGGAACGGGTAGTTAAACGGCCCGATAATTAGCACCGTCCCGTAAGGCTCGGCTATGATTCTGCTCCGCGCCGGGAACAGATGCAGCGGTGAGCCTACCTTCACCGGCTTCATCCAGCGCCGCAGGTGCTTCATCATATAGCCGATGCTGTCCAGCGTGAATCCGATCTCTGTGGCATAAGCCTCGAACTCGCTTTTATGCAGATCCTGGTTCAGTGCAGCAATAATCCGGGCTTCGTTCCGTGTGATGGCATCCTTCAGCTTCCGAAGCTGCTCCAGCCGGAAGGCGGCGCTTCTCGTGGCTCCGCTGGCGAACCATTGTCTGTGCTCAGCCAGCAGCTGTTCGATCTGTTGTGCAGTGTATGGTGGCATGCTTGTATCCTCCTTGGTGATTTAGGGTTCCTATAGATTGCCTGCCGAAGAGGGCAGAGTCTGGATGTAATCCTGCATCCGGCTCCGGTTCAGCAGGGTGATTTCATTGCCCTTGAATTCGATCCAGCCCTGGTCGCGCAGGAATCCCAGCTCCCGCGACAAGGAAGGACGGGCGGTATTCATATGCTCGGCCCATTCCTTCCGGCTGAAAGGGAGCTTCAGCCGATCTGACTCCTGCTGCTCTCCCTGCTCCAGCAGGAAGTCTACGATACGGCGGCGCAGCGGTCCGGCGGACAGGTTCTCGATCTTCCGGTTCACGAGCACCAGCCGCTCGGACAGATTCTCGATGAAGCGGGTGAGGATATCGGTGTCGGCCGCGAATAATCTCAGCAGCTCCTGCTTGCTGATGAACATCACCTTGCAGGGGCCAGTGGCTGTGACGGTGGCGGGCACGGTGTTATTCCTGCGGAACAATACGGCTTCGCCGATGGTCTGCCCTTCCTTCAGATGCGCGATGGTCACACTGCTGCCGGTGGGATGTGTCTTCTGCACTTCAATGCGGCCTGAGAGCAGAATCCCAAGCCGGTCGGCCGGGTCACCCTCTGCCAGAATAATCGCATTCTTATGGTAGGAGCTGACCGCATAGGCCAGCGTATGCAGCAGCTGTTCGATCTCATCTGCGGATTTTCCGCGAAATAGCAGGCAGGCTTGCAGCGAAGCAGGCTCTGGTCTCATACTTTTCCTCCCGATGTGTAGTGATTGGTAACATTCGTTACCGATTGATAGACGAAAGTCTACTACAATTATTGGTAACTGTAAAGGCGAGGCACAGAGCGGTTCCATTAATGATAAGGAGTGATTCAGGTAATGAGCGAAATGTTTTGTTTCCAGTGTCAGGAGGCAGCTAAGGGGACCGGGTGTACGATTCAGGGGGTGTGCGGCAAGACGAGTGAGGTAGCGAATCTGCAGGATCTTCTGGTGTATACACTCAAGGGCATTGCCATCTTCGCGCGCAGCGGGCGTGAGCTGGGGATTACCGATCCGGTGACGGAGAAATTTATCATAGAGAGCTTGTTCGCTACGATTACCAATGCCAACTTCGTGCCGGAATACTTCACAGCGAAGATCCGGGAAGGACTGGCCCTGCGGGATCTGTGGCGCAGCAGAGTGGCTGATGCCGGAGTGATGGCCTATTTGTCGGAGCATGACGCGGCGAACTGGAGTGCGGTGACGGATGAAGAACTGACGGACAAGGCGAGAGCGGTGGGTGTGCTTGCTACAGAGCATGAGGATATCCGTTCCTTGCGCGAGCTGCTGACCTATGGTCTGAAGGGAATGGCTGCTTACATGGAGCATGCTGCGGTACTGGGCTTCTATGAAGCAGGAGCCCATGCTTTTATGGAAAAAGGTTTGGCAGCTGCGCTGGATAACGATCTGAGCGGCGGTGAGCTGACGGCTCTTGTGCTGGAATGCGGCAAGTTCGGCGTGGATGTGATGGCGCTGCTGGACCGGGCCAACACCGCAGCCTACGGTAATCCGGAGATCACCAAAGTCAATATTGGAGTAGGTACGAACCCTGGTATTCTGATCAGCGGTCATGACCTCAAGGACATGGAGGCGCTGCTGAAGCAGACCGAGGGTACCGGAGTGGATGTGTATACGCACAGTGAGATGCTGCCGGCCCACTACTATCCGGCCTTCAAGAAATATAGCCACTTCGTAGGCAACTACGGCAATGCATGGTGGAAGCAGAATGAGGAATTTGCCAGCTTCAATGGTCCGATTCTGATGACAACGAACTGTATTGTACCGCCAAAGGACAGCTACAAAGACCGGCTGTACACGACAGGCAACACCGGTTATCCGGGAATTCAGCATATCGCGGCAGGCGCGGACGGAGAGAAGGATTTCTCAGCTCTGATCGAGCAGGCCAAGAGCTGCAGTGCTCCGGTAGAGATTGAGACAGGCGAGATTATCGGCGGCTTCGCCCATGCAGCTGTAATGAACGTGGCGGATCAGGTGGTTGGAGCAGTAGAGAGCGGCGCCATCAAGCAATTCTTCGTCATGGCCGGCTGTGACGGACGGATGAAGAGCCGGAATTATTACACTGACTTTGCGGCAGAACTGCCGGGTGATACGGTGATCCTTACCGCAGGCTGTGCCAAATACAAATATAACAAGCTGGCGCTGGGCGATATCGGCGGAATTCCGCGCGTACTTGATGCCGGCCAGTGCAATGACTCCTATTCTCTTGTGGTTATAGCGCTTAAGCTGAAGGAAGTCTTCGGTCTTGCGGATATTAACGATCTTCCAATCTCCTATAACATTGCCTGGTATGAGCAAAAAGCGGTGATTGTACTGCTGGCCCTGCTGCATCTGGGCGTGAAGAACATTCATCTGGGTCCTACACTTCCGGCCTTCCTGTCGCCTAATGTAGCTAAGGTTCTGGTAGATACCTTCGGTATCGGCGGTATTACTACCGTCCAGGAAGACATGGAGCGGTTTATCGCTGCGGTATAATACAAATTCATCATGAGCCAAAAAACACAAAAGCGAGTCTCCGTATACAGGGGCTCGCTTTTGTGTATGGATATGAACGTCACTGTCAGCGCTTACGGCAGCCGGTAGACTGCAAACGGCTCGCCGGTGCGGAAGGCGGCACTGGCCTGGTCGAGCTGCTCAATTATCCCTGCATCCGGCGAAGCAGAGAGGCTCTGCAGATTATGCTGTACCTGCTCTACTGTAGTTGCGCCGACAATCACCGTGGAGACGGCGGGCCGGTTCATCAGCCAGGCCAGGGATAGTGCCGCAGATGAAGTGCCCAGCCCCTCCGCAATGGCCTGAACCTGTTCCCCAAGCGAGATGCGCTCCGGGGTAAGGAAGCGGCGGAAGTTCGGATCGGTCTCTGCTCTGGAGCCGGCAGGGGCCTTGCTGCTGCCGGCATATTTGCCGGTAAGAATGCCGCCCGCCAGAGGGAAGTAAGGGATGATGCCCAGACCCTGATCCAGGCAGAGTGGAAGCAGCTCGGCTTCGGGCGTGCGGTCAGCCAGTGAATAGCTGCACTGAATGGAGATGTATTTCGCGAAGTGCCGGGCTTCGCTGATCCCGAGCGCCTTCATCAGCTCCCAAGCGGCATAATTGGAGGCTCCGATATAGCGCACCTTGCCACTTGAGATCAGGTCATCCAGCGTACGCAGGGTTTCCTCTAGCGGTGTGTAGGGATCGAAGGTGTGAATCTGGTAGAGATCCACATAATCAGTCTTCAGCTTGCGCAGGCTGCCCTCCAGCTCCTGCATCAGATGATGGCGCGAAGAGCCGCTGCCGCCCGGCCCTTCATGCTTCGGCAATCCGGCTTTGGTCGCCAGCACTACGCTCTGGCGTCTGCCTTCAAGTGCAAGGCCAATGATCCGCTCTGATTCCGAGTCGGCATAGATATTGGCTGTGTCGATGAAGTTGATTCCTTGGTCCAAGGCGGCGTGAATAATGCGGACCGAGGTCTCCTGATCTGCCCGTTTGCCGAAGGAATTAGTTCCAAGACCCAGGGCGGACACCTGCAGGCCGCTATTGCCCAGACGGTTATATCGCATGCGCTCACTTCTCCTTATATAGTAGTAGTCTTAGCAGGAATCACGCACAAGCAGCTTGCCGCCGGACTCCAGGCGGCTCTCCTGTGACCGGGCAAGATTAATCACCGCATGCTCCTCCTGGAGCAGCTCAATCTCCTCGCCCAGCTTGAGGAGCAGCCTGGAGAAGCGGCTTAGGACACTGTCTGTGATGTAGCCGGTGAATTGTCCCGGATGGGCGAATACCTCGAGTATATGCCAGAGCTGGTCCGTGCAGGAACCGAACGCTCCGTTCATACGGCTCAGCGCAGCCTGGAGATCGCGGATCAGGCTGCCCAAATGGCTGTATTTATCCTCCAGCAGCAGCATGACTACCAGACCATAATTCACGGATTGCTGGCGGGATTCCACATTCTTGGCCAGCTGGCGCGCTGCCTCAAGCAGTCCGTCTGTCTCTGTCCGCAGCAGGCTTGCCAGGCTATGCAGGCGATGCTGCATTACCCCGGCATATCCTGCGTACAGGCCGCTGCCGGTAACCTGGCCGCTAACATAAATACTGCCGGTGGCTATAATGGTAGATTGGAGGATATCGCCATAGACGTACACATTCCCAAGGGCTTCGATCCGTACAGGTCCTTCCAGATCTCCCGGTACAACGATGTCGCCTGCGAACATAACATCGCCCGCAGGGTCTGTCAGCTCCCTGGTCAGCAGATAGACCGGAGGGAAGTCACAGATCCGGACGCTGCCGCTTCCTCCGCAGATCCGGGGCCTGCCGGTGTGCCGGGCTACGATTTTACCACAGGGAAGGAGCTTGGCATGATTACCGGCAGCAAAGTAGATATCTTGCGGCGGGGGAGGGGGCAGGACCCTTCCGTCTGTGTCGAGGCCGGGAATGCCTTCTTCCGGCGGCAGCTTGCGTGCGAAGACTTCGCCTGCAAAGGTAAAGGGGGCTCCGGGGAAACGGAGGTACTCCAAGGAATCCGCTGGCTCCTGAGCCGAAGCTCCCTGTCCCCGAAGCATTCTGTTCCCCTCCAGTGTATGCTCCGGCAGCTGGAATTCCAGCCGGGCTTCCTTGCCGGGCAGCGGGGCTCTTCCTTCAGCGATGCATACGGGAAGATATGTAGGATTCTCCAGCTCCGCGTACAGGGCGGGAATGTTCAGGTTGCGTAGAATGAAACGGTTGTCCAGTGAGGAAATAATCTGTTCTATGGTGAGCGTGGACAGCAGCATCGCCGGGTTGGGCTGGGCACGGACGACCGCCTCAAAGGCGGCGGGACAGTTGACCAGGTTCCAGGCGTACTTCTCTGCACGGTATAAAGTGAAGTGGACCTTGAGCTTGTCAGGCGATACGGTAATTTCGTACTGCGGCTTCTCGCAGATCTCCCAGGTAATATAATCTGCCTTGGTCACCTCAGTTGGCTCTGTAACGGTCTTCCAGTTGATCTTCAGGACAACAGGGTGGATCGCAGAAATGCGGGCGGGAGCGCCTCCGGGGAGCGGGGGAGTAATGAATATCTGGTTGTCCTGCACGAGGATAATTCCATTCTTATCTCCAGTTGTCCCGTCAGAAGTCCGGCCCTCCACAGAGAATGAATCCAGGAGACCTTTACGTTCGAGCATCAGGGACTCTACGAATTCATATCGGCTTGGTTCGATATCCTGCTGCGGCATGGTTGTAACCTCACTTTTCGTATGATCAATGGCAATTCGTACAGAAAAAGAACATCATCAAGCCTCGGAGGCTTCCCCTCCTGAACAGCTGGCTTAAGTGGTCTCTATTGGCAGCCTGGCAACCGTAAACGCGGATTCTGGCGTTCTTAGGCCCATAGCTTTGCGTCCTGCCCTTTCGGGGAGTTTGCCTTTAGAAATAGATCAATGATATACATCCTGTAGAGGCGATGAATTGTGGTCGACTGTAATCGACAAAAAGAATCATGAATAGTTCTTATGTGTCATTAACTTCTGCAAACAAGCTTAATTCTAGTACTTAAAGAGCTATTTTTCAACTATATTATGCCTATTTATCAAAAAACTCGAAATATGCAGCTCTATTTCGACAAAAAAACTGGTTTCCCAGCACTTACAGCTTATGGAAGAGGAAGATGAGAGGAAGTGTGGGTATTCAACTGTTGGGACACCCTGGGCTTGGCAAAACTCGGAGTGTTCCTTTTTCGATAAGCAGTGTTGTAAGTGTTTGTGTTATGTATGTGTTAACTATGTGAATAAACACAAACATTCAGTACATTATTTCGTAATAAAACCGAAGACATCCCAAATTCATTGTAATATAATCTAACTCATACCAAGGGAACGCGGATTAATGTTAACTAAATTAACATTAATAGAGATAGCGCATCAGGAGAGGAGCATAAACCATGCAGATTGCAGCAACACCTTACATCTGGCCTTATGACGGGGCTGTGGACCCGGCGAAGACAGCGCTGATGATTATCGACATGCAGACGGATTTTTGCGGCAAGGGCGGTTACGTCGAGAGAATGGGTTATGACCTCTCATTAACGGCGAGGGCGATTCAGCCCATTCAGCGGCTGCTGGCACGTATCCGGGAGATTGAAGGGTTCACCGTGATCCATACCCGCGAGGGACATAAGCCGGATCTGTCGGATCTGCCGGCGAACAAACGGTGGCGCAGCCGCCAGATCGGGGCCGAGATCGGCTCCGAAGGACCGGCGGGACGAATTCTCGTGCGGGGGGAGCGCGGCTGGCAGATCATCGAGGAGCTGGCGCCTGCCCACGGAGAGTACATTATAGACAAGCCGGGCAAAGGGAGCTTTTACGCAACGGACCTGGACCTGATCCTGAAGAATAAAGGAATTACCCATCTGATTCTGACCGGTATTACGACCGATGTCTGTGTACACACCACGATGCGGGAAGCCAATGACCGCGGGTACGAGTGCCTGATTCTTGCAGATTGTACGGGAGCGACGGATGAAGCGAATCACCTGGCGGCACTGAGTATGGTTCAAATGCAGGGCGGGGTGTTCGGCAGTGTAAGTGATTCACAAGCGGTGCTGCGTGCGCTGGAGCAATACTAAATCATTCATAAACGGGGGAATAACCATGTGGAACAAGTCCAGAACGAAAGCGCTGATGCTGTTAACCTCGCTGATGCTGCTCCTGACCGCCTGCGGTAACAATACGGAAGCCGGGAAGGCTGAAGGCCAGGGGGCGGAAGGCCCGGGCGAGCTGAAAAAGGTGGTGCTCCGGCTGAAGTGGATTCACCAGGCGCAGTTTGCCGGTTTTTATACCGCGGTGGAAAAAGGCTTCTATAAAGAAGCGGGGCTGGATGTTGAGATTCGCCCGGGGGGCTCGGATTTCCCGGCTGTGCAGATGGTAGCTTCCGGCAGTGAGGAGTTCGGAGTTACGGGTGCCGACCAGGTCGTCATCGCCAGAGAGAAAGGCGTTCCGGTCAAAGCGTTGTCCGCGATCTACCGCAAAACCCCGTTCGTCATGTTCACGCTCAAGGAGTCCGGGATCCAGACGATGGAGGATCTTGTCGGGCAAAAGGTAGGCATTAAGCTGGGCGGCAACGAGGAACTGACCTTCCGGGCCATGGAGAAAAGCGCGGGCATCGACCCTTCGCAAATCGAAGAGATGCCGGTCAAATATGATCTGAGTCCGCTGTTAACCGGTCAGGTCAAGGCCTGGCCCGGCTATGTCATTAATGAAGTGCTGGCTGTAGAGGAGCAGGGCAAGGAAGTGAATATTATCGACCCGAACGACTATGGCATCAATTTCTATGCCGATACCTTGTTCACTACGGAGTCTATCATCAAGAAGGACCCGGAGATGGTCGCAAGCTTCGTGCAGGCATCTATGCAGGGCTGGGATTATGCGGTCAAGCATCCGGAGGAGGCGGCGGAATTCGGTCTGAAGTATGGCGAGAAGCTTGATCTGAAGCATGAGGTCAATATGATGAAGGCCAGCATTCCGCTGCTTGATCCGGAGAAGCTTCCGCTGGGCTCGATGGACGAGGCGTCCTGGGAGACCCTGCAGAAGAATCTGGTCGAGCTGGGCTTTGTGAAAAAGGAACAGGATATCGGCGGATTGTTCACCAACGAGTTTTTGAAATAAGGAGGGACCCGATAATGACAACAGCGATCAAAGAACAGCTGGATGCTGCCGCCGCGCAGCATCCCGGTACCCGGGAAACGATGCTCTCCCTGCGCAATTGCTCTCTTTCTTTCGGCAAAGTGCCTGTGCTGGATCAGGTCAGTCTTGACGTCTACCGCAATGAGTTCATTTCGATTCTCGGACCGAGCGGCTGCGGGAAATCTACAACACTCCGGCTGATGCTGCGATTGTTAAGCCCGGAGGCCGGTGGAGAGGTGGCGTATGCCTCACCTGATCTGTCCCTGGGCATGGTCTTCCAGAAGCCGGTACTGATGCCGTGGCTCAGTACGCTGCAGAATGTAATGCTGCCGCTTGAACTGGGCGAAAAGAAGAAGTTCAGCAAAGCCGAGGCACGTGAAAAAGCGGAAAGTGCCCTGCGCCTGGTCGGCCTCCAGGATTATCTGAACCACTTCCCGCATCAGCTCAGCGGCGGGATGCAGCAGCGGGCAGCGATTGCCCGGGCTCTGGCGGCCGATCCGACGGTGCTGCTGATGGACGAACCGTTCGGCGCGCTGGATGAGCTGACACGCGAGAAGCTGAATTTCGAGCTGCTGCGGCTGTGGGAGAGCCCGGAGACCAGTCTAAGCAGCATTGTGATGGTCACCCATTCCATTCATGAATCCGCGCTGCTGTCAGACCGGGTCGTCATGATGTCTCCCCGGCCCGCCGGTGTGACGGATATCATTCCGGTGACGCTGCCCTCCCCGCGTGAGGCGGGCATGGAAGAGCTGCCGGAATTCCACCGGATTGTCAAGGAACTGAGAAAGCGGGTGAAGCATCTATGACGGTCAAAATCAAAGACACCCTGTACCCGGTCACGTTTGCGCTCGGCTTCCTGCTCCTATGGGAGCTGGCTGTACGTGTCCTGTCGGTTCCTATGTATCTGCTGCCTGCACCTACGCAGGTAGTCTCGGCTATTAATGGCTCGCTCTGGTCGCATACGCTGGTTACGCTGGGCGAAGCTCTGACCGGGTTCATTCTCGCCAATATCCTCGGCCTCGCTACCGCAGTGATTTTCGTGCATTCCAAGCCGATTGAGAAGGGGATGTTCCCGCTCGCCATCGCCCTTAAGACTACGCCGCTGGTGGCGCTGGCCCCGCTGCTGGTCGTTTGGCTGGGGACCGGATATACCTCGAAGGTAATCGCTTCGATGCTGATCTGCTTTTTCCCGATTCTGGTGAACAGTGTTAAGGGTCTTAAGGCCATTGAATACGAAGCCTGGGAGCTGTTCTCGACCTACAAAGGGACGAAGAGCGAAATCTTCTGGAAGCTGCGCCTGCCGACGAGTCTGCCTTATATCTTCTCTGCCCTCAAAATCTCCACCTCGCTGGCCATAGTCGGTGCCATAGTCGGCGAATTTGTCGGAGCCAATAAGGGACTCGGTTATGTAGTGCTTGTCTCTTCCTATCATATGGATACGCCGGTGATGTTCTCGGCTATTATTGCTTCGGCGGTGTGCGGCCTGCTGCTGTTCTGGTGTATCGGGCTGCTGGAGAAACGGGTTATTTTCTGGACAAGGAGCGATGATCTATGATGAACTGCTCGGTCATTCGAATCCCAGCAGGCGCGCCGCATGATATGTCGGGATTAAGCGCAGCGGTGGAAGCAGGCCTGTTCCGGCCGGAGGAAGTGGTCGCGGTGCTGGGGAAGACGGAGGGCAACGGCTGTGTGAATGATTTTACGCGGGGTTATGCTGTGATGGCCTTGAAAGGATTCTTTGCTGAAGCGGCAAAAGGAGGAGCTGCCGGCATCTCTTATGTGATGTCCGGCGGTACGGAAGGGGTGCTCAGCCCGCACTTCACGGTCATCAGCCGCAGCGGACAGGGGGAGCCGGGGGTGGCCGGTGATGGCCTGAAGTCGCTCGCCATTGGTGTGGCAAGAACCCGGGGCTTCCGGCCGGAGGAGCTGGGACGGCTCCCTCAGGTGGACGCCGTGGCGGATGCCGTGGACCGTGCGGTTAAGGAGGCGGGCATCACCTCACCGGAGGATGTGCATTTTGTACAGATCAAATGTCCGCTGCTTACCGCTGAACAGATCTATGAGGCACACAGCCGTCAGGCGTCCCTGGTGACAGAGGATACGTACAAATCGATGGGGTATTCCAGAGGCGCTTCTGCACTGGGTGCCGGGGTCGCGCTGGGTGAGGTGGATCGTGCGTCTCTACAGGAGGAAGATATCTGTACAGACTGGAGTCGATTTAGCGCGGTAGCCTCCACTTCGGCGGGCAGTGAGCTGTCCTGCTGCGAAGTGATTGTGTTCGGGAACTCGCTGTCTGCGGACGGCCCGTACCATATCGACCATGCCGTGATGCAGGATGCAGTGGATGGCGCTGCACTTCAGGGCCTGCTGGACCGGTATCCGGGTGAAGAGCTGGTGCAGGTGCTGGCCAAAGCTGAAGCTGATCCCGATGGTATCATCCGCGGACGCCGCCATATCATGCTGGATGACTCGGATATCAATCATACGCGCCATGCACGGGCTGTAGTCGGGGGTGTGCTGGCCTATGTCGGCGGCGACCCGATGATCTACGTCTCCGGCGGAGGCGAGCATCAGGGGCCGAAGGGCGGAGGGCCGGTGGCGGCTGTGTTCCGCCGCAGGTAGCAGAGCTATATAGATTGAACTAAAAATTTAAGTTAAGGAAAAGTGGCGGAGGGGAATATAGGATACTACTACATTTTATCCATCATGGGGGAATCGAATATGCATACACAGGAAACGAAAGTGCTGAGCGCAGCAGATATGACATGGGAGCTTATGCCGAATCACATAGAACTGTATCACCGGGAGATTGTCTCTGCAAAGGAGGCGGACCGCCTGGGTATCCGGATGAGTTCGATTCTGTGGGAAAAGCTGGGGATCGGCGGTCAGGTCTTGCCGCACTATCATGATGTAGTCGAAATCATTCATATTACCGTAGGAGAGGTCAAGCTGCTATGTGACGGGGAGTGGTACAGCTACCGGGCCGGAGATACGTTCCATGTGCCTGCGGGCGTAGTCCATTCTGTTCGGAATACAGGGGATTCTCCTTCGGAGCAGATCAGTATTTTTGTACCGGGGGAGGCGGAGGTGCCGGCTAACAGCTTCTTCGGCACTACACTAATCGAGGATATCTATTCTTCCAAGCTATAGTAAAGGCGGCGGAGCCATGGGCAGCAATGTAATTACCGGTTTGACCTGCAGCGATATTCTGCTGATACCCGACTTGAAGGAAGCGGCCCTGCTGGCCGGAGCCGGCGGCCTTGGGCGTTATATTAACCGGGTCAATGTAATGGAGGTTCCCGATGTTATTGACTGGGTCCGTCCGGGAGAGTTCCTGATTACGAGCGGCTTCCCCTTTCATAACCGGCCGGAGCTGATCGCAGAGATTATTCCGCAGTTGAACCAGAAGGGAGTGTCCGCGCTCGGGATCAAAACCAAGCGTTATATCGATGAGATTCCGCCGCGGGCGCTGGAGCTGGCGGATCAGCTGGGCTTCCCGATCTTCGAGCTGCCCGCCTCCACCTCCTTCTCCGATGTGGTCCGCGACATTATGGAGCGGGTGCTGGTGCAGGAGGCGCGGGAACTCTCGCAGCTGCAGAGCCGGTTCCAGAAGCTGTCGAAGCAGCTTCTCCATGGCGACGGGATTGAGGATTTCCTGCTGACCCTCGACGGGATGCTGCATAATCCGGTCGTCCTGCTGGATGATACGGATCAGGTCTTCTGTTCTCCGCAGGCGGAAGCGCTACAGCTGGAGGAGCAGCTTCCGGCCTGGATACAGCTTCTCCAGGAAGGCAGTCTCGGCATTACTTTCCTCACAGTTGGAGAACGGCGCATCCGTGCCTATGTCTCGGCCGTCAATGACAAGGGAGCAGATCCGTGTCTGCTGGTGCTGCTGGAGTGGAACAGCGAGCTGTCGGTAGTGGATCAGTTAACGATTGACCGGGTCGGTGTGCTCGTCGGCCTGGAGATGATCAACGCCGGGGCCCGCCGGGAAGTGGAGCTGAAGTATGTGGACCAGTTCCTGCAGGACTGGATCAGCGGGCGGATTGCCGCTGCCGAGGATCTGAAGCTGCGCGGCGCGGCCTGCGGCTGCCCGCTCCCGGAGCGCCCGCTGCGTGCTGTAACCGCCGGATGGCTGGAAGATAAGCCGGAGCTTAAGCAGCTGCAGCAGGTAGTGAAGCGGGTTCGTGCCCGGGCAGACCTTCAGCATGTGAAGCTGACCATCCTTGAAGGGGAACTGGTCCTGACCGTGCCGGAGCAGCCGGAGCTTCCGCTGGAGGAGACATTGGGGCGTCTGCTGGCCGAGATGAACCGGGTGTTCGTCAGCGGGACCTGCGCTTTCTGTATTGGCGATCTTGCGGACGGCCCCGATCAGGTGCGGTTCAGCTATGAATCCTCCCGCAAAATCGCCCGCATCCGCCAAATCAGCGGCTACAGCGGGTCTTATGTGGATTACCGGAAGCTGGGCGTCTTCCGGCTGCTGTACCATCTGCCCGAGCTGGACGAGATCAGCGAGTACAGGGATCAGTATATTGCTCCGTTGCTGGAGTATGACCGCAAGCATAACGCTTCGCTGCTCCAGACGCTCCAGCTGTATTTCAAGTGCAACCGCAACGTCAAGCGGACCTCCGGCGAGCTGTTCACTCATTATAATACGGTCACCTACCGGATTGACCGGGCCTGTGAGCTGCTGGGACTCGGCCAGGATGACGGTGACGATATGCTGGAGCTGCAGCTCGCGCTGAAGCTGCATGAGATGGGCAAGGGCCGCAGGTCCGGCACCGATACGCAAAGAAGGAGATGAAGCCTGATGACAGCAACAACAGAATGGCCCGTGAAGCTGACTGCCGGTTGGCTGCGGGAGCAGTATTTGAGCGGCACGCTGGACCCGGAGGAGGTCATCCGGGAGGTCATCCGCCGCGCTGAGCGGGACAAGGACATGAACATCTGGATTGAACCGCCCGCCGAGGCACAGATCGCTCCCTACCTGGCAGCGCTCCGAGAGCTGAATCCGCAGGAGCATCCCCTGTGGGGCGTTCCGTTCGCGGTGAAGGATAACATCGATGTCAAGGGGCTGCCCACGACGGCGGCATGTCCTGAATTCGCTTATCAGCCGGAAGCGGATGCGGCAGTTGTGGCGAGATTGGTGGCTGCGGGGGCGATTCCTGTCGGCAAAAGCAATCTGGACCAGTTCGCCACCGGACTCGTCGGTGTGCGCAGCCCTTACGGCGAGACACATAATGCCCTGCGTCCCGAGTACATCAGCGGCGGATCCAGCGCCGGTTCGGCGGTTGCCGTGGCCCGGGGCCAGGCGGTATTCAGCCTGGGCACCGATACCGCCGGCTCGGGCCGTGTGCCGGCCGCGCTGAACGGGCTGGTCGGCTTCAAGCCCAGCCTGGGCGCCTGGCCGGTGCGGGGCGTAGTGCCGGCGTGTGCCAGCCTGGATTGTGTCACCGTATTCGCGCACAATCTGGAGGAAGCAATCACGGTGGACCGCGCAGCACGCGGCTTCGATGCAGCCGATCCGTGGTCACGTTCCGTGAAGCGGGAGGCTGCCGCTCTGCCGGGCAAGCTGCTGGTGCCGGAAGCGCCGCTGGACTTCTACGGGCCCCATGCGGACGAATACCGCCGGGCCTGGGAACGGGCTGAAGCGGCCGTGCAGGCGCTGGGGCTGCCGATTGAACGGGTGGACTGTACGCTGTTCTCCGAAGCGGCAGCCATCCTGTACGATGGCCCCTGGGTAGCTGAGCGATGGGCGGATCTGGCCGGATTCGTAGAGAGTCACTGTGAAGCTGTGCTGCCGGTAACGGAGTCGATTCTCTCGTCCGGGGCAGCGGAGCGCCACACTGCTTCGAGCCTGTTCCAGGCCATGCACCGCTTGCAGCAGTATAAGCGGGAAACGGAGCTGTTACTGCAGGATGCGGTGCTGATCCTGCCGACCTGCGGCGGAACCTGGACCCGGGAGCAGGTAGCGGCGAACCCGGTAGGGGCCAACTCCGATATGGGCCGCTACACCAATCACTGCAATCTGCTCGACCTGTCGGCGGTAGCAATTCCCGCCGGGGAAGCGGCAGAGGGTCTGCCGTTCGGTATTACGCTGTTCGCTCTGGCAGACAGCGAGCATCTGCTTGCCGGAGCCGGTGCGCGGCTATTGGCGGAGGGGCATATGCCTGAGGAGGATGGTGAGCGTGCGGGGAGTGCTGCTGGGAACGAGGCTCAATTTCTGGCAGAGCGCCAAACGCCGGAGTCGGAGGGTAGCGTAGGTACTAGTGGTACTGCTGGGGCTGCTGAGGCAGACGTTGGTGAGGATGTAGGTACTGGTACTGGTGCTGCTACTGGTGCTATTACTGGCGCAGCTAGTGGTGCCGAATCACCAAATCCCGGCATGGTTATCCTGGCGGTTTGCGGGCTGCATATGCGCGGCTTCCCGCTGGAGAAGCAGATGCTGGAGCATGGCGCCCGCTTCTGGCAGGAGGCGCGGACCGCAGCCTGCTATGAGTTGGTTAAGCTCCCTACCGAGCCGGCGAAGCCGGGCCTGCTGAGACAGGTGGCAGGGGGGAGCGCAATCGAACTGGAGCTGTGGCAGATGCCAGTGGAATCGCTGGGCGCATTCGCGGAGCTTATCCCGGCTCCGCTGGGCCTGGGACGGGTGGCGCTTGCCGATGGCCGCGAAGTGACCGGCTTCATCTGCGAAGGCTATGCCGCCGCTGGAGCCGAGAACGTTACGGCTTACGGGGGCTGGAGATATCTGCCTGCTGAATAAATACCGCTTTCAGCGTACAGCCCTGCGAACCGATTAACTGCTGCTTTCGGCGTTCACCTATGCGCGCGTTATACTAAGGAGGAATTTGTGTATCCCATTTCGTGTCACCGGTACATTCGCAGTATTTAGGTGGATTTTGTCCACTTCCTGCTGGAGAGATACCGCCTATGGGAACAGCAGATGGATAAACAGCACTTATTTTGCCCGGTTTTAACGTATTTCATAGATTGCGGCGGATTAGATGTACTTTTTCCAACTGCTTCAGTCAAATCGGCTGATTTGGCTGTATTAAGTGCCTTTTTTCCAACTGTTACTTCACTTGAGTAGCCCGTCTATGCCACCCGGGCTACTCAAGTGAAACTACTCAAGCCATCCGAGCTACTTTACCCGCGCGCACCCCATCCTACCAGCAAGGTACATCAATTGCAACGCTCTGCATCAAGACGGCAAATGTTTCGGCGGCGATTTTGAGAGCCGGGCAGGTGCAGCGCGACCTGGACAACACAAAAAAAGGACCCTCCCAAGCTTATAGTTTGTGGAAGAGTCCTTTTTGTATGAATTGGATGGCGCGTGCAGGCTGTGCCTTGACATGCTGTGGTACGGTGGAAAGGGCCGCATAATCGGCGCGTTCGATCTCTTCAAGAATCCGGTTCAGGTGGGAGAACACCGCACCGAGATCACGGAAGGCCGCGAGCGGGCACTGATCCTGCAGCTCCGAGAACCAGGCGAGCTGCACATCGCGGGCTCTTCTCAGACTCTCGGGGAGTGACCGTCCGCTGCATTCGGCATCCGATAGCGTTCGTGTGCCGTACAGGGCGATACAGTCTGCCGTTGCGGTTACAACCTCCAGCATCCAGTCGGCTGCGGCATAATGGGCCGGCAGCAGGGCGATCTCTTCGCTTATGGCTTTGACATAGGAGTGGACCTTGATGAGATGGGTGGTCGTCTGTGTTAGCTTGCCAATGTCCTTACGGCACTGGTAATGAGACAGCGTGTAATGCATCTCCTTCTGCAGCCGGTCGCTCTTCTTCAGCAGCTCGCCGGAGCTCTCAAGAGCAGCCTTGGCCTGTGCGGCATCCCGGCCGCTTGCAGCGAATCCGGTTAAGGCATCGGATAAGGTCAGGCTGCCCTTCAGCGCCAGGTCCTTGACCTTGACGAAGCTCTTGGGCGGCACGATAATCATATTGATGATGAGGGCAATCAGCACGCCGATCAGCGTCTCGGCGACTCTCCAGACGATATATTGGTCATGATAGAAGGTGAGTGCAAGCACCGAGGTGACACCGACCTGGGAGACGGCCTGGATATTGATCCGGCAGGCGGTAGCCACCCCAATACCAATCAGCAGCATCAGCAGAATCGACAATGCGCCCACATCGAAGAACTTGCCTACGATCAGGCTGACGATGCCGCCAAGGACCACGCCGGTCATACGGTAGACGCCTTTTTCAAGGGAGGCCTTGACGCTGCTCTGGGTAATCAGAATCGCCGCCAGCGGGGCGAAGTACAGGTAATGGTCCCCGTAGATAATGTGCACGGCCAGCCACGAGAGCGAAGCGGCGAGTGTAATCCGTATCATATATAAGGATAATCCGAACTTTTCAAGGCGCTCCTGTAAGCCCTCGTTCATGTTTGTCATCTTCTTTCATGTAAATAGGAAAAATTTTATGGTTTTCATCCGTTTTCATTATAGCACCTCAAAACAGGCCGGAGGCGGGCAAGATTTTACGAACTTGTTAAGTTTTTGTGCGTGATTTCACAATGTAAGCTATCGCATATATTGCAGGATTCCTTTATGCTATATATATTGAAGCCTGTCGAACCAAGGCAGGAATTGTCGCTTATCCGTGCTGGGCATGCCGCTGCCGGATTGTCTCCCGCAAGAAGCGGGTAAAATAGGTTGTACTACATAAGTAAGGGAGGTTGTTAGCTATAGCTACCCCGGAAGGCACTATTATTTCTTTTGACCAGGTGATTAAGCAATACGACGACGAAGAGGCTGTACTCAAAGGCGTGAGCTTCGAAATTGAACGCGGTAAATTCTACACGCTGCTGGGCCCTTCGGGCTGCGGAAAAACGACCATTCTGCGTCTAATCGCCGGCTTCGCGGAGCCGACTGAAGGTTCGATCTATCTTAACGGCAAAAAAATCAACCACATTCCCGCCAATGAGCGGCAGGTCAATACGGTGTTTCAGGATTATGCGCTGTTTCCGCATCTGAACGTATTCGAGAATGTGGCGTTTGGACTGCGCATCAAGAAGCTGAAGAAGGATGTCATTCAGCAAAAGGTGCAGGAAGCGCTGCGCTTCGTCAACCTGGTCGGCTATGATCAGCGGGCCATTAATGAAATGTCCGGCGGGCAGAGACAGCGTGTCGCCATTGCGCGCGCCATTGTCAACGAGCCGCAGGTGCTGCTGCTGGACGAGCCGCTGTCTGCGCTCGATCTGAAGCTGCGTACGGAGATGCAGTATATTCTGCGGGAGATGCAGCAGCGGCTGGGCATCACGTTCATCTTCGTCACCCATGACCAGGAAGAGGCGCTGGCGATGTCCGACTGGATCTTTGTTATGAATGGCGGCAAGATTGA